>NZ_JASPJZ010000024.1:0-30332 GCF_030232385.1 Corynebacterium sp. MSK006
CGGCCGGGCAGCTCGGCGCCGCGACCCCGGGCGCGGACATGTCCGGCACCCGGCACAACCCCGGCCCGCGCAGCGGCTCCCCGCTGGCGGCCGCCGCGGCCGGGAACCTCGGCCCCGACGGCGGGGTGGACACCACCCCGCCGGACACCCCGGACTTCCGCTGGCTGATGTCCTCGGACGTGTGCAAGCACTGCACCAACGCCGGCTGCCTCGACGTCTGCCCGACCGGCGCGCTCTTCCGCACCGAGTTCGGCACCGTCGTCGTCCAGGACGACGTCTGCAACGGCTGCGGCACCTGTGTCGCCGGCTGCCCCTTCGGTGTGATCGAACGGCGCACCGACGGCGGCGTCAACGTGCGCGCCGAGCGCGGCGGGGCCGACTTCACCCCCGGCCAGCAGGCCGCCGCCAAGAACGTCGGCGTCGCCCAGAAGTGCACGCTGTGCTATGACCGCCTCAAGGAGGGCGAGACGCCGGCCTGCGCGAAGGCCTGCCCGACGACCTCGATCCAGTTCGGCGACCACGACGAGATGCTTCGCCGCGCCAAGGCGCGCGTGGCCGAGCTGCACGCCCAGGGTCTGACCGAGGCGCGCCTCTACGGTGCCAACCCCGAGGACGGCGTCGGCGGCACCGGCTCGATCTTCCTGCTGCTCGACGAGCCCGAGGTCTACGGCCTGCCGCCAGACCCGCGCGTGCCCACCGCGGACCTGCCGCAGATGGCGGCGACCGCGCTGAAGGCGGCGGCCGGCATGGTCGGCGCGATGGCCCTGGCATTCGTGATGGGAGGACGCAAGTGAGCGCCAACGACTTCGACTCCTACCGCCCCCCGGAGGAGCCCCGCCGCAAGCGCAAGCGCAAGAACCCCAAACGCATGGGCGGCGGACGTGACAGCATCCTGCCGACCTTCGAGTTTGAGTCCTACTACGGTAGCCCCGTGGTCAAGGCCCCGCCGTGGGAGTGGCCGATCCCGACCTACCTGGCGCTCGGCGGTGTGGCCGGCGGGTCTGCGCTGCTGGCCTGCGGCGCGATGGCCACCGGCCGGCGGAAGATGCTGCGTTCCACGCGCCTGGCGGCCATCGCCGCCGGTGCGGCCGGCTCGCTGATGCTGGTCGCCGACCTCGGCCGCCCGGAGCGCCTGCTCAACATGTTCCGCGTGTTCAAGCTCTCCTCGCCGATGTCGGTCGGCTCCTGGATCCTCGGCGGCTTCGGCGGCATGTCCGGCATCGCCTGCCTCAAGGAACTCGACGAGATGACCGGCGAGAGGCTGCCGCTGCCGCGCTTCGTGCGCAAGGCCGTCCACGCCGTGGCCGGCCCCGCCACGATCGGCGCCGGCGTGCTCGGAGGCCCGCTGGCCGTCTACACCTCGGTGCTGCTGGCGGACACCTCGAACCCGGCGTGGAACGCGATGCGCCACCGCCTGCCCTACGTCTTCGTCAGCTCGGCCACGCTCGCGGCCTCGGGCCTGGCGATGGTGACCACCCCGGTGAAGGAGACCGGCCCCGCCCGCGGCCTGGCGGTGGCGGGCGCGGCCTGCGAGCTGGCGGCGATGAAGGCGCTGGAGAAGTCCATGGACCCGGTCGCCGCCGAGCCGATGCACGAGGGCGACCCCGGCGCGCTGCTGCGCTGGTCCGAGATCGCCGCGATCACCGGCGCGTGCGCCACCGTGGTCGCCGGGCGCAGCCGCACCGGTGCCGCGCTGGCCGGGGCGAGCCTGGTGGCCGCCTCCGTTCTGACCCGCTTCGGCATCTTCGGCGCGGGCATCGAGTCGGTGAAGAATCCCCGCTACACCGTGGTGCCGCAGAAGCGGCGCCTGGCCGAGCGCCGCGCCGCCGGCGACGTGGCCGACTCGATCACCACGGCGTCCTAGGCACCCGTCACCGGATGGTGACGGTGCCCTCCCCGGCGACGGTCTCGCCGATGACCGGGTAGCCGGGCACCTCGCCGATCACGAGCAGACCACCGGAGGTCTGCGCGTCGGCCAGCAGGATCAGCTCCTCCTCGCCGAGCGACTCCGGGACCTCGAGGTGCGGGCGCACCCAGTCGAGGTTGGAGCGCGAGCCGCCGGGGATGAAGCCCTCGGCCAGCGACTCGCGCACGCCCTCGATGACCGGCACCTTCGTGTGGTCGATGACGGCGGAGACCCCCGAGGCACGCATCATCTTGTACAGGTGGCCCAAAAGCCCGAAGCCGGTCACGTCGGTCGCCGCGCGGATGCCGGCGTCGAGGGCGGCCCGGGAGGCGTCGCGGTTGAGCGTGGTCATCACGTCGATGGCCTGCTCGAAGACCTCGCCGGTCTTCTTGTGGCGGTTGTTGAGGATGCCGATGCCGATCGGCTTGGTCAACGTGATCGGCAGCCCGGCCTCGGCGGCGTCGTTGCGCATGATCTTCTCCGGGTCGGCCAGGCCCGTGGCGGCCTGCCCGTAGAACGGCTCGGGCGCTTTGATGGAGTGCCCGCCGGTCACGGCGATGCCGGCCGCGCTCGCGACGTCCATGCCGCCGCGCAGCACCTCGGTCAGGATATTCAGCGGCAGGGTCTCCTGCGGCCAGCCGACGATGTTGATGGTGGTCACCGGGGTGCCGCCCATGGCGTAGATGTCGGAGAGCGCGTTGGTCGCGGCGATACGCCCCCAGTCGTAGGGGTCGTTGACCACCGGGGTGAAGAAGTCCGTGGTGGAGATGACGGCCTGGTTGTCGTTGATGCGCACCGCGGAGGCGTCGTCGCCGTCGTCGAGTCCGACGATGACGTTCGGGTCCTGCATGCCCACGAGGTCCTTGACGGCGTCCTCGAGCTGTCCGGGCGGGATCTTGCAGGCGCAGCCGCCGCCGGCGGCGAACGAGGTCAGGGCGATGTCGTGCGGGTCAACCGGTTGAGTGCTCATGACCCCGACGCTACCTGTCCCGTCTCATCCCGCGCCGGGGTCGCGGCTGCGGCGTTGGTAGACTCCGCGGGCGGAGGCGTACGTGTCCTGGTGGGCGCCCCGGTCTTCAAAACCGGTGAGGCCGAGCATCTCGGCCTGGCGGGTTCGATTCCCGTCCGTCTCCGCCACGCTTGAAAGGGGTTGCGCGATGTCCAGGCGCAGGAGGAGCACCAGAGAGATTTCCGACGCCGCGTCGCCCGCCGCCGGCGGTACCGACCCGCGTCGGCGCGTGCCACGCACCGACGCCCTGCTGGCGGGCCCCGCCGCCCGGGCGGCGCTTTCCGTCCACCGCGAGACCGTGGTGCGCGCGAAGGTCCGCGAGATCCAGCAGGCGGTGCGCACCGGCGCACTCGACCCCGGACGCGCCGAGGAGGCGCTGGCTGAACGGCTGGAGTCCCTGGACACCACCTCCATGCACCCGGTGCTCAACGCCACCGGCGTGGTCGTGCACACCAACCTCGGCCGCGCGCCGCTCTCGGCACCGGCGCTCGAGGCCCTGCAGCGCGCCGCCGGCTACGTCGACGTCGAGCTCGACCTGTCCACCGGCCGGCGCGCCGGCAAGCGCGGGGCCGCCACCGTCGCCGCGCTGCTGGCGGCCTGCCCGGCCGCCGAGGACGCCGTGGTGGTCAACAACGGCGCGGCCGGCCTGCTGCTCTCGTGCGCCGCGCTGGCCGGCGGGGGAGAGGCGGCCATCTCGCGCGGCGAGCTCATCGAGATCGGCGCCGGCTTCCGGCTTCCCGAGCTCATCGAGTCCGCGCACGTGAGCCTGCACGAGATCGGGGCGACCAACCGCACCCACCCCGCCGACTACGCCGCCGCGGCCGCCCGCCCGGACGCGCGCGCCATCCTCAAGGTCCACCCCTCCAACTACCGGGTGGAGGGCTTCACCGCCGGGGTCGACCTGCCCGAGCTGCGCCGCATCGCCGACGAGCACGACCTGGCGCTCATCGCCGACGTCGGCTCGGGGCTCTTGACCCCCGACCCCGCGATCCCGGACGAGCCGGACGTCGACACGGCGCTGCGCCAGGGCGCCGACGTGGTCATCGCCTCCGGCGACAAGCTGCTCGGCGGCCCGCAGGCCGGCGTGCTGCTCGGCAGGGCCGAGGCGATCGCGCGCCTGCGCCGTCACCCCCTCTACCGGGCGCTGCGCATGGACAAGCTGCGCTTCGCGGCGCTTGAGGCCACCGTCGCCGGCTCCGACGTCCCGGTCGTCGACTACCTCCACGCCGACCCCGGGACGCTGCGCGGGCGCGCCGAGGCGCTGGCCGCGGAGGTCGGCGGCGAGGTCGTCGCCCACGACGGCCGCGTCGGCGGCGGGGGAGCGCCCGGGGTGCCGCTGCCCGGCTGGGCGGTGCGTATCACCGAGTCCCCGGAGGAGCTGGCCGCCGCGCTGCGCGCCGGGGATCCGGCCGTGCTCGCCCGCGTGCACGAGGGCGCGGTCCTCATCGACCCGCGCTGCGTGCCCGCCGGGCACGACGCGGAGCTCGCCTCCGCCGTGCGCGCCGCCCGAGTGACCGCGAGGGAGGCCTGAGTGTACGTCGTCGCCACCGCCGGTCACGTCGACCACGGCAAGTCCACCCTCGTCCAGGCGCTGACCGGCATGCAGCCGGACCGCTGGGAGGAGGAGCGCCGCCGCGGCCTGACCATCGACCTCGGCTTCGTGTGGGCCACCCTGCCCTCGGGCCGCGACGTCGCCTTCGTCGACGTGCCCGGCCACGAGCGCTTCCTGGCCAACATGCTCTCCGGGCTGGCACCCGTCGACGTCGTCGTCTTCGTCGTCGCCGCCGACGAGGGCTGGCAGCAGCAGTCCACCGACCACCTCGACGCCTGCGTCGCCCTCGGTGTACGCCACGGCCTGGTCGTGCTCACCCGCGCCGACCGCGCCGACGCCGCGCAGATCGCCGCCACGAGGGCCCGGGTGCGCGAGCGCCTGGCGCCCACGGAGCTTTCCGACGCCCCGGTGGTCACCGTCTCCGCCGTCACCGGTGAGGGCCTCGACGAGATGCGCGCGGCCCTCGACGAGGTGCTCGCAGGGCTGCCGGCCACCGACCCGGAGGCCCGGGTGCGCGTGTGGCTGGACCGCTCCTTCACCATCAAGGGCGCCGGCACCGTGGTCACCGGCACGCTGTCGGCCGGCACGCTGAGCGAGGGCGACCGGCTCACGCTGGCCGCCCGCGACGGCGCGCGTGAGGTCGCCGTGCGCGGCCTGCAGTCCGAGGAGGTCCAGGAGGGCCGCGTCGGGCCGACCAACCGGGTGGCGGTCAACCTGCGCGGCGAGGACGCCGCGGGCATCCACCGCGGCGACGCCCTGCTCACCCCGGAGGCCTGGTGGCTGACCGACACCGTCGACGTCGGCGTGGTCACCGGCGAGGGGCTTGCCGACGCCCCGCGCGAGGTCGCCGCCCACATAGGCACCGCCGAGCTCAACGCCGGGCTGCGCCGCCTCGACGACGCCCACGCCCGGCTCACCCTGCCGAGAAAGCTCCCGCTGACCCGCGGCGACCGCTTCGTGCTGCGCGCCCCCGGCGACCACGCGGTGCTCGCCGGCGTGGAGGTCCTCGACGTCGACCCGCCGGAGCTTGTCGGCCGCGGCGCCTCGCGCCGCCGCGCCGCCGAGCTGCCGGGCCTGAACCTGGCCGCCGAGGTCGCCCGCCGCGGGGCGGTGCGCGCCGCGACGCTGGAGACGATGGGCTGGCGGGTGCCGGGGGAGGCGCCCGCCGGGGTGGAGCGCCGTGACGGCTGGCTGATCGACTCCGGCTCGCTGAAGCGCTGGGCGAAGGAGCTCGGCGAGGCCGTCGCCGGCGCCGACCGGATGAACCCGGGCGTGGCGCGCAAGGCCGCCGTCGACCTGCTCGGCCTGCCCGCCGGCGGGCTTCTCGACGCCGCGGTGGCCGCCGCCGGGCTCGCCCTGCGCGACGGGCGCGTGGTCGACCCCGCCCGCACGGTGGACCTGGGGGCGGCCGAGGAGTCGGTCGCCCAGATCGAGGAGTGGCTGGGTGAGGAGCCCTTCCGGGCCCCCGAGGCCGACGAGCTGGCCGACCTGCGCCTCGGCGCCCGCGAGCTGGCGGCCGCCGAGAAGGCGGGCCGGATCATCCGCATCGGGCCGGACCGCTCCGTGATCCTGCTTCCCGACGCCCCGGCGCGCGCCGCCGAGGCCCTGGCCGGGCTGCCGGAGCCCTTCACGCTCTCGCAGGCGCGCAAGGCGCTGGACACCACCCGGCGCATCGCGGTGCCGCTGCTCGAGCACATGGACACCCTCGGGCTGACCCGCCGCGAGGGCAACGCCCGCCGCCTGCGCTGAACGGCGGCTTCGCCGCCGTTCACGGGGAGAGAAATCGCCGCCGTTCATGGGGAGAGAAATCGCCGCCGTTCTCGGGGGAGGGATCTACTCCGTGTCCGCCCAGACCTCCTTCCAGATCCTCGCGAGATCCGGGATCTGGTAGTGCGCGTTGAGCCCGCTGGGCTGCGGGACCACCCACAGCGCAGTGCCGTCGGGCCAGCCCTCGATGCCTGAGGGGTCCTGCCGGCCGATCTTCGTCTTGCGCCGCCCGAAGGCGTCGCGGAAGGCCGTGATCCCGGCGATCGCCACCGCCCGCGGTCGCATTCGGGCCACCCGCTCGACCAGACGGTCGGCGCCGGCGCGCAGCTCCTCGCGGGTCAGCTCGTCGGCGCGCGCCGTGGCACGCGCCACCAGGTTCGTCAGCGCCAGGCCTCGGGAGAGGAACGCCTCGACCTGCGCCCCGGACATGCCCGCGGCCACGTCGACCTCGCCGTCGACGAGCCCGGCAGCCGTCAGCGAGGGCCAGAAGCGGTTGCCAGGCCGGGCGAACGGCGCGTTGACCGCCGCGGTCCACAGGCCCGGGTTGATCCCGACGATGAGCAGCCGGACCGGCGTATCGGGGTCGGCCGGCATCAGGTCGTCGACGCCGTCGGGCATCCCGGAGAAGTCGTCGAGTTCGGCACGGGTGGGCCGGCGCCCGCCGAGCGGGGAGGGGCGGCGCGGGGCTCCCTTCACTGTCGCGCCGCTCACGGGACGCGGTGGGTCCAGGCGTCGGTGCCGAACTTCTCGTCGACCAGGCGGCGGGCCGCGGCGAGGTCGTCCTCGCCGAGTTCACCGAAGGTGGACGGGTAGCGCGACATGAACGCCTCGATGAGGGTGTCGATGACCTGCTCGCGCGGCACGCCGGTCTGCCGGCGCAGCGGGTCGACGCGCTTCTTGGCGCTGCGGATGCCCTTGTCGGAGATCTTGACCTTGCCGATGCGCAGCACCTCGGTCATCTTGTCGGCGTCGATGTCGTAGCTCATCGTCGTGTGGTGCAGCACAGCCCCGCGCACGCGCTTCTGCGCCGCGCCGCCGATCTTGCCGCCGGTGGAGGTGATGTCGTTGATCGGCACGTACCAGGCTTCCACACCCAGCGACTTCAGCCCGGCGAGCACCCACTGGTCGAGGTAGCGGTAGGACTCCTCGTAGCTTAAGCCCCGCACGGCCTCCTCGGGCACGTAGAGGGAGTAGGTGACGCAGTTGCCGCCCTCCATGAACATCGCCCCGCCGCCGGAAATGCGGCGCACCGGGGTGACCCCGTGCTTGTCGACGCCCTGCTGGTCCAGCTCGTTGGCGTAGGACTGGTAGCTGCCGAAGACCACGGCGCGGTCCTCCCACTCCCAGAACCGCAGCGTCGGGCCGCGCTCTCCCGCGGCGACCTGCTCGAGCAGCAGCTGGTCGAGGGCGACGTTGACGGGGCTGGGCTGGACCGTGCCGCGGATGACGGTCCAGTCGAAGTCGGTGAGGTCGCGCGCGCCGAGCACGGCGCGCCGGGTGGTCTGCGCGACGTCGTGAAGCGTGAAGCCGTGCAACTGCACGTCCATGCCCGCCAACGCGCGCTCCAGGCGCGCCGTCAACGCCTCGGTGTCCTCGGACAGCGGGGCGCCGACCAGGGCGTCGTGAATCGCCCCGAAGGCCTCCTCGGGCTCGAGGAAGAAGTCGCCGGAGACGGAGACCTCCGTGATAGCCTCGCCGTCCTCGACGGCGTCGACGACGACGAGCTTGCCGCCGGGGACCTTGCGCTCGAAGTGGTGACTTCGGGATGTGTTCGGTGAAACGTCGGACATGCCTCTCCACCATAGGTGGGTGCGCGGGCCCCGCGCCGTTATATGCGCCCGGCCGCGCGTAACCTCAAATGAGCTTCACGTCATTTTGACCGCCGAGTGAAAGGACGATTCCGTGGAGTTGAAAGCCTCACCCGCCTCAGGGAAGGACAGGCCCGGGGAGGACCGGCCGCGCACGGACCGCAACGTCGAGCGCGCCCGCCGGTTCCTCCGCGAGGTGACCTACCCGCACAGCATCCACCCGGCGCTGGTGCCGGGTGTCTCGGTCGACGACCAGAAGATCCGCTACCGCGTCGACCGGCCCATCGTGCTCACCGTCGGCGGGCTGATCATCGCCTTCGTCGCCTGGGGCATCATCGCCCCGATGAACGTCTTCGAGGTCTCCAGCGCCGCGCTCGACTGGCTGATGGTCAACCTCGGCTGGATCTTCACCGTGGTCGCCATCGGCATGGCCATCGTGCTGCTGTGCCTGGCGTTCTCGCGCTTCGGCAAGATCCCGCTCGGCCTCGACGACGAGAAACCCGAGTACTCCACCCTGTCCTGGGCGGCGATGCTGTTTGCCGCCGGCATCGGCATCGCCATCATCTTCTTCGGTCCCTTCGAGCCGATGTCGCACTACCTGAGCCCGAGGCCCGGCGCCTACGAGCCGGCGACGCAGGAGGCCGTCATCGGCGCGCTGGCGCAGTCCGCCCTGCACTGGGGCGTCAACGCCTGGGCGATCTACGCCGTCGTCGGCCTGGCCGTCGCCTACGTCTCCTACCGGCGCGGGCGCGTGCCGCTGATGAGCTCGATCCTCACCCCGCTCTTCGGCAACAAGGACACCGACTCCTGGCCCGCGCGCGTCATCGACGGGCTGGCGATCATCGCCACGCTCTTCGGCACCGCCGCCTCCCTGGGCCTGGGTGCCCTGCAGATCGGCACCGGCTTCCAGCTGGTCACCGGCTGGTCGACCACCGGCAACACCGTCGCGCTGGTCATCATCGTCGTGCTGACCTGCGGCACCATCGCCTCGGCGACCTCCGGGGTCGCCAAGGGCATCCGGTGGCTCTCAAACATCAACCTCGTGCTGGCCCTGGGCCTGGCGATCTTCTTCTTCGTCGTCGGGCCGACGGCCTTCTTGGCCAACATGATCCCGGCCGTGGTCGTCGACTACGTCGGTTCCCTGCCCGAGGCGCTCTCGGCGAACATGGGCCAGGGCGAGGACATGCAGGAGTTCCTCTCCGGCTGGACCACCTTCTACTGGGCCTGGTGGGTCTCCTGGTCTCCGTTCGTCGGCGTCTTTGTGGCCAAGATCTCCAAGGGCCGCACGATCCGCGAGTTCGTCCTCGGCGTGCTGTTCATTCCCGGCAGCATCATCATCCTGGCGTTCACCATCCTCGGCGGCACCGCCATCTGGCTGCAGCGCGAGAGCGGCGACATCGTGCCCGGCAACGACCCGGCCAACATGCCGCCGGCCGAGGAGATCTTCTTCATCGTGCTCGACCACCTGCCCGGCGCCCAGATCGTCGCGCCGATCGTGCTGGTCATGCTCGCCGTCTTCTTCATCACCACCGCCGACTCGGCCTCGCTGGTCAACTCCCAGTTCAGCCAGCGCGGCAACCCCAGCCCCAACCGCGTGGTCACCGCCTTCTGGGCGGTGTGCATGGCCGGCATCGCCGCGGTGATTCTGCTGGCCGGCAACGAGAACGCGCTGCAGGGCCTGCAGAACTTCGTCACCGTGACCGCCCTGCCCTTCGCGGTGATCCTCATCCTGATGATGCTCGCCCTGCTGCGCGAGCTGCGCGGCGACCCGCTGGCGCTGCGGCAGCGCTTCGGCGAGGAGGCGCTGGCCGGTGCCGTGCTGCACGGCGTGCGCGACTACGGCGACAACTGGACGCTCTCGGTCGAGGGCACCGCCGACGAGGACTACGCCGCCGGTGCCGCCTTCGACTCCACGGCCGCCGAGTACACCGAGTGGTACGCGCGCACCGACGAGGAGGGCAACCGCGTCGGCTACGACTACGAGACCGGCGAGTACCTCGAGGAGGTCAACGACTCCGCCGCCACCGACGGCAGCTGGGACCCCGAGGAGGGGGAGGGGACCGTGGCCGGTGCGGTCGGCGCGGACGGCGCGGCCGGCTCGGACGGTGCCGCCGACGAGCCCGCCGACGGTTCCGCGGAAACCGACGGCTCCTCGGACGGGGAATCGAAGGCCTAGCGCACTTCAGTGCGCGCGCGGCGCCGGGGCGGTCTCCGCCACCGGCGCCGTCGCCGTCTCAAGCGCCCTCGCCGCGGGCGAGGAACTCGGCGATGGCCGGCCACTCGCGCTCGGCCTGGGCGCGCGCCGAGTCGAAGGCGGCGCTCAGGCGCGCCTCGTCGAGCTCCCGGGAGGAGACCAGCTCGCCCTCGGGCGCGAAGAGGTAGGCCCGGCCGGCCGCCTCGAGCTCGCGCAGGTGCGCCATCGTCGCGTTGTAGCGCTCGTGGCGGGTCAGCAGCTGCTCGGCGACGGCCGGGCGGCGCCGCAGCAGCGCGCGGATCGCCCGGGGGTGCCCCAGTGGCGGGCGCACGAACCCCGGGGGACGGGTCAGGATCACCAGAAAACGCTCGAAGCCGTCGGTCTCGGCGGCGTCGACGGGGATGCCGCCGGAGGGCCCGAGCGCTCCGTCGACGTACTCACGCCCGTCGATCTCGGTGGGCGGCATGATCACCGGCAGCGAGGAGGAGGCGCGCACCCGGTGGAAGAGGTCGACCATGCCGTCGACGTCCTCGGCCGACCAGTAGACGTGCTCGCCGCTCTGCGCGTCGACCGCGCCGATGCGGAAGGGGATCTCCGGGCGCGGGCGCTCGGGGAAGCGGTCGGCGGCGTAGATGTACTCCGAGTGGAAGAACCCCTTGCCGCGCAGGAACCAGCTCAGGCCGGCGAACTCGGGCTCCTGGGCGGCCTCGACGAAGTTGCGGTGCAGCTGCTCGCGGTCGCCGTCGAGGTAGGCGACGGTGTTGGTCGCCCCGGCGGAGATGCCGCCGACCCAGCCGACCCGCACGTCGTTGGCCAGCAGCACGTCGAGCACCCCGGCGGTGTAGACCCCTCGCATGCCGCCGCCCTCCAGGACGAGCGCCGTCGTCGGTGCATTCAGACTCACGGCGGTCCAGCCTAACGGACGGGCGGTTTGTGGGGGTCTGCTACTGTGACACGCGTCATCCGCGGGAGCCCCGGAAGCAGGGGCTGAGATGCCGGTAAGGCCCGGCGAACCGTAGAACCTGATCCGGTTAGCACCGGCGCGAGGAAAGGATCGAATCCGCCATGCGTGAAAACACGCCTGCCGCGAACGCGGCGCCCGTCCAGCCTGCCCAGAACAAGAACGAGCGGGACAGGAAGAACAACACCCCCGGCCGCCTGAACTGGCGCGTGGTCGACATCATCGTCGCCGCCGTGCTCGGCGTGACCTGCGGCCTGATCTTCTGGGTGTGGAACTCCGTCGGCTACGCCTGGACGACCACCATGGACGCGCTGACCCCGGGTCTGGGCGGCATCGCCATCGGCATCTGGCTGCTCGGCGGCACCGTCGGCGGCCTGGTCATCCGCAAGCCCGGCGCCGCGCTGTTCGTCGAGGTGCTCGCCGCGGTCGTCTCGGCCACCCTGGGCAACCAGTGGGGCATCGGCACCGTCTACTCCGGCCTGGCCCAGGGCCTGGGCGCCGAGCTGATCTTCGCCGCCTTCGCCTACCGCCGCTTCGGGCCGGTCTCGGCCGCCCTGGCCGGCGCGGGCGCCGGTGTCGGCGCGATCGTCCTGGAGCTGTTCACCGCGGCCAACCTGGCCAAGACCCTGGAGTACAACCTCATCTACGCCGGCTGCGTGATCGTCTCCGGCGCCGTCCTCGCGGGCCTGCTCGGCCACGCCCTGGTCCGCGCGCTGGCGCGCACCGGTGCGCTGGACCGCTTCGCCGCCGGCCGCGAGGTCCGCGCGTGAGCGTCGTCGCCCGCGACTTCGGCTACCGGCACGCCACCCGCAGCACCCCCGCCCTCGAGCACGTCGACCTCGACGTCGCCGACGGCGAGCGCGTGCTGCTCACCGGCGACTCCGGGGCCGGCAAGTCCACGCTGCTCGCCGCGGTCGCCGGGGTCCTCGGCGGCGCCGACGAGGGCGAACGCACGGGCACCATCGACACCGACGGCACCGTCGGGCTGGTCCTGCAGGACCCGGAGAGCCAGGTCATCGCCTCGCGCGTGGGCGACGACGTCGCCTTCGGCTGCGAGAACCTCGGCGTGGCCCCGGACCAGATCTGGCCGCGGGTGCGCCGCGCCCTGGACCTGGTCGGCCTCGACCTGCCGCTGGACCACCCGACCTCCCGGCTCTCCGGCGGGCAGAAGCAGCGCCTCGCACTCGCCGGCGTGATCGCCATGGGCGCGCACACCCTGCTGCTCGACGAGCCGACGGCCAACCTCGACCCGCAGGGCGCCCGCGACGTCGCCGCCGCCGTCAAGCGCGTGTGCGCCGAGACCGGCGCCGGCCTCATCGTCGCCGAGCACCGCACCGAGCTGTGGGCCCCGCTGGCCTCCCGCTTCCTGCACCTGGCCGCCCCGAAGGCCGGCGGCGGCGTCCGCGAGATCACCGCCGCCGAGCTGCCCGGCCGCCCCGAGCTGCCCGCGGCGCGTCCCGGGCGCGCCCAGGCCGAGCCGGTGCTCACCGGCCGCGGCCTGGTCACCCGCGCGGGCGCGGCCCCGGACGTCGCGCTTCCGGAGGCCTGCTCGACCGTGATCACCGGCCCCAACGGCGCCGGCAAGACCTCGCTGCTGCTCGCCCTGGGCGGCCTCGACCGGCCCCGGCGCGGCGAGGTGCGCCTGCGCGGCGTCGAGGGCGCCCCGCACACCTGGCGCTCGGCCGCGCTGGCCCGCCGCATCGGCACCGTCTTCCAGGACCCCGAGCACCAGTTCGTCGCGCGCAGCGTCGCCGAGGAGCTCGCCGTCGGCCCCCGCGTGGCCGGCCTCGACGACGCGGCGGCCGACGCCCGCGCCGAGGAGCTCATGGACGCCCTGGGCCTGACGCACCTGCGCGCGGCGAACCCCTTCACGCTCTCCGGCGGGGAGAAGCGCCGCCTGTCGGTGGCCACCGCGCTGGCCGCCGCCCCGCAGGTGCTGCTTCTCGACGAGCCGACCTACGGCCAGGACCCGCGCACCTTCGCCCGCCTGGTCGAGATGCTGCGCGAGCTGACCGACAAGGGGGTGACGGTCGCCTCCGTGACCCACGACGAGGACTTCGCCGCCGCCCTCGGCGACCACCGCGTCACCGTCGGCGCCGGAACGGGGGAGCGGGCGTGAACCTCGTCTCGAAGACCAACCCCGTCACCCGCGTCGCCGGGCTCGCGCTCATGACGACCCCGCTCTTGATCAGCGTCGACTGGCTCTCCGCGGCCGTCGCCCTCGTGCTCACGGTGGCGCTGGCCCCGCTGTGCGGCGTGGGGCCCGTCACGCTCGCCAAGCGCGGCTGGCCGATCCTGGCCGTCGCCCCCGTCGCGGGTATCTCGATGGCGCTCTTCGGCCGGCCGCAGGGTCACGAGTACTTCTCCTTCCTCGTCGCCCACGTCACCGACAACTCCCTCGAGCTCGCCCTGGCGGTCACGCTGCGCGTGTGCGCCGTCGCGCTGCCGGTGGTCGTGCTCGTCGCGCACATCGACCCGACCGACCTCGGCGACGGCCTCGCCCAGATCGCGCACCTTCCCGAGCGCTTCGTCATCGCCGCGATCGCCGGCGCCCGGCTGATCACCCTCTTCCGAGACGACTGGGTCTCGATGTCCCGGGCGCGCCGGGCGCGCGGCATCGCCGACCGTGGCCGCCTGCGCCACTTGGCCACGCTCTCCTTCGGTCTGCTGGTCATCGGCCTGCGCCGCGGCTCGAAGCTCGCCGTGGCCATGGAGGCCCGCGGCTTCGGGCGCGCGGGAAAGCGCACGTGGGCGCGCACCTCGACGGTCTCGATTGCCGACGCCGCGCTGCTCGCCGTCTGCGTCATCGTCCCGGCGTTGGCGCTGGGTGCGGCGATGTGGGCGGGCACGTTCCGGTTCCTGGGGGCGTGACGGCGCGACGGCGTGACGGCTGTGCCGTCACACCCGGAGAGCTGTCGCGCCCGGGGAGCAGTCACGCCCTCGGCAAGGGGTGGGGGAGCGGTGGCGGGGTCGCCGCTCCGGGGGAGACGTGCGGCATTCTGCAGGTGTGAATGCGAGCTAGATTAAAATACCCCCGTATGTGTGTGAAGTGTTAAAAGATGTTACCAGTATTTTCCCAGCTAAATCGGGCACAACCGGACAAACACGTGAATACGGGCTTTAACGTCTTTACCCCCGGTCACAGCGAAAAGTAATATTCTCCCTAATCCCGATCCGTCTCCCTATGACTGTGAAAGAGAAAAGCACCATGAAGCTCAGAAAGATCGTGACGGTGCTCTCCGCCGGCGCGCTCGTGTTCGGTCTCGCCGCCTGCTCCAGTGACGGGGACAACGGCGGCAGCGGCGACTACGTGACCACCTACGGCACCGAGCCGCAGAACCCGCTGCTGCCGGCCGACACCAACGAGGTCGGCGGCGGCAACATCATCGACCTGGTCTTCTCGGGCCTCGTCTACTACGACGAGGAGGGCGAGGTCCACAACGACGTCGCCGAGTCCATCGAGTCGGATGACTCGCAGCACTACACCGTCAAGATCAAGGACGGCGAGACCTTCTCCGACGGCACCCCGGTCACCGCCGAGAGCTTCGTCAAGGCGTGGAACTACGCCGTGGAGAACTCCCAGAAGTCCGCGTACTTCTTCGAGCCGATCCTCGGCTTCGAGGAGGGGGCGTCGTCCATGGAGGGCCTCAAGGTCCAGGACGACCACACCTTCACCATCGAGCTGACCCAGCCGGAGTCCGACTTCGCCACGCGTCTGGGCTACTCCGCCTTCTACCCGCTGCCCGAGGTCGCCTACGACGACATGCAGGCCTTCGGCGAGAACCCCGTGGGCAACGGCCCCTACAAGCTGGAGTCCTGGAACCACAACCAGGACGCGACCGTCGTGCCCGACGAGAACTACGACGGCGACCGCAAGGCCCAGAACGACGGCGTCCAGTTCGTCTTCTACACCAACCCGGACGCGGCCTACGCCGACCTGCTCTCCGGCAACCTCGACGTCCTCGACGCCGTGCCGGACAGCGCCTTCTCCAGCTACGAGCAGGAGCTCGGCGACCGCTCGGTGAACAAGCCGGTCGCGATCTTCCAGTCGTTCACCATCAACTCCAACGAGGAGCACTTCTCCGGTGAGGAGGGCAAGCTGCGTCGCGAGGCGCTGTCGATGGCCATCGACCGCGAGGAGATCACCGACACGATCTTCCAGGGCACCCGCACCCCGGCGACCGACTTCACCTCTCCGGTCATCCCGGGCCACTCCGACTCGCTCGCGGGCAAGGAGGTCCTCGAGTTCAACCCGGAGAAGGCCAAGGAGCTGTGGAAGAAGGCCGACGAGATCTCCCCGTACTCCGGTGAGTTCACCATCGGCTACAACTCCGACGGCGGCCACCAGGCGTGGGTCGACGCGGTGACCAACCAGCTGCGCAACAACCTGGGCATCGACGCCAACGGCGCGCCGACCCCGGACTTCAAGACCCTGCGCGACGACATCGAGAACCGCACCATCAAGGGCGGCTTCCGCACCGGCTGGCAGGCCGACTACCCCTCGCTGGGCAACTTCCTCGAGCCGCTCTACGCCATCAACGGCGGCTCCAACGACGGCGACTACGCCAACAAGGCCTTCGACGACAAGCTGCGTCAGGCCGCCGGCGCCACCGACGCCGAGTCCGCGAACAAGTCCTACAACGAGGCCCAGGAGATCCTGCTCCAGGATCTGCCGGCCATCCCGCTGTGGTACGCCAACACCGTCGGCGGCTACTCGGAGAACGTCGACAACGTCGTCTTCTCCTGGAAGTCCGTGCCCCTCTACTACCAGATCACCAAGAAGTAACACCCCCGCGATAAAGGTCGACCATGCTCCGCTACACCGGTCGGCGGCTGCTGCAGATGATCCCCGTGTTCTTCGGGGCGACCCTGCTGCTCTACGCGATGGTGTTCCTGATGCCCGGAGACCCCGTCGAGGCACTCGGCGGGGATCGCGGGCTGTCTGACGCCGCGCGGGAGCGCATCACCGCCGAGTACAACCTCGACAAGCCGTTCCTCGTCCAGTACCTGCTCTACCTGAAGGGCATCGTGACCCTCGACTTCGGCACGACCTTCTCCGGTCGCCCCGTCTCCGAGGCGATGGCCAACGCCTTCCCCGTCACCATCAAGCTGGCGGTGATGGCACTGATCTTCGAGGCGGTCTTCGGCATCGCCTTCGGCCTGTTCGCGGGCATGCGCCGCGGCGGGATCTTCGACTCGACCGTCCTGGTCGTCTCGCTGTTCGTCATCGCGGTGCCCTCCTTCGTCATCGGCTTCGTGCTCCAGTTCGTCGTCGGCGTCAAGTGGGACCTGCTGCCGGTGACGGTGGGCAACCATGAGGACTTCATCTCCCTGCTCATGCCGGCCGTCGTCCTCGGCGCGCTCTCCTTCGCCTACGTGCTGCGCCTGACACGCCAGTCCGTCTCGGAGAACCTGCGCGCCGACTACGTGCGCACGGCCCGGGCCAAGGGCCTGGGCAAGGGGCAGGTCATGGTCCGCCACGTCCTGCGCAACTCGCTGATCCCGGTGGTGACCTTCCTCGGCGCCGATCTCGGCGCCCTGATGGGCGGCGCGATCGTCACCGAGGGCATCTTCGGCATCAACGGCGTGGGCGGCGCGATCTACCAGGCGATCCTGAAGGGCGAGCCGACCACGGTCGTCTCCTTCACCACCGTCCTGGTCATCGTCTACATCGTGGCCAACCTGCTCGTCGACCTCATCTACGCCGTGCTCGACCCGAGGATCCGCTATGCCTGACCGCCACGACATTCCCGAGACCGACGCCCGCGGCGCCGACGCCGGCGTCCACGCCGGCGCCCCGGCCGCCGACGAGCAGTTCTTCACCGCCCGCCGCGGCCAGGAGCACTTCATCGCCCACGGCGACGAGGCGGGCCTCGGCGCGGTCGACGCCGTCGCCGACGAGTCCGCGCCCGCCTCCCAGTGGGTCGTCGCCTGGCAGTACCTGCGCCGCCGGCCCCTGTTCTGGATCTCCGCGGTGCTCATCCTGCTCGCCGTGGTCACCGCGGCCTTCCCGGGGCTGTTCTCCGGTACCGACCCGCGCGCCTGCGACCTGGCCAACTCCCTGGCCGGGCCGAGCTCCGGGCACCCCTTCGGCTTCGACCGCCAGGGCTGCGACATCTACTCGCGCACCGTCCACGGCGCGCGCGCCTCGGTGTCCGTCGGCGTGCTGACCACCGTCGCGGTGGTCATCCTGGGCACCGCGATCGGCGCGGCCGCCGGCTTCTTCGGCGGCTTCCTGGACACCCTGCTGTCGCGCCTGACCGACATCTTCTTCGCCGTGCCGCTGGTGCTGGCCGCCATCGTCGTCATGCAGATGTTCAAGGAACACCGCACGATCATCACGGTCGTGGTCGTCCTGGCGCTCTTCGGCTGGACCAACATCGCGCGTATCACCCGCGGCGCGGTGATGAGCGTCAAGAACGAGGAGTACGTCACCGCGGCCCGCGCCCTGGGCGCCTCACGGATGTCGATCCTGCGCTCGCACATCCTGCCCAACGCCGCGGCCCCGATCATCGTCTACGCCACGGTCGCGCTCGGCACCTTCATCGTCGCCGAGGCCACGCTGTCCTTCCTGGGCATCGGCCTGCCGCCGACGGTGGTCTCCTGGGGCGGCGACATCTCGGCGGCGCAGGCCTCCCTGCGCACGCAGCCGATGGTGCTGTTCTGGCCGGCCATCGCGCTGGCGCTGACCGTGCTGAGTTTCATCATGATGGGCGACGTCGTTCGCGACGCCCTGGACCCGAAGGCGAGGCAGCGATGAGCCACCCGATCGACAGTGAGTACACCACGCGCACCGCACCCGAGGGGATCACGAGGCGGGACCCGGACACCCCGCTGCTCGAGGTCGACGACCTCCACGTCTCCTTCACCTCCTCGACCGGCGTGGTCGAGGCCGTGCGCGGCTTCAACCTGACCGTCTACCCGGGCCAGTCCGTGGCCATCGTCGGCGAGTCCGGCTCCGGCAAGTCCACCGCGGCGATGTCGCTGCTGGGCCTGCTGCCCGGCACCGGCAAGGTCACCGGCGGCTCCATCCGCTTCGACGGCCACGAGCTCGTCGGGCTCTCCGACAAGGAGATGCGGCACTACCGCGGCTCCGAGATCGGCCTGGTGCCCCAGGACCCGATGAGCAACCTCAACCCGGTCTGGCGCATCGGCACCCAGGTCGCTGAGGCGCTGAAGGCCAACAACGTCGTCCCGCACTCCGAGGTCGGCCGGCGCGTCGACCAGCTGCTCGAGGAGGCCGGCCTCGAGGGCGGGGGAGGCCGTGCCCGCCAGTACCCGCACGAGTTCTCCGGCGGCATGCGCCAGCGCGCGCTGATCGCCATCGGCCTGGCCGCCAACCCGCGCCTGCTCATCGCCGACGAGCCGACCTCCGCGCTCGACGTGACCGTGCAGAAGCGCATCCTCGACCACCTGGGCCGGCTCGCCCGCGAGCACCACACCGCCGTGCTGTTCATCACCCACGACCTGGGCCTGGCCGCCGAGCGTGCCGAGCACCTCGTGGTCATGCACCGCGGCCGCATCGTCGAGTCCGGGCCCAGCCTGGACATCCTGCGCGACCCGCAGCACCCCTACACCCGCCGCCTGGTCAAGGCCGCGCCCTCGCTGGCCTCCGCCCGTATCCAGACCGCCCGCGAGCAGGGCAAGGTCACCGACGAGATGCTGGCCAAGACCGTCGCCGCCGACGACGGCGCGGTCGACAAGGTCATCGAGGTCAAGAGGCTGACCAAGGAGTTCGACGTGCGCGGGCGCAAGGGAGGCAAGAAGACCCTGCGCGCCGTCGACGAGGTCTCCTTCTACGTCCGCCGCGGCACCACCACGGCACTGGTCGGCGAGTCCGGCTCAGGCAAGTCGACGGTGGCCAACATGGTCCTCGGCCTGCTCCAGCCGACCGCCGGCAAGGTCTTCCTCGGCGGACGCGACCTCGACGAACTGACCCCGAAGGAGAAGTTCGCCGTGCGCCGCCGCATGCAGGTCGTCTTCCAGAACCCCTACGGCTCGCTCGACCCGATGTTCTCGGTATACCGCTGCATCGAGGAACCGTTGACCACCCACAAGGTGGGCAACCGCAGGGAGCGCGAGCAGAAGGTCGCCGAGCTGCTAGACAAGGTCTCCCTGCCGCGCTCGGCGATGCGCCGCTACCCCAACGAGCTCTCCGGCGGCCAGCGCCAGCGCGTCGCCATCGCGCGTGCGCTCGCGCTCGACCCGGAGGTCCTCATCCTCGACGAGGCCGTCAGCGCGCTCGACGTGCTGGTGCAGAACCAGATCCTGACGCTTTTGGCCGGCCTCCAGCGCGACCTGGGCCTGAGCTACCTGTTCATCACCCACGACCTCGGCGTGGTCCGCCAGACCGCCGACGACGTCGTGGTCATGGAGAACGGCCGCCTCGTGGAGAAGGGCGGGGTGGACCAGATCTTCGACGCCCCCGCCCACGACTACACGCGCAACCTCATCGAGGCCGTCCCCGGCCTCGGCATCGAGCTGGGCACCGGCGAGCACCTCTAGCCCCGGCAGCGCGAAGCGCCCGCCTCCCGGAAGGGAGGCGGGCGCTGTGTCGTGCACTACGTCGCAGGTCGGCTGCGTCGGTGGGGCACGCGCGGCGTCGGCAATTGAATTTCCGACGCTGCGCGGGGCCGGCCTAGGCGATACCCTCGCGGCGCTTGAACTCGCGGCGGCGGGCGTGCAGGATCGGCTCGGTGTAGCCCGACGGCGACTCGGTGCCCTTGAGGATCAGGTCCTTGGCGGCCTGGAAGGCGATCGAGTAGTCGAAGTCGGCGGCCATCTCGCGGTAGTTCGGGTCGCCCTCGTTCTGCTTGTCGACGACCGCGGCCATGCGCTTGAGCGACTCGACGACCTGGTCTTCGGTGACCACGCCGTTGACGATCCAGTTGCACAGCAGCTGGGAGGAGATGCGCAGCGTGGCGCGGTCCTCCATCAGGTCGATGTCGTGGATGTCCGGGACTTTGGAGCAGCCCACGCCCTGCTCGACCCAGCGGACGACGTAGCCGAGGATGGACTGGCAGTTGTTGTCCATCTCCTGGCGCTTCTCCTCGTCGCTCCAGCCGGTGTCGGCGGCGACCGGGACGGTCAGCAGGTCACGCAGCGTGTCGCGGCGGCCGGCGGCCAGCAGCTCCTTCTGCACCTCCTTGACGTCCACGCGGTGGTAGTGGGTGGCGTGCAGGGTCGCGCCGGTGGGGGAGGGCACCCACGCGGTGTTCGCGCCCTCGCGCGGCTGGCCGATCTTCTCCTTGAGCATGTCGGCCATCAGCTCGGTCTTAGCCCACATGCCCTTGCCGATCTGGGCGCGGCCGAACAGGCCGCGGGCCAGGCCGGCGTCGACGTTGTTGTCCTCGTAGGCGATCTTCCAGGGCGCGGTCTGCAGGTCCGGCTTGCGCACCATGGCGCCGGCGTACATCGAGGTGTGGATCTCGTCGCCGGTGCGGTCCAGGAAGCCGGTGTTGATGAAAGCGACGCGGTCCGGGGTGGCGGCGATGCAGGCGTCGAGGTTGACCGAGGTGCGGCGCTCCTCGTCCATGACGCCGACCTTCAGCGTGTTCTTCGGCAGCTCGAGCAGCTCCTCGACGCGGCCGAAGAGCTGGTCGGTGAAGGCGACCTCGTCCGGGCCGTGCTGCTTCGGCTTGACGATGTAGATCGAGCCGGTGCGCGAGTTGCGGTGCGGGTTGTCCTTGCGGGCGCCCGGGATGGCGCAGGCGGCGGTGACGACAGCGTCCATGATGCCCTCGAAGACCTCCCCGCCGTCGACGAGGATGGCCGGGTTGGTCATCAGGTGGCCGACGTTGCGCACCAGCAGCATCGAGCGGCCGTGGAGGCGGACGGTCGAGCCGGTGCGGGAGAAGTACTCGCGGTCGTCGTTGAGCTTTCGGGTGAAGGTGCGGCCGTTCTTGGTGATCTCCTCGGTCAGGTCGCCCTTGTTCAGGCCGAACCAGTTGCGGTAGCCGAGGGTCTTGTCGGTGCCGTCGACGGCGGCCACGGAGTCCTCGAAGTCCATGATCGTGGAGACCGCGGACTCCATGATGATGTCCTCGACGCCGGCCTTGTCGTCCTTGCCGATCTGCGAGGACGGGTTGATCATCAGGATGATGTGCAGGCCGTTGTTGCGCAGCACGATCGAGGCCGGGTCCGAGATGTCGCCGGTGAAGCCGCGGTAGGCGGTCTTGTCGACGAGCGGGTAGCACTCGCCCTTGACGCGGCCGCACAGGTGGCCCTCGAGGACGTCGTAGCGCTCGACGTCGGAGTGGCTGGCGCCGACCAGGGGCAGGACCTCGTCGAGGAACTTGCGGCCCCAGGCGATGACCTTCTTGCCGCGTTCCGGGTTGTAGCCCTTGCCCTTCTCCGCGCCCGGGGTCTCCGGGATCGCGTCGGTGCCGTAGAGGGCGTCGTAGAGGGAGCCCCAGCGCGCGTTCGCGGCGTTGATGGCGAAGCGGGCGTTGAGGATCGGGACGACCAGCTGCGGGCCGGCGACGCGGGCGAACTCGTCGTCCAGGTCGGCGGTGCGGATCTCCACGCCCTCGGCGGGGGCGTCCTCGAGGTAGCCGATCTTGCGCAGGAACTGCTCGTGCTCGGCGGGGTCGGGCCGTCCGGGGTTCTCGCGGTAGTACTCGTCGAAGGCGCGCTGCAGCTCGTCGCGGCGGGCCAGCAGCTCCTTGTTGCGAGGGGTCAGGTCGCGGATGATGGCGGCGAAACCCTCCCAGAACTTCTCCCGGTCGCTGCCGATCTCGGGCAGCACCTCGTCGTCGATGAAGTCGCGCAGCACACGATCGACCTGGAGGCCTGCCACTTCGACGTAGTCGTAGCTGTCCGTCGTGGGGGACGGCTGATTCTGGGACATCTCGCACTCCTTAAAGAGGGACGGGGTCAGTTCGGTGGGGGAAGGCTGGATGGTAGGACACCATAGCCGGGTGTCTGTGTCCGAGTGCCTGGTTCAGGATCATAAGTGAATCAGGTCACGTACAAAAGGGCGGGGGTAGTTCGCAGCGTTGGCACCCCCGCTTATCGGACGGGCCTGAGGGTGGGCTTCGGGTGGGGTGACAGGTGGGTCATGTTGCTTATTTAGCTCGGATTTCGGTGATCGGTGCAGGCTGTCACTTTGGTAGTACGGGGGCGGCGAGAAGGGTAATACCAAAAACTTCGCAAAGTTAGCATGTGGGTGGGTCACCCCCGCGCACCGATTTACTCGGTCCGAAGGTTGACGTGGGTCTCGGCACCTGCCAATCTGTGAACCACGCCACGCGGAGAGCGTGACGGCCCCGCAGGAGGGGCTCACCGAGACCCATCACCTTCGTTCCCCAAGGACTGAAGGTGTCCCGGAACATCACAAGTAAGGACGTGATCGGAAGATGACCGAAACCGGCAAGGCCCGCACCGCTGCAGAGATCCAGAAGGACTGGGACACCAACCCCCGCTGGGCGCAGGTGACCCGCGACTACACCGCCGAGCAGGTGGAGGCCCTCCAGGGCACCGTCGTCGAGGAGCACACCCTCGCCCGCCGCGGCGCCGAGATCCTCTGGGACGAGATCAACAAGGGCGACGGCCACTACATCAACGCCCTCGGTGCGCTGACCGGTAACCAGGCCGTCCAGCAGGTCCGCGCCGGCCTGCGCGCCGTGTACCTCTCCGGCTGGCAGGTCGCCGGCGACGCCAACCTGGCGGGCCAGACCTACCCGGACCAGTCGCTGTACCCGGCCAACTCCGTGCCGAACGTCGTCCGCCGCATCAACAACGCGCTGTCGCGTGCGGACCAGGTCGCCCGCCTCGAGGGTGACGACTCCGTGGACAACTGGCTGCGCCCGATCGTCGCCGACGCCGAGGCCGGCTTCGGTGGCGCCCTGAACGTCTTCGAGCTGCAGAAGGCGATGATCAACGCCGGCGCCGCCGGCACCCACTGGGAGGACCAGCTGGCCTCCGAGAAGAAGTGCGGCCACCTGGGCGGCAAGGTCCTGATCCCGACCCAGCAGCACATCCGCACCCTGAACTCGGCCCGCCTGGCGGCCGACGTCGAGAACACCCCGACCGTGATCGTCGCCCGCACCGACGCCGAGGCCGCCACCCTGCTGACCTCCGACGTCGACGAGCGCGACCACGAGTTCCTCACCGGTGAGCGTTCCGCCGAGGGCTACTACTACGTGAAGAACGGCATCGAGCCCTGCATCGCCCGTGCCAAGTCCTTCGCCCCCTACGCGGACATCATCTGGATGGAGACCGGCACCCCGGACCTGGGCCTGGCCAAGCAGTTCGCCGAGGCCGTCAAGGCCGAGTACCCGGACCAGCTCCTGGCCTACAACTGCTCGCCGTCCTTCAACTGGTCGAAGCACCTCTCCGAGGAGGACATCGCCCGCTTCCAGAAGGAGCTGGGCCAGATGGGCTTCGCCTTCCAGTTCATCACCCTGGCCGGCTTCCACGCCCTCAACTACGGCATGTTCGACCTGGCCTACGGCTACGCCCGCGACGGCATGACCTCCTTCGTCGACCTGCAGAACCGCGAGTTCAAGGCCGCCGAGGAGCGTGGCTTCACCGCCGTCAAGCACCAGCGCGAGGTCGGCGCCGGCTACTTCGACGCCGTGGCCACCACCGTCGACCCGAACTCCTCGACCACCGCCCTGAAGGGCTCCACCGAGGAGGGCCAGTTCTAGGAATCCCCGGAACCGCCGCCTGACCGGCAGCACGACAGTGCGCCACCCGGCCTAAAGGACCGGCCCGCCCCGCTTCACGCGGGTGGCGGGCCGGTCCTTCGCCGTTCGAGGGGAGTCCGCCGACTCGCCGCACGCGGGCGGTCCGCCGGACAATCGGACCGGTCGCCGAAGCACAGACCCCGAGACATCTGAAGCACCTGAGCTATCTGAGCCATCTGAAGTAGAGGAGCGCCACCATGACCGAGAACATCACCTTCATCCCCACCGCCGACCTCGTCGACATCATCGGCGCCGAGGAGGCGCGCAGCTGCAACACCCAGTTCCGCCTCATCGGCGGACGCAAGGAGTTCTGCGGGCGCATCACCACGGTGCGTTGCCACCAGGACAACGGCCTGGTCAAGAAGATCCTGAACACCGACAACCCCGGCGGCGTGCTCGTCATCGACGGCGGCGGATCGCTGCACACCGCCCTGATCGGCGACATGATCGCCGCCGCCGGCCGCGACCACGGCTGGGCCGGCGTGATCGCCCACGGCGCCTGCCGCGACTCCGCGGTCATCGCCGAGATGGACTTCGGCCTGAAGGCCCTGGGCACCAACCCGCGCAAGTCCGGCAAGACCGGCGAGGGCGAGAAGGACGTCACCGTCGGCTTCGGCGGCGTCGACTTCGTGCCCGGCCACTACCTCTACGCCGACGCCGACGGCATCGTCGTCACCGAGGAGCCGGTCGAGCCGAAGGAGTAGAGGCGGCCGGCTGAACCGGGGGAATCGGGGGCGGGCCCGGTGTCGGGGGAGGAGCCGGCCCGGCGTCGGGGAGGGGGACCGACGGTCAGCCGCGGGAGGCGTCTTCGGCGGCCTCGCCGGGCTCCGCGGAATGCCGGGCCTCGGCGGCCTCCCGGGCCTCGGCGGCCTCGGCGGCCTCGGCGGCGCGGACCTGCTCGGCCGTCGGCTCGTGGTCACCGCTCATGCCGACCTGCAGGTCCTTATCGGGGATCTCGTTGATCCGGCCCGAGTCGACCTTGTAGCGGTAGCCCAGGATCTCCGCGCGCAGCATGCGCGCGAGGAAGTAGAGCCCCAGCAGGTTCGGGATCGCCATGAGGAAGAACGAGGCGTCGGCGAAGGTGATCACCGCGTCGAGCGAGGCCGCCGCGCCGAGCACCGGGCCGATCAGCCAGACGGCCTTGAAGCCGCCGCGCACGGCCGGGCGGTCGCCCATGAGGTAGACCGCCGCCTGCTCGCCGTAGTAGCCGTACGCCAGCACCGTGGAGAACCCGAACAGGGCCACGGCCACGGAGAGCAGGTAGGGGAACCAGGAGGCCACCGTGGCGAAGGCGGTGGCGGTCAGCTCCACGCCCTCAGCGTCGGCCCCGGCGCCCTCGTGGACGCCGGTGACCACGATCGCCGTGGCGGTGAGCATGCACACGAACACCGAGTCGATGAAGGGCTCCCACATCGCGACGTAGCCCTCACTGGCGGGCTTCTTCGTCTTCGACGCCGCGTGGGCGTAGCCGGCGGTGCCCACACCGGCGGCGTTGGAGAACAGCGCGCGCTGGATGCCGATGACGGCCACGCCGACCACGCCGCCGGCCACGCCCTCGCCGGTGAAGACGTTGCTGACCATCGCCGCGAGCGCCTCGGGCACCGCGGAGACGTTCGCGCCGAGGACGGCCAGCACGCTGATCAGGTACACCGCGGCCATCGCCGGGGTGATCCGGCCGGTCCAGCGGCCCACCGACGTCGCGCCGCCGACGAGCACCGCGCCCATGAGCACGGCGATGACCACGCCGATGATCCAGTTGTGGTCCTGCAGCAGATCACTGCCGGAGCTGCTCGCGACGATCGCGGCGACCTGGTTGGACTGGAAGAGGTCCGCCCCGTAGAGGCCGAGGAGGGTGAACAGGGCGTAGAGCCAGGCCAGCGCGGCACCCAGGCGCGGCCAGCCGATGTCGCGCAGGCCGTCGCGCAGGTAGTACATCGGCCCGCCGATGACCACGCCGTCGTCGCGGATGCTGCGGTACTTCACCGACAGGGTGGCCTCGGCCATCTTCACGCTCATGCCGACCAGGCCGAAGGCGGCGATCCACAGCGCGGAGCCGGGCCCTCCGACGGAGACCGCGACGGCCACGCCGGCGATGTTGCCCAGGCCGACCGTCGAGGACAGCTCGGTGGCCAGGGCCTGGAAACTGGAGATCTCGCCGGGGTCGGTCTTGGCGTTGAACCGGCCGCGGATGACCTTCAGCGAGTGCCTGATGCCCGTCACCGGCTGGAACTTCAGCCACACGGTGAAGAAGGCCGCCGCGACCATCAGCCACAGCACGATCAGGGGGACCCCGCCGAAGACGGGGATCTCCGCGAAGACGATCGCGGAGAGGACGTCGGCCACGGGGCCGACGACTGACTCGACTAGCTCGTCAATATCTGGCATTTGAAATCACCGGAAATTAAATCTGAGAATACGGTCACATAAACGGTAACGCGTATGGCGGCCCGGGGCAGGGGGTAGGGGGCCGTACCCGGTTATTCCGGTGTGGTGCGGCGCCGGCTGGTGTGGTGGCGGCGGGGTGGTGGTCCGGGTCAGCCGGCGGGGGTGAGCACGACGTCGTCGGCCCACTCGAGCTCGATGCCGCGGTCGGCCAGCCAGGCCATCGGGTCGTCGGCGTGGCGGGTGATGCCGTCGACGGCCTCGAGCGTGGTGGTGATCGCCTGCTCGGCCTCCTCGCAGGAGATGAACCCGGCGGAGGTGGCGGCGGCGAGCTCGTCGATGTCCTGGACGTCGACCGGGCGGCCGGCCGTCGAGATCAGGTCGACGTAGAGGTCCCGGGTGGACCACACTCCGCCCTCGGCCTCGATGGCGGCGACGTCGAAGTAGTACTCCTGGTCGGCAGGCACGCCGGGGCGGAAGTGGAAGATGTTGGCGCGCAGGTTCAGTTCCGGCAGCAGCCAGGACTCCAGGTAGCCGAACTTCGGGTGGTCCGCGCCGCGGGCCATGTAGAGGCCGAAGTCGGTGACCCGGTAGGTGTCCACCTCGCGGAGGAAGCCCTTCGGGTCGGTGTTCGTGCGCGAGTCCGTGTCGAAGGTCTCGCGCTTGACGGGGTGCAGGTCAGCCATGGTCGGTCACCTTCCCGGGAGGAACGCTGCGGTGGGCTGGAACGTGCAGGGGCCGTCGCCGGTGTGGACGGTCCCGTCGAGGACGGCGACGACCGGGCCCTCGCCCGTGTCCGCCACCCCGGAGACCGTCGCCGGCCCCTCGGGGTTGATGCCGTGGTTGCCCAGCGGGGTCGCGCCGTGGGCCAGGGTGGCCAGGTTCGCCCAGCGCACCTGCATGCCGCCCTGCTCGGGCGCCGCCGGGGCGGTGCCCATGGCGGTGAACAGGAACGTCGTCTGGCCCGGCGCCGCGCCGGGGGCGGGGATGTGCGCCGGCCCGCGCACGGCCAGGGCACTGCCGACGGAGTCGAGCTGGCCGCCGATGCAGTTGCCCGCCACCGTCGGCCAGTAGAACTGCTTGAACGGCGGGGCGTCGGCCGGCATGGCCACCCCGCCGCTGCCCTCGCCGGCGAAGTAGGCGACCGCGCTGAGCAGCACGTCGCGCACCTCCGGCGGGATCCACGGCTGGCGGGCGAACTCGCGGACCTGCTCCAGGATCTCCGGGCGCGGCCGGCCCAGTTCGTCGAGCGGGTTGGCGAACTGCAGGCCCGGGCCCGAGGAGAGCACCGGCAGCTCGACGCCGGCGGAACCGGCGGGCAGCAGGTGCGCGGGCGCCGGGGAAACCGGCGCCGGGGCGGAGGACCCCGGCAGAACGGGCAGGGCCTGCGCGGCGGGAGTGACCAGGCCGGCGCCGGCCACGGTGAGCGCCGCGACGGCGGCGAGCGCGCCGCGGGAGGCCCGCGTCGCCCGGGGCGGGCGGGCGTGACGGGCGCGGCCCCTGGTGCGGGACGTGCGGCGTGCGGATGCGTTCGACGCGGTCAAGCCTTCAGATCCTTCGGCGGTCGGCGGAGTCATCCGGGTCTCGGCCGCGGCGTGTCTCGACGGGGCGACCGCGAAACCACGCCACAGCGATAACTCAGATAACAGCAGTAACTTCTCTAACAATATTCACATTTTTCGGCGAGTCAACCGCTCTCGGGTTCAAAACTTCGCTAGCGGGAGGCGCCTGTACCCGTACCGTCGCCGCCGCCGGGTCCCGCGTTACCCCGCGCAGGGCGGGAAAGCCGTCCCGGGAGCCGGGGCCGGACGCGGACCGCGGCGCGCACGGCGCTGTTCCGCAGTGCGGCAGGGGGCCGCCACGGGCGCTCCGCGCGGCGTCGGAAAGCGGCCGCGCAGCGGCCGGGCACTAGCCCGCCGGAAGGGGCGCGGCGACGCCGCGGCGACGGGGCGTCGGCGAGCGACATGCGTCAACGGGGCAAGGGGGAGTAGGGTATCAAGCCGATCAAGTCCCCCTTTTCCAATTCTTTAGGAGCACTCCGTCAGTGTCGCACCCTGAGTTCCGCAATGTCGCCATCGT
Source organism: Corynebacterium sp. MSK006 (assembly GCF_030232385.1). Lineage (NCBI taxonomy): Bacteria > Bacillati > Actinomycetota > Actinomycetes > Mycobacteriales > Corynebacteriaceae > Corynebacterium > Corynebacterium sp. MSK006. The sequence goes on from NZ_JASPJZ010000024.1 coordinate 28,348, forward strand.
CGCCCACGTCGACCACGGCAAGACCACCCTCGTCAACGCCATGCTCGAGCAGTCGGGCGCGTTCGGCGACCACGGCGAGGTTGCCGACCGAGTGATGGACTCCGGAGACCTGGAGAAGGAGAAGGGCATCACCATCCTCGCCAAGAACACGGCCATCCACCGCAAGGGCCTGGGCAAGGACGGCACCGACCTCATCATCAACGTCATCGACACCCCCGGCCACGCCGACTTCGGCGGCGAGGTCGAGCGCGGCCTGTCCATGGTCGACGGCGTGGTCCTCCTCGTCGACGCCGCCGAGGGCCCGCTGCCGCAGACCCGCTTCGTGCTGGGCAAGGCCCTGGCCGCCAAGCTGCCGGTGATCATCCTGGTCAACAAGACCGACCGCCCCGACGCCCGCATCGACGAGGTCGTCGAGGAGTCCCAGGACCTCCTGCTCGAGCTCGCCTCCGGCCTGGAGGACCCCGAGGCCGCCGAGGCTGCCGAGCAGCTGCTCGACCTGCCGGTGCTCTACGCCTCCGGCCGCGAGGGTAAGGCCTCCACCGAGAACCCGGGCAACGGCAACGTTCCGGACTCCGCGGACCTGCAGCCCCTCTTCGACGTCATCTACAACGTGCTGCCCGAGCCGACCGCCACCATCGACGCGCCGCTGCAGGCCCACGTGACCAACCTGGACTCCAGCTCCTTCCTCGGCCGCCTCGGCCTGGTCCGCGTCCACGCCGGCACCCTGCGCAAGGGCCAGCAGGTCGCCTGGATCCACTACGACCCCGAGGGCGGCGAGCACGTCAAGACCGTCAAGATCGCCGAGCTGCTGCGCACCGAGGGTGTGGACCGCGTGCCGGCCGAGGAGGTCATCGCCGGTGACATCGCCGCCGTCTCCGGCATCGACGAGATCATGATCGGCGACACCCTCGCCGACGTCGACAACCCCGTCGCCCTGCCGCGCATCACCGTCGACGAGCCCGCCATCTCCATGACCATCGGCGTCAACACCTCACCGATGGCCGGCCGCGGCGGCGGCGACAAGCTGACCGCCCGCCTGGTCAAGTCCCGCCTCGAGCAGGAGCTGATCGGCAACGTCTCCCTGCGCGTCAACCCGACCGAGCGCCCCGACACCTGGGAGGTCCAGGGCCGCGGCGAGATGGCGCTGTCCGTGCTCGTCGAGACCATGCGCCGCGAGGGCTTCGAGCTGACCGTGGGCAAGCCGCAGGTGGTCACCAAGACCGTCGACGGCAAGCTTAACGAGCCCTACGAGCACACCGTCATCGACATCCCCTCGGACTACCAGGGCCCGGTCACCCAGCTGATGGCCGCCCGCAAGGGCCAGATGCTGTCGATGGACACCAACCCCGGCTCCAACTGGATCCGCATGGAGTACCGCGTGCCCGCCCGCGGCCTGATCGGCTTCCGCACCACCTTCATGACGGAGACCCGCGGCACCGGCATCGTCAACTCCTACTCCGACGGCTTCGACGTCTGGGCCGGCGAGATCAAGGGCCGCCCGTCCGGCTCGCTGGTCGCCGACCGCAGTGGCCAGGTCACCGCCTACGCCCTGCAGCAGCTGGCCGACCGCGGCAGCTTCTTCGTCGAGCCCGGCGCGGAGACCTACGAGGGCATGGTCGTCGGCGCGAACAACCGCGACGAGGACATGGACGTCAACATCACCAAGGAGAAGAAGCTGACCAACATGCGTTCGGCCACCGCCGACGCCACGGTCACCCTCTCCAAGGCGCACACCCTCTCCCTGGACGAGGCCATGGAGTTCTGCGGCAACGACGAGTGCGTCGAGGTCTGCCCCGACGTGCTGCGCGTGCGCAAGCTCGTCCTCTCCGCCACCGAGCGCGGCCGTGCCCGCGCCCGCGAGAAGGCGCGTAACAAGTAGGGGCCGCGGGCTGGCGCCCGCGCCCCGGGGATAAGGGCGGCGTCGCTGGGGACAAGGACGGCGCCGCCAGGGGAGTGGCAGCAAGGCGCGCGTCGGTGAATCCCTG
>NZ_JASPJZ010000025.1:0-29409 GCF_030232385.1 Corynebacterium sp. MSK006
CGACGGTGACGGGCGCGGCGTCGGAAAGCGACCGCGCAACCGCGCGCGGTGGCGGGCCGCGCGCAGACCGTGCACAATGCATGAAATAAATGCGGGGCCGTGAACTGGGCATTTATCGATGAACGGTGTTCGTTGAAAGTTTTGCGCCCGTCACGGCGCGCGCGGCGTCGTTAGACTGAAGAGCACAAGAACACCGACGAAAGGAGCATGCATATGGGTGACATCCAGAACACGGCTGAGGACTTCGCCGGAAAGGCCAAGGAGGCCGCCGGTGACGTGACCGACAACGAGGACCTGCAGAACGAGGGCAAGGCCGACCAGGTCGTCTCCGACGCCAAGGAGAAGGTCTCCGACGCCGGCGACGCCATCAAGGACAAGGCCAACGAGGTCATCGGCAAGTTCAAGGACGACAAGTAAGACTTGTCTCCCTCAAGGGCCCGCGCGAGCGGTCCCTGCGCACGGCCCGGGATTTTCCTCCCGGGCCGTTTCGTGTGTGTGGGGCGCGCGGGGTGTGCGCGGGGGCGCGTGCGGTGCCGCGAGGCGGGCGGGGAAAGCGTCGCGAACGGGTGATTTGGTCGCGGCGGAACCGGTCGGTTAGCCTATTCGGCGGTGGCGTGTCCGAGCGGCCGAAGGTGATCGCCTCGAAAGCGATTGTTGGGTAACCCCCAACCGAGGGTTCAAATCCCTCCGCCACCGCGCAGCGGGACCGCGTCCCCTCCCCGAATGGATCGGGAGGGGGGCGCGGTCCCTTTTTTAGCGATGGGCGGGGGCGACCGTCGCCGGACGCGGGCGGGAATCCGCCCGCACCGCAGACGGGGCGCGCACCGCGACGGTGATGTAACGCCGGGGCAGCGCGCGTCGGAAAGTTCTTGTGGCACCCGCGGGGCCTCGGTACCGTTCCGGGACACGGGTAGAATTGGACTGTTGCCCTGCACCCTCGACTCTGGAGTCTGGACTGACGTGGCTGAACTGCTCTTCAAAATGGGACGCTGGTCGTTCCGTCGCAAGTGGGTCGTCCTCGCGACGTGGCTGATCATCCTCGGTGCCGTGGCGGGTGCCGCGGTGGGGTTCAGCAAGCCGTTCTCCAGCCAGTTCAGCATCGGCAACGCCCCGTCCATCGAGGCGACCAAGCTGATGATGGAGAACTTCCCCGAGGCCGGCAACCCCGCCGACGCCGCGACGGTCAACCTCGTCTTCGCCACCACGGACGGCAGCAGGCTCGACGAGGAGCACAACAAGGAGACCATCGACGACGTCGTGGGCGCCGTCGAGGACAGCCTGCAGGGCGAGATCCGCAACACCCAGCGCTTCGGCAACCCGGTGGTGCTCTCGCCGCAGCTGACGCAGGGCGTCTACGACATGTCCGTCGAGCAGGGTCTGCCCGAGGCGACCGCGCGCGAGGACGCCGAGAACCTCGCGCTGGTCTCCGACGACGGGCGCATCGCCTACACGACCTTCGACTACGACGTCGACTCTGCGATGGAGGTCAGCGACGAGCAGCGCCAGGCCGTCTACGACGCCATGGAGCTCGGCCGCGGGCAGGGCCTGCAGGTCGAGGCCGGCGGCGCCGGCTTCGGCGACCCGATCGCCATCAAGGCCACCAGTGAGGTCGTCGGCCTGGCCGTCGCCTTCGTGGTGCTGCTGCTGACCTTCGGCTCGCTGATCGCCGCGGGTCTGCCTCTGATCACCGCCGTGATCGGCGTGGGCATCGGCGTGCTCTCGATCCTTCTGACCACAGCCGTCGTCGAGCTCAACGACGTCACCCCGACCCTGGCGATCATGATCGGCCTGGCCGTGGGCATCGACTACGCGCTGTTCATCCTCTCGCGCTACCGCGTGGAACGGGAACGCATGTCCGCGCCCGACGCCGCCGGCATGGCCGTGGGCACCGCGGGCTCGGCCGTGGTCTTCGCCGCGGCGACAGTGATCATCGCGCTGGCGGCCCTCGTCGTCGCCGGCATCGAGTTTCTGTCCTGGATGGGCCTGCTCGCCGCGCTGACGGTGGCCGTGGCGATGCTGGTGGCCCTGACCCTGGTGCCCGCGCTGCTGGGCATCTTCGGCGAGAAGGCCTTCGGCGCACGCATCCCAGGCGTGGCCGGCAACAAGAAGCGCGACGGCACCTGGCCGAAGCGCTTCCGCAAGGGCATGACCATGGGCCGACGCTGGGTCACGCTGGTGCAGAAGGTCCCGGCGCTCATGCTCGCCGCGGTGATCCTGGGCCTTGGCGTGCTCTCGCTGCCCGTGACGCGCCTGGAGATGGCGCTGCCCTCGGACACGACCTCGAATGTCGACACCACCCAGCGCAAGGCCGCCGACCTGATGGCCGAGGGCTTCGGCGCCGGCGTCAACGCCCCGCTGCTCTTCGTCGTCGACGCCCACGCCGTCGACCCCGACGCGCCCGCCCTGCGCCCCTTCGTGGAGGCGCAGCGGCAGGCGGCCGAGGCCGCGGCCGCGGAGGCTGAGTCCGCCGACGCCGAGGGTGCACCGGCCGAGGGCGCCGCCAACGCTGCCCCCGAGCCCTTCGACGAGCACAGGGCCGCCGCCCAGGCCGCCTACATCTACACCGTCGACAAGATCGACGGCATGGCGGAGATCAAGAACGCCCAGCTGGTCGGCATGAACGACGACACCACCGCCGCCCAGGTCATGATCACCCCGTTCACGGGCCCCGAGGAGCAGGAGACCGTCGACGTCTCCCACGCCCTGCGCGACCGCGCCGCCGAGATCGAGGCCGCCACGGGCGCCACGGTCGGCATGACGGGCCTGACGGCCGTCCAGATGGACATCACCGAGGAGCTGGGCAACGCGATGCCGCTCTACCTGGCCATCGTGGTCGGCCTGGCGATCGTGCTGCTCCTGCTGGTCTTTCGCTCGATCACGGTGCCGGTGGTCGCGGGCTTGGGCTTCCTGCTCTCGGTCGGCGCCGCGTTCGGCGTGACCGTGCTGTTCTGGCAGGAGGGCCTGTGGGGGCTGGTCAGTTCGCCGGGGCCGCTGATCTCCTTCATGCCGATCTTCCTGATCGGCGTGACGTTCGGCCTCGCGATGGACTACCAGATGTTCCTGGTCAGCCGAATGCGCGAGCACTACACGCACAACGGCGGCCGCGCCCGCGAGGGCTCGCGCTACAACGGCGTCGAGGAGTCCGTCATCGAGGGCTTCTCCGCCGGCGCGCGCGTGGTCACGGCGGCGGCGCTGATCATGATTGCCGTCTTCGTCGCGTTCATCGACCAGCCGCTGCCGTTCATCCAGATCTTCGGCTTCGCGCTGGGCGCGGGCGTCCTCTTCGACGCGTTCTTCATCCGCATGACGCTCGTGCCGGCGACCATGTTCCTCATGGGCCGGGCGACCTGGTGGATCCCGCGCTGGCTCGACCGCATCCTGCCGAGTCTCGACGTCGAGGGTTCGAAGCTGGAGAAGGACTTCGAGGCCGGCCTCATCGGCCGGGAGGGGGCCGGGGACGCCACGGATGAAAGTGACGACGCCGCGCCGCGCGCCCGTGCGGTGGCCGCGCACCGTCGGCGTTGAGGCCCGCTTGACGACGCCGCGCCGCGTACCCAGGGGTGTTCGGCGCGGCGTCGGTCTGTGCGCGGCGAGGTTGCCGCGGCAGGGTGCTCGAGCCGTCTCCGGGGGCACGTGGGTGGGGGAGCGGCTGCGCGATGCGGCGGGGAGGGGTCGCCGAAGCAGCCGGCCGCGGGTGCGGTCTTCGAGGCGCGCCGCATTGACGGCGTCGACCTGACGACCAGCGCCGGCGAGGCCGTGGCCAAGAACGATCCGGAGTCCCGCGACTCCTGCCGCTACGAGGTGCCCGCGCCCTATCGCGACGGCACGATGAGCGAGGTCGCCATTTTTGACCCGATCGACCCGGCCTCGATGAAGCTGCAGAAGGGCGGGAAGGACGACCTGTGGGGCATCTCCGGCAGGCTCTCCGGCAAGAAGCACACCTACACGGTGCGCGTGAACTACCGGCGCACCTCGACCGCCCGCAGTTCGCCGACAATGTCGAGATCAAGCGTTTCGAAGTCGGCGGCATGGAGCGCACCGCGAACCGCGAGGGGCGATACACGATCCACGGCACGCAGGACAGGCGGGCGATCGTGCCCGCCAAGAAGCATTTCGGCTTCAAAGTCGTCGTCGACTTCAGCTACACGGACTTCCTGAAGGCGAAGAACGACCCGGACGCTGAGTGCACCGGCCGTCCCGGCCATGGACTGTTCAACACCGCACATGTCAGCTCTCCCGGTCGCGGTGACGCTGCCGCCGACGCCTGCGCGCCGGTGCCGGAACCGAAGAATCCGGCCCCGTCGACCACCAAGGAGGTCGTCGGCAACGACACCGAGCACGGCCGGATCACCTACCGGATCTCCGTGGACAACCGGAAGTCCCGGGTGCCGCGGCAGATCACCGTGGTCGACCGCCTCGGCTTCACCGACACGGTAGAGGTGCGTGAGGTGCGCGTGGACGACCGGGCCGTGCGCGTGCAGCGTGACGGAACCTTCGCGGTCGCCGGCAGCAACGGTGGCCCACAGGCCGAGGTCCGCGCGGGTGAGGTCCGCGCGGGTGAGGTCAAGACCTACCGCGTCACCGAGCCCGCCTGAGCATCGACGCCGGCCACGCCTCCGAGGTCCGCACGGCCAACGGCAGGCAGACCGTGGCCCGCCTGGACCAGCGGCTGCCCGACGACGGCGGACGGCTCCTGTCCACCGGTACTGAGCCGCTGGAGCTCGACCAGGAGTACCTGCTGGTGGAGACCCGCTCCCCGCGCGGCTTCGAGCTGCTGGCCCAGCCGATCCGGTTCCGGCTCGTCAACGCCGACGACGGTGTGGTCACCGAGGTACTCGACGCCGCCCAGCACCCTGAGGCGGAGGTCGCCGGGACCGCGGACTGCGGTTGCGTCGGCGTCCTGAAGGTCGCGGACGTGCGCACCGGCACGCTGCCCAAGGCGGGCGGCAACGGTGTGGCCTGGTGGCTGCTGGCGGGCGTCGCCCTGCGCGGCGCCGCCGCGCTGACCAACCGCCGCCGCGCCTGACAGTGCTGAGGCGTGAGCCCCGGGGAGCGGCCGAAAGGCCGCACCCCGGGGCTTTCCCGTGCCGGGCGCAGGCGCCCGGCGCCGCGCAAGAACGCGTACGGCACCGCGCACGGCCGCACGTACGCGCTCACGCGGGGCACGCGCGGCGTCGTCAATCGGACCATTAGCATCGGAGAACATGCACACCCCCGCCATGGACACCGACCTCAGCTTCCGCGTGGACACGCGCCTGGACCCCGCCGAGGTGGCGGCCAGCGGGCACGAGGTGCACGGGCGCACGGGCGTGATCAGCACGCCGCACGGTGAGATCGCCACCCCGGCGTTCATCCCCGTGGCCACCAAGGCGACCGTCAAGACGCTGACCCCGGAGCAGGTGCGCTCCACCGGCGCGCAGGCGATCCTCTCGAACGCGTACCACCTCTACCTGCAGCCCGGCGAGGACATCGTCGACGAGGCCGGGGGAGTGGCGGCCTTCGAGAACTGGCGCGGGCCCACCTACACCGACTCGGGCGGGTTCCAGGTGATGAGCCAGGGCGTGGGCTTTCGCAAGGTGCTGGCCATGGACCTGACCAACCTGACCGAGGCGGACATCCGCGCCGTGGACAAGGAGCGCAAGGCCCACGTCGACGAGGACGGCGTGGACTTCAAGAGCTTCATCGACGGCTCGCTGCACCGCTTCACCCCGGAGCGCTCGATGCAGATCCAGCACTCCCTCGGCGCGGACATCATGTTCGCCTTCGACGAGCTGACCACGCTCGTCGACACGCGCGCCTACCAGGAGTCCTCCGTCGAGCGCACGCGCCGCTGGGCCGAGCGCTGCCTCATCGAGCACGACCGGCTCACCCGCGAGCGCACGCACCGGCCGCGCCAGTCGCTGTGGGGCGTGGTGCAGGGCGCGCAGTACGAGGACCTGCGGCGACGTGCGGCGCGCGGGTTGATTGAGCTTTCCGACGCCGCGCAGCAGCGCGGTGCGCGTGGCTTCGGCGGCTTCGGCATCGGCGGGGCGCTGGAGAAGGAGAACCTGGGCACCATCGTCGGCTGGGTCTGCGACGAGCTGCCCGAGGACAAGCCGCGCCACCTGCTGGGCATCTCCGAGCCGGACGACCTGTTCACCGCCGTGGCGGCGGGCGCGGACACCTTCGACTGCGTGGCGCCGACGCGGCTGGGCCGGCGCGGCGGGGTCTACACGCTCGACGGGCGGATCAACCTGCCGGCCGCGCGCTTCAAGCGGGACTTCCGCGGCGTGGACGAGGAGTTCGGCGGCTACGTCTCGCGGAACTACTCGCGCGCCTACCTGCACCACCTGCTCAAGGCGCACGAGTACCTGGCCGGCACGCTGTGCACGCTGCACAACCTGGAGTTCATGGTCCGGCTGGTGGAAAACATGCGCGCCACGATCGCCGAGGGGCGCTTCGCCGAGTACCGCGACGAGTTTCTCGGGCGGTACTACGCGGGGCGGAAGTAGGGGGCTGGGTTCTGGGCTTCGGAGGAGTGCTGTCTGCGATTCCCACCAGGGGTGGTGTCATGCTCACTGTTGGTGCGCAGTGGTTCCGGTAACCTGAAGGCGTCTATTCGTAAAGATGAATACAGGCGATTTTCGGCCGGTATTCAGGGAACCGGAAGCGACGGGCGGCTGTCATGGCGGATGGGGAGCACCGACCGAAATCGGCGTCGGAGGGAGATGCCCCGGCCGGCAGAGTGCCCTTGTGGGAGCGCGGCGACGCCGTCTCGGGGCTGAGCGCGCGCGCCCGCAGCCTGTGGGCGAAGTCCGGTGACGAGACCGGTTGGCTCACCCTTCCGCAGCACCTCGTCGACGCCGCCTGTGTCGCGGAGGCCCTCTGGGGCGGATGGGTGCCCGACGCGGTGAAGCGGGAGATCGCGAGGATGACGGGGCTGCATGAGGAGCAGGCCCTCGTCCTAGTCACCTGGCTGGCCGGCACCCATGACATCGGTAAGGCGACGCAGAACTTCACCCGTCAGATCGAGGCGACGGGGGCCGGGGCGGAAATCGTCGCCGGCATCGGTGCAGCGGGTCTGTCCCTGGGCGCCTGGCGGCGGGCCGCGGACATGCCGTTCCTGCCCCACGGCACCGCCTCGCAGGTGATTCTCGCCGCGTGGCTCAAGGGTCGGGGCGTCGGTGGGAGAGTCGCCGGTGCTTTCGCCTCGGTCGCGGGAGCCCACCACGGCATCGCGCCGGCCGGGCAGGACGTCAAGCAGGCCCGGATACTCATCACGGAGCACCCCGCCGAGTGGCACGAGGTCCAGGAGGAGATTCTCGCGGCCATCGCCGAGCTGACCGGGATCGACGAGGTGCTGCCGGACCTTCGGATCCGGCCTGCGGCACCGGCGCTTTCGCTGCTCACCGGCATCGTGGTGATGGCGGACTGGATCGCCTCCAACAAGTTCGCCTTCCCGATGGTCTCGCGCGGCACCCAGGCCGACCGGGTCGCGGCAGGTACTGCGGCGGTCGACCTCTCCGGGGCCTGGCACTCCGTCTGGCCGGGGCACCTTGACGCCGACGAGTACTTCCGGTCGATCTTCGCCTGGCCGGGGCACTTCACCGCACGCCCGGTCCAGCGGGCCGTGCTCGAGGCGGTGGAGGGGATGCCGGACGGTGACGGCGGACTGGTGATCATCGAGGCCCCGACCGGTGAGGGCAAGACCGAGGCGGGACTGGCGGCCGCGCATCATCTCGCGGTCAAGGACGGTGCCCACGGCGTCTTCTTCGCCGCGCCCACGATGTCCACGGCCAACGGCCTCTTCGACCGCGTCCTCGAGTGGTCGCGTGCCGCGACCCCCGGGTCTGAGGTCGCCTCCATGTTCCTCGCGCACTCGAAGTCCGCGCTCTCCGACTCCTACCAGCGGCTGCTCCTCGACGGGATCGACGAGGACGCGGCGGCCGCCGAGAGCGAGGTCGGTGAGGTCTTCGCGTCGCGCTGGCTGAGCGGACGGCACAAGGGGCTCCTGTCGAACTTCGTCGTCGGAACCGTCGACCAGGTGCTCATGCTCGCCCTGCAGATGCGCTACTCCATGCTCCGCCACGTCGGCCTCGCCGGAAAGGTGGTGCTCATCGACGAGGTGCACGCCTACGACGCCTACATGTACTCCTATCTGGCGAAGACCCTGGAGTGGCTGGCGCGTTACCGCGTCCCGGTGATCCTGATGAGCGCGACCCTCCCACCTGCGCAGAAGGCCCAGCTCATCGCCGCCTACCGCGGCGAGTGGTCCACGGAGCCGGCCGCGGTCTCCTCCCGCGCCTACCCGCTGGTCACAACCGTGGCTCGGGAGCAGGTAAGCGAGATCGAGGTGCCCGCGCGGCCGACGGACATGCACGCCGTGGTGGAGTTCATCGACGACGCCGTGCCGGCTGCCGTCGCTCAACTGGGCGAAAGGCTCGCGGAGGGCGGGTGTGCACTGGTCGTGTGCAACACCGTTGCCCGGGCCCAGGAGATGTACTCGGCCTGCGTCGAGGAATTCCCCGGAGAGGTCGAGCTGCACCACTCCCGGTTCCTGGCCAACGAACGCGCCGTGAAGGAGGACCGCCTGCGTGCGGAACTCGGCCCCGACGCGCACCGGGGGGCGGGGCGCCCGTACCGCAAGGTCGTGGTGGCCACTCAGGTCGCCGAGCAGAGCCTCGACATCGACGTGGACCTGCTGATTTCCGACGTCGCGCCCATGGACCTGCTCATCCAGCGCGCCGGGCGCATGCACCGCCACGACCGTCCGGCCGGCGACCGGCCGGGACCGGTCACGCAAGCGGCGATGCTGGTGCGGGGAGTCCTCGGCCGTGACCCCGCACCGAGGCTCGACCCCGGTACCGCCGCCATCTACGACCCGGCGGTGCTGCTGGCGACCATGGCCGAGTTCGAGGAGACAGTGATCCCCGGCGGGTTCCGGCGTCCCGACGACATCGAGCCGTTGGTGCACGCCGTCTATGACCCCTCCCGGGAGGCGCCCCCGGGCTGGGAGAATGCCTGGGCGGAGGCCCAGGAGCGCAGCAGCGAAGCGCGCGCTGAAGCACTCTGGCGTGCCGGGGTATTCCAGATCCCGGAGCCCGGGCACGCCATGAAGCTGGAACCTTTGTTTACCAGGTATCACGCGCCGGACCGAAAGGTTGATCCGGAGCAGGCCGCCGTGGCCCAGGTGCGCGACGCCGGCGACTCGATCGAGGTCATCCCGATCGTGGTCGGAGAATACGGCTACCACCCGTGGGGATCGCCCGCGGAAGCGAGCTTCGGTGTGGAACCCGAGCGAGAGGTGATGGACCTGTTAACCCGTACCACGGTGCGGTTGCCGGGGACCTTCACCAGGGAGGGCGTCATCGTGAAGGTCCTTGACGATCTTGAGGCGCACACGCCCGCGGAGTGGGCGAACCACTTCCTCCTGAAGGGGCAGTTGGCCCTGGTGCTGGACGAGGACGGTCGCGGCGAGATCGCGGGGCATCCGGTGCGTTACTCGTCCGAACTTGGTTTCGAAGATCTGTCGGCTCCGTCACGGGGTGACCGTAGTGTGAAAAACGAATGACAGAGGCAAAGGAGAAGAAGCCGATGGCAGAGAGTTTCTCGCTGGTGGACAGACCGTGGATCCGCTGCCAGCTCACCGACGGAACGGAAGCGGAGGTGAGCATCCGACAGGTCTTCGACGGGAGCACCGGGATCCGCGGCGTGCGAGGCGACTCGCCGACGCAGGACTACGCCGTGCTGCGACTGCTGCTGGCGATCTACTGGCGCGCCCACGTCCCGGACGCGCAGCCCGCGCCGGGTGAGACCTACGACCACGGCGGGTGGTTCGAGACCCAGCTAGCCAGTGTCGACGCCGGCGAGGCTGATGCAGCCGTCCTGGAGTACCTGGAGAAGTGGGGTGACCGTTTCGACCTGCTCCACCCCGAACAGCCGTTCATGCAGGTCGCTGACCTGGCCACCGGGTCGGGAAAGATCAGTGGGGTCAGCAGGATGATCCCCGAGGCCGAGTCGGACGACTTCACCATGCGCGCGGGCGCCGGCCGGCAGAGCCTGGGCCTGGCCGAGGCGGCCCGCTGGCTGGTCCATCTGCAGGCCTACGACTACTCGGGGATCAAGTCCGGTGCCCTCGGTGATCCCCGCGTGAAGGGCGGCAGAGGCTATCCCATCGGCACCGGCTGGAGCGGCATGACCGGAGGCACGGTCATCGTCGGCGAGACCCTCCGGCACACGTTGCTGTTCAACACGGTGGAGGAGGCGTTGGCCCGCGAGGACGACCACCCCGTATGGGAGCGCCAGCCCGACGACCCCGCCGAGCGGAAGGACCCGACGCCAAAGGGCGCGGCGGACCTGGCGACCTGGCAGTCGCGCCGCGTGCGTCTCCACACCGAGGGGGACCTCGTCACCGGTGTGCTCGTCAGCAACGGCGACAAGATCCCCGACGCCGGTGCGAACGTGAGCGACGACCCGATGACGCCGTACCGGTACAGCAGAAACAAGTCGAAGCGCGATCACGTCGTCTATTACCCGCGCCCGTACGACCTGGAGCGGACGATGTGGCGCTCGCTCGAGCCGTTGATCATCGCCGAGAAGGACGAGGGCTACGGCGAGGAGAGCGACTCCAGGTCGAAGAAGGACCTCCCTCCCAAGCGTCCCCGCACCCTGGACCAGGTCGCCGAATTTGAGAACGATGACGCCGCACCCGACTGGGTGGACCTGCAGCTGGTCTCGACCGAGTACGGGCCGCAGGCCTCGACGATGGGCACCACCGTGGCGACCCACATCGAACTTCCGCGGAGCCTCCTGGCACCCTCGGCGGTGTCCACCCGGCGGACGCTGATCGACCAGGCCGCGGCCACCAGCGATGCGGCGGTGGCGCTGGGGAGGTTCGCCGGGAGTCTCCTCGAGGCCGCCGGCGGTGACTACGAATTCCAGAGCTCCCCGACCGACGCGTTGCTCAAGGAACTCGAGCCCGAGTTTCTCGAGTGGATAGGGAAGCTCGATCGGGAGGGCCTCGACCAGGCGGTGCGCGCCTGGCAGTCCACGGTGCAGGAGACCATCCTCTCGCAGGCCCGGGTTCTGCTGCGTGGTGCCGGCCCGAAGGCACTCGTCGGCAAGACGGTACCCGGGCGTGGCGACGGGCCGGACTCCATCGTCTCCGCCGGCAGCGCCTACCGGAGCCTGCAGGTGGCGCTGCGTAAGGCACTGCCCACGACCGCCGTGGAAACGAACCCAGAGACCAGTGAGGAGAAGTGACGAAGATGTCAGAAACCCAGACACACGCGGAGGAGCGTGCGCCACTCGCCGTCGCCGTCGGTGTGACGGTCAACCGGTTGCAGAACGACTATCTCTCCGGTGGCGGCCGGGCACCAGCAGCCAGGGGCGTGCTCGCTGAGCTGCGGCGTGGTGCAGGGCGGCCGGCGCTGTCGGACCCGCTCGCCCTGGAGCGGGTCCTGGGCGTGATGGATCCGGTCCTCACCGAGAACGAGGTCGGCACCCAGGACGGGCCGTCCCCGTCCGAGGAGGCGGCCTACCAGGCGCTGGCGTTGTTCGCTCTGCACATGCAGAGCGCGACGGCACCGGTGCACGTTCGTGGGACCTCCTTCGCCACCGCCTGCGGCCTGCTCGCCGCACGCAGCGAATCCAAGTCCATGAAGCCCCGTTTCGACGCGCTGTTGCTGGCGCAGAATCCGCATTCCCGTCTCACCCATGTCCGGTCGCTGATCACGCTGCTGCGCGGTCAGCAGCTCGGCTTCGACTACGGGGCCTTCGCCCGGGATCTCCGGGCCCTGATGAACCCCCGACACCGCGACGGCGTCCTGCTGCGGTGGGGGCGCGACTTCGCGCTCGCCCCGTACCGGAAGAACCGGCGGGCCGAAAGCCACCCGACCGCCTAGCCCGGCTGGTCCGGGTACCGACACCTCGAATCCAGAATCAACCCACGCCGGGAAACACTCCCGGCGACCTCCGAAAGGAAACATGACATGCCCCTCATCCTCGACATCCACGCACTGCAGTCGCTGCCGCCGAGCCTGATCAACCGGGACGACACCGGCGCGCCCAAGTCCGCCGTATTCGGCGGCGTCCCTCGTCAGCGTGTCTCCTCGCAGTCGTGGAAGCGCGCGATCCGCAGGACCTTCGAGGAGGACTTCGACCCGGCGATGGTCGGGTTCCGCACCAAGCGGGTGCTCGACCTGGTGGTGGACGAGATCCAGGAGATCGGTGGCGAGGACGCGTGGCCCGATGACCGTGCGGTCTCCGAGGCCTCGGCGGTGTTCAAGACCCTGAAGATCAAACTCGTCGACCCGAAGAACGCTCCCGAGGACGATGAGCTGGACGACGACCACCGGCGTGAGCTCGCCAAGACCGGCTACCTGCTCTTCCTGAGCAAGCAGCAGATCCACAACATCGCCCAGGCGGTCGTCGACGCTGACGGGGAGAAGATCAAGAAGACAGACGCCAAGAAGCTCTTCAACACCGACCACTCCGTAGACATCGCGATGTTCGGTCGTATGGTCGCAGATGACGCGGACTACAACGTCGACGCGTCCGTCCAGGTCGCTCACGCCATCGGCGTGCACGCCTCTGAGCCGGAATTCGACTACTTCACCGCGGTGGACGACCTCGACGAGGACGAGGCCGAGACCGGTGCCGGCATGATCGGCACGGTCCAGATGATGTCATCGACCCTGTACCGCTACGCCAATGTCTCCTTGGACTCCCTGGCGGAGAACCTCGGTGATGCTTCCGCCGCTGTCACCGCGGCGGAGGCGTTCGTCGACGCCTTCATCAAGAGTATGCCCACCGGCAAGCTGAACACCTTCGCCAACCAGACCCTCCCGGAGCTGGTCTACGTCGCTGTCCGGGACACGCGCCCAGTCTCCCTGGTCAACGCCTTCGAGGAGCCCGTCGTCGCAGAGCAGGATGAAGGGCGACGCGCGGTGGCCGCGCGTCGCCTCGCGGCGGAGGAACGCGAGATCGAGCAGCAGTACGGGTTCGTCCCCGTCGCAGCCTTCCTCATCGGGCTGGGCGATCTGCGCAAGCCCTTCGAGGAGCTCGACGCGAAGGCGACGACGCTGCCGGAGCTCGGCGGCCAGCTCCACGAGGTGCTCGTCCGCGAACTTTCGCTGGAGGATGAGGCCCGGTGACCGCGACACTGCTACTGCTGCTGAAGGGGCCGATGCAGGCCTGGGGCGACTCCAGCCGATACAAGATTCGTGCCACCGGCCAGGTCCCCACCAAGTCGGGTGTGATCGGGATGCTCGCCGCCGCTCAGGGTCGGCGGCGCTCTGAGCCGGTCACGGATCTGGCAGGTCTGCGGTTCGCTGTCCGCGTGGATCAGCCGGGTTCCCTTCTCCGGGACTATCAGACGGCACAGGAATGGCAGTCCGGGGGCGGGACGAGTCTGGTGACCCGTTACTACCTGGCCGATGCCGTGTTCGTCGCGGCGATCGAGGCCGACGACCGTGATCTCCTCGAGAATCTGGCCGAAGCGCTGCGGAAGCCGCGTTTCCCGTTGTTCCTCGGGCGCCGTAACTGCCCGGTCCCCGCCGGCCTCGTGATCGGGGTGCATGACGGTGATGCGGTCGCCGCACTCAGAGACACCCCCTGGCAGGCGAGTCGATCGCACCGACGTGAGCGCACGCGGAGTGTCTCGCTTCCGATCTACCGGGATGCGGACCCCGGTGAGGAAGGCGTTCCGCATCAGGACGTCCCCGTGTCCTTCGCTCAGGAACACCGCCGTTACTCCTGGCGTGAAGTCGTCCAGGATGAACCGGTGATCGTCGACAACCCCGAGGGGCGCTCCGACGACCCGTTCTTCGAGGCGGTGATCTCAGCGTGACGGCGACACTGACCAGGGTTCTGATCAACCCGCAGCGCAGGCAGGCGCGGAAGCTCCTCACCAATCCGCAGGCCATGCACGCGGCGGTGCGGGCGACTTTTCCGCCGGACATCGAGCAAGACGATGCCCGGGTGCTGTGGAGGGTCGATCATCGGGGCCACGAGCATGTTCTCTATGTCGTGGGGCCTGAGCAGCCGGATGCCACCGGCCTGGTCGAACAGGCCGGGTGGGCGACACGGCCGGCGCAAACCGCGGAGTACACACGATTCCTCGCTGCACTCAAGAAAGGGCAGCACTGGCATTTCGAGCTAGTGGCCAATCCGGTCATGAGCAAGGCCGGCGACCGTGGTACCCGAGGCAAAGTCGTGCCGCACGTCACCCCGGAGCAACAGCTGGACTGGTTGATCAAGAAGTCCGTTAACGCGGGATTCTCCGTGGCCGGGTCCGACGAAGACGGATGTCCGCCTACCGCACGAGTGGTGGAGAGAGCCAACCTCAGGTTCCGGAGAAGGGACCGGACGGTCACTGTGCGGACCGCGCGTTTCGACGGCGTCCTTGAAGTGACTGACGTCGACGCATTGAGGTCGACTCTCGTTAACGGATTGGGCAAGGCCAAAGCCTACGGGTGTGGTCTGCTGACACTGGCGCAGCCGCATTAAGACAGGTACCCCTAAAGATGCCAAGGACACCCAGCGAAATTCCGATCGTGCGCCGTGAACTCGCGCGCATGGAGGACCGCCTGACTTTCCTCTACGTGGAACGGGCGGTCGTCAACAGGAAGGACAACGCACTGACCGTCCTGGACAGTCGGGGCATCGCTCACGTACCTGCGACCACGCTTTCCGTGTTGATGCTGGGGCCGGGTACCAGGATCACCAACGCCGCGATTGCGTTGCTTGGCGACGCCGGGTGCACGGTCGTCTGGGTCGGTACAGGTGGCGTGCGGTACTACGCGCACGGGAGGCCGCCGGCGAAGTCCTCCCGGATGGCTGAGGCGCAGGCCCGGATCGTGACGAACCAACGTCGCCGTCTCCAATGTGCCCGCGAGATGTATGGCATGCGCTTCCCCGGTGAGGATGTCTCCAGGTTGACGATGTCGCAGCTTCGGGGCCGAGAGGGCGCCAGGGTTAAGCGCATTTACGCCGCGGAAGCGGAGCGCACCGGCGTCGACTGGAACCGTCGCCGATACGACCCGAACGACTTTGACGCCGGAGATCCGATAAACCGCGCGTTGACCACTGCAAACGCCGCCTTGTACGGGATCACGCATGCCGTCATCGTAGGACTCGGATTTGTGCCCTCCCTCGGGGTTGTGCACACGGGCACCGACCGGGCTTTCGTTTATGACATCGCCGATCTCTACAAGGCGGAGACCGCTATCCCCGCTGCGTTTGAATGCGCTGGCGCACCCGACGGAGAAATTGGCGGAAGAGTACGCCGAGCGCTCCGGCACAAGGTGAAGAAATTGCGTGTGATGAAGCGTATGGTTCGGGACCTTTATTCGCTGATGAAAGTCGAGGGAGCGGAACTTGTTGATGTGGACCTTATGTTGTGGAACGAGCTTGAGGTCATTGCATCCGGGGTGAACTGGGGGCCAGAGGATGATCCGGTGATGCATTGATGATGGTTCTCGTGGTGACCGCCTGTCCGGCGGGGTTGCGCGGAGATCTGACGAAATGGCTTATGGAGGTCGCGCCTGGCGTATTCGTGGGTAGGCCCTCTGCCCGGGTCCGTGATCTGCTGTGGGATCGAACCGAGGATCTTCTCCAGCAGGGTAGAGCGATTCTGGTTTATTCCAGTGACAACGAACAGGGAATGGAATTCCGCACGCATCTGAGCGATTGGACACCGACCGACTTCGATGGATTGACGCTGATGATGCGTGATACCAAAGCCCGCGGCAGGACGGCGCGGAGAAACACCGGCTGGAGTATCGCTAGAAATGCCCGCCGAGCCCGTCGTCCGCACGGTTAGAGTCGGGCTTCCGCGGACAAGTCGTATCTAGAATGGGGTTCAGGCTCCTAAAGCTGCAGCTCTGCAAGTGTCCTCCCCGCGCCAGCGGGGATGAGCCGTTCTTCGTCGCCTCGAAAGCAACCTTCACCCGGTCCTCCCCGCGCCAGCGGGGATGAGCCCACCGACCCGCCACCGGAGCAGACCCGCAGGGTGTCCTCCCCGCGCCAGCGGGGATGAGCCCGAGTTCCATCCCATCGGACCGCTTAATCCAGCGTCCTCCCCGCGCCAGCGGGGATGAGCCGGAGCAGGTGCAAGCCCTGACCGAGGACGAGTGGTCCTCCCCGCGCCAGCGGGGATGAGCCCCGCGTGGCGCACGATGAGTGGGGGTGGCGCACGTCCTCCCCGCGCCAGCGGGGATGAGCCGTAATACCCCTCGCCGCCGAGGTTTCCGACAAGGTCCTCCCCGCGCCAGCGGGGATGAGCCCATCGGCGAATTGGGCGGCCTCATGGATCATCAGTCCTCCCCGCGCCAGCGGGGATGAGCCCTCATCCTCCCACCACGACATAAGCCCGTCGTGGTCCTCCCCGCGCCAGCGGGGATGAGCCCCCCAGCCGCGACCTTCACGGCCGTGGTGTGGAGTCCTCCCCGCGCCAGCGGGGATGAGCCCCACCGAGGGGCTCGCCGAATGGCGCCGACTAGGTCCTCCCCGCGCCAGCGGGGATGAGCCCAAGGACCCCGGGTTTGACGACATTTGGGACCCGGTCCTCCCCGCGCCAGCGGGGATGAGCCCCGTCCAACCGACGGCGCGCCTCCCGGGCGTCCGTCCTCCCCGCGCCAGCGGGGATGAGCCGTCCTGGCCCCGCACCACCTGGTCACCCGCAGGGTCCTCCCCGCGCCAGCGGGGATGAGCCGCTCACGCGCCGTGATGTGGACGACTGGCACCGGTCCTCCCCGCGCCAGCGGGGATGAGCCGATCGGCTCACCGGTCTGGAAGCGGGAGCCGACGTCCTCCCCGCGCCAGCGGGGATGAGCCCGCCCGCTGCCGGTCGTCCACGTCGAGCAGTTCGTCCTCCCCGCGCCAGCGGGGATGAGCCCTCGGCGTCCGTGCCGGGCTCCGCACCGGCCGGGTCCTCCCCGCGCCAGCGGGGATGAGCCGATCACCGGCGCGATCTAGGCAGGTTGGTGGGGAGTCCTCCCCGCGCCAGCGGGGATGAGCCCTGCCACACGAACCCGAACTTGACCCCGGCGGCGTCCTCCCCGCGCCAGCGGGGATGAGCCGTCGGGGTCCGTCTACTGGCGTGGCCGGGTGCGGTCCTCCCCGCGCCAGCGGGGATGAGCCGATCCCGGTCCGGGCCATACACCGACACGCGCAGTCCTCCCCGCGCCAGCGGGGATGAGCCCACGGACGTGAAGAAGATGCCTGCAACCACGCCGTCCTCCCCGCGCCAGCGGGGATGAGCCGTTTTTTGAAGCCACCGCCCCGGCCCCGCAAGGGTCCTCCCCGCGCCAGCGGGGATGAGCCCACGCCCACCGTCACCGACGATGGACTCGCCCTGTCCTCCCCGCGCCAGCGGGGATGAGCCCGATCGCCAGGGCGTTCACCGCACCCGGCTTAGGTCCTCCCCGCGCCAGCGGGGATGAGCCCGAATAGTGGGCGTGCGGCCGCCGGGGGACCGCGTCCTCCCCGCGCCAGCGGGGATGAGCCCCAACTCACCTAACCCTGGAAGGACACCCCATGGTCCTCCCCGCGCCAGCGGGGATGAGCCCGTTCGTCACACTAACCTCCTACGACCTCGAAAGTCCTCCCCGCGCCAGCGGGGATGAGCCGGTGACCGGCCGGGTCACGCTTAAGCCGATTGAGTCCTCCCCGCGCCAGCGGGGATGAGCCCTTCTGAGCCTGCGGGCCGCGGCGGGTAGGACTGTCCTCCCCGCGCCAGCGGGGATGAGCCGTAGACCGGATGGCCGGAGCAGGACACGTCGTCGTCCTCCCCGCGCCAGCGGGGATGAGCCTGCCTCGACGGCATCGGCGGTAGTTCCGCCGTAGTCCTCCCCGCGCCAGCGGGGATGAGCCCCCCCTCCACCGTCGTATCCGTATGGGTCCGTGGTCCTCCCCGCGCCAGCGGGGATGAGCCGTTCCTCGTGTTCAAGCACGGCGGCGACGGGACGTCCTCCCCGCGCCAGCGGGGATGAGCCCTCCGGCTGGGCCATGGGCCACGTCGGCCCGCAGTCCTCCCCGCGCCAGCGGGGATGAGCCCCATCCACCCGGACCGGACGCTTCCCGGAGGCAGTCCTCCCCGCGCCAGCGGGGATGAGCCGCCGTAGCCGATCATCTGCTTCATCCAGGTGGTGTCCTCCCCGCGCCAGCGGGGATGAGCCGGTCAAGCAGGCCGAGGCGGACCTCACCGAGGCGTCCTCCCCGCGCCAGCGGGGATGAGCCCCACCCCGGAGACTGTCGACGGGTGGCTCGGCCGTCCTCCCCGCGCCAGCGGGGATGAGCCCTCCGCCGGCCAGTACCTGACCCTCGTCGACGCGTCCTCCCCGCGCCAGCGGGGATGAGCCCGCCGTGCAGGCCGCCGGCCGGATCGCGGCCGCGTCCTCCCCGCGCCAGCGGGGATGAGCCTATCTGGATCTTCTTGGCGTGAAGCCCGAGCGAGTCCTCCCCGCGCCAGCGGGGATGAGCCCGGAACATCAGCGCCTTTGTTTCGCCAGGTGTAGTCCTCCCCGCGCCAGCGGGGATGAGCCGTCGAATATTTTCTTGGGTGGCTCGATTTTTGGGTCCTCCCCGCGCCAGCGGGGATGAGCCCCGGGACGTCCTCGCGGACACCGCATTTTGAGTGTCCTCCCCGCGCCAGCGGGGATGAGCCCCATGCGTCACCTGGAAAACCGCTCTCACCATCGTCCTCCCCGCGCCAGCGGGGATGAGCCCAGTGCGGCGGTGCGCGCCGCGCAGTGGAAGGTGTCCTCCCCGCGCCAGCGGGGATGAGCCCGAGTCGTCCGGCCGCACCGGATCGCGCCGAGCGTCCTCCCCGCGCCAGCGGGGATGAGCCCTGACCGGCCCGGCGGGCTTTTGGTGTGGTCACGTCCTCCCCGCGCCAGCGGGGATGAGCCGTTTGACGAAGAGGGCGATGTTATTTCTACCAAGTCCTCCCCGCGCCAGCGGGGATGAGCCCCCATCATCGGGGCGGATCATCACCTCCGGCGAGTCCTCCCCGCGCCAGCGGGGATGAGCCCGCTCCGGCGTGACAGAGAAACCATCATCGCCGGTCCTCCCCGCGCCAGCGGGGATGAGCCCCAAAAGACGCCCTATATGTTTGATACGTGGGCGTCCTCCCCGCGCCAGCGGGGATGAGCCGTTGTGAAGTATTTGGCCGAATTGGCCGATATGGTCCTCCCCGCGCCAGCGGGGATGAGCCCCTCATGTTCGAGACAAGCAACTAGGAGGCGAAGTCCTCCCCGCGCCAGCGGGGATGAGCCACCCACACCACCCCGCCCCGGCCCCGCGTGTCCTCCCCGCGCCAGCGGGGATGAGCCCAACACCATCGCCGCAGGCCACTGCGCTACCCTAGTCCTCCCCGCGCCAGCGGGGATGAGCCGCGTTGGACTTTCACCGCCACCACTGGAGCCGCGTCCTCCCCGCGCCAGCGGGGATGAGCCCACCGTCATGGGCTGGGCGAATGATCCGCACGCGTCCTCCCCGCGCCAGCGGGGATGAGCCCATGGGGTCTCCTTCCTATCGGCGGGACAGACTGTCCTCCCCGCGCCAGCGGGGATGAGCCCGCCGCATGACCACCTTTGTCGTCACTGAACCAGTCCTCCCCGCGCCAGCGGGGATGAGCCCACGAAGGAGGCTTCCACCGAGGAGTGTGCGAGGTCCTCCCCGCGCCAGCGGGGATGAGCCGTGCCCCTTGCGGAGGTGGTAGGGGCAGGCGGTCGTCCTCCCCGCGCCAGCGGGGATGAGCCGTTCGGGTTTGTGTGGCAGTTCCACGCCGGTGGGTCCTCCCCGCGCCAGCGGGGATGAGCCCTCCGCACGCACCGACACCAGCTCCTTCCGCAAGTCCTCCCCGCGCCAGCGGGGATGAGCCGACCCTGTCCCGCGACCCGAACATCGAGATTGGCGTCCTCCCCGCGCCAGCGGGGATGAGCCCCGACAGCTCACCACCCGCGGCCGTCAAGCCGTGTCCTCCCCGCGCCAGCGGGGATGAGCCGGTAGGTTTTGTAAGCGAGAGAGACCACCGAAAGTCCTCCCCGCGCCAGCGGGGATGAGCCCCCTCGCACTGACCGCACTGCCCGCACGTCGCTGTCCTCCCCGCGCCAGCGGGGATGAGCCGGTAGGGGTGGGCTTAGTTAGTGTGCGCCTACCGTCCTCCCCGCGCCAGCGGGGATGAGCCCGCCTGGGTAGACATCCGAGGTTTCGTCACTGTGTCCTCCCCGCGCCAGCGGGGATGAGCCCCTGGGACCGCCTAGAAAGATATGACCATGCTCGTCCTCCCCGCGCCAGCGGGGATGAGCCCCGGCCGCATCCGCAACTGGGACACCAGCCGAGGTCCTCCCCGCGCCAGCGGGGATGAGCCGCTCGCGGCGAAGGCGACGAGGAGACCTGCGACGTCCTCCCCGCGCCAGCGGGGATGAGCCCTTGTGGGACGCGATCGGAGGCATGGCCCGCGGGTCCTCCCCGCGCCAGCGGGGATGAGCCCCATGAGCTTGATCTGATCTGCCGTGTTCGACGGTCCTCCCCGCGCCAGCGGGGATGAGCCCACATATTCTTTTCCGCCGAATAGCTTGCCCAGCGTCCTCCCCGCGCCAGCGGGGATGAGCCGAGATACCCGTTGTGCGCCGGCTTGACGGCAACGTCCTCCCCGCGCCAGCGGGGATGAGCCCTCCAACCGAGGCGGCGGGGGCAACTCTTCGACGTCCTCCCCGCGCCAGCGGGGATGAGCCCCTCGGTAACCCCTCTAACCATTTTGTTTAGGAGTCCTCCCCGCGCCAGCGGGGATGAGCCGCCCGGGCGTAGCGTCGTACACCTCTATCCCATGTCCTCCCCGCGCCAGCGGGGATGAGCCCACGGTTGGCCTGCTGGTGGCGCGACAGTTGCCGTCCTCCCCGCGCCAGCGGGGATGAGCCCTTGTGGACACGGGCGACGTAGGCCTTCGCCACGTCCTCCCCGCACCAGCGGGGATGAGCTGACGTGGCGGTGCGGGTGTCACCCGTGCCGGCCGTTTCCCGCGCCAGCGGGGACTCGCCGTGAGACAACCGCGCCACCGAACCGCTCAGACGGCGCCGACCGCGCCCCCGCCCCCGTTCCACTCGACCTCGCGCCGCTTGACGTGCCGGATCACCGCGTAGGTCACCGGCAGCACCACGACCTCGATCAGGGTCTTCCACAGGAACCCGACCACCACGTAATTCAGAGCGTCACCCGCGGTCGCGATCCCGATCACCGGCGCGGCGATCAGGCAGAACAGCAGCGTGTCGGTGAACTCGCCGACCACCGTCGACCCGATCAGCCGGGCCCACATGTTCGAGGGGCCCAGCCGGCGCTTCATGCGCACCAGAACCCACGAGTTCAGCAGCTGCCCGACCAGGTACCCGGCCAGCGATGCCAGCACGATCTGCGGCACCAGCCCGAGCACCAGCGAGAAATCGTCCTGGTTCTCGTAGAAGCTCGCCGCAGGCAGCCAGATGGCCACGTAGAAGCACACGACCGCCAGCGCGGCGACGGCGAAGCCGGTGAGGATCGCGCGCCGGGCGGCGCGGAAGCCGTAGACCTCGCTGAGCACGTCGCCGAGCACGTAGGCGGCGGGGAAGAGGAAGAACGCGCCGTCGGTGACCAGCGGGCCGATCTCGACGCCCTTGGTCGCCAGGATGTTAGAGATCAGGAAGATCGCCACGAAGGCCGCGACGATGACGGGGTAGTAGCTGCGTTGGACGGGTATGAAGCGGACGGTGTCGGGGGCGCCCGCCGCGCCGGCGCCCGCGGAGGCCGCGGTTCCGGAGGCGACGGGCCGCCCAGACCCGTGCGAGGATTCTGTGTTGGACATGTCCCGCATCTTCCCACGCGAGCGCCCTAGGCTGGCAACCATGGCTGAACCGAGCACCTCCGCCGACGCCCCCGCACCCGCCGGCCGCTACGCCCCCTCGCCGAGCGGAGACCTCCACCTGGGCAACCTGCGCACCGCCGCGATCGCCTGGGCCGCCGCGCGCACCACGGGCCGCCGCTTCCTCATGCGCGTCGAGGACGTCGACACGCAGCGCTCCTCTCTCGAGTCCGCCGAGCGCCAGCTCGAGGACCTCGCCGCTCTCGGCCTCGACTGGGACGGCGAGGTCGCCTACCAGCACGAACGCTTCGGCGCCTACGAGTCCGCCCTCGAGGGGCTGCGCACCGCCGGCCGCGTCTACGAGTGCTACTGCTCGCGCCGCGAGATCCGCGAGGCCTCCCGTGCCCCGCACGTCGTGCCCGGCCACTACCCGGGCACGTGCCGGTCACTTTCCGACGCCGCGCGCGTCACCCGTCGCGCCGAACTCGCCGCCGAGGGGCGCACGCCCGCGCTGCGGCTGCGCGCGGACACGGACACCTGGCGCGTGCACGACGCGCTGGCCGGCGACTACACCGGCGAGGTCGACGACATGGTGCTGCGCCGCGGCGGCCAGCAGCCGGACTGGGCGTACAACCTGGCCGTCGTCGTCGACGACGCCTGGCAGGGCGTGGACCAGGTCGTCCGCGGCGACGACCTGCTGGCCTCCGCTCCCAGGCAGGCGTACCTCGCGCACCTGCTCGGCCTGCCGGAGGTGGAGTACGTGCACGTGCCGCTGGTGCTGGGCCCGGACGGCAGGCGCCTGGCCAAGCGCGACGGAGCGGTCACGCTGCGTGAGATGCGTGCCGCCGGGCGCACGGTCCCGGAGATCGTCGGGCTGATCTGCGCTTCGCTGGGCTATCCGGGCGTGGACTCGCTGGCGGGCCTGGCCGAGGTCTTCGACCTCAACCAGCTTCCCCGCGAGCCCTGGACCTGGAGCCCCGACGCCGGGGCCTGAGCCCCACGCCCGGCGTCGGGCACCGGCCGGGAGTGGACCGCGCGCGGGGGCATGCACGGGGTACGCACACACTTGCGTCATAACGTGAACTTCGGAGTACGGTCCACGTTCATATGAAAAATGAAGATGTGAAGAATTTCACCCCGCGGCTGGAGGACCGCTTCCCGCTGCTCGTCCGCTGGCTGCTGTTCCTGCTCGGCGTGGCCGTGATGTCCCTGGTCATCGCCCTGACGATCCACGCTGACCTGGGCACGACCCCGATCTCCACCCCGCCGGCGGCGCTGGCCGCCTGGAATCTGACGGTGGGGCAGTGGACCATCATCTTCAACGCGCTGCTCGTCGTCATCCAGATCGTCCTGCTGCGCCGGGGCTTCACCTTCATGGGCTACCTGCAGGTCGGCGTGGCCGTCGTCTTCGGCCTGCTCTGCATCCTCTCCCTGCGGATGACGGACTTCCTCGCCCCGGAGGCTTACTGGCAGAAGTGGGTGCTCGCCCTCATCGGCTCCCTCGTGGTCGCCGTCGGCGTGTTCATCGAGGTCCTGCCCGGGCTCCTCTACGTCCCCGGTGAGGGCGTGATCTCCGCGATCGTGACCGGCTGGAACTTCGGCACCGTCAAGCAGTGCTTCGACTGGTCGCTGGTCATCCTCGCGGTCGTGCTCTCGCTCATCCTCAACGGACACATCGTCGGCGTGCGCGAGGGCACCGTCTTCGCCGCCTTCGCCGTCGGCGCGATCGTGCGCGTCCTCCAGCGCCTGGACGCCGAGCGCCTGCGCAAGAAGCAATTCGGCTACTGACGCCGCCCGGCACCCCGCACACCGGCACCCCGCACACCGGCGCTCAGCCCGCGAGCACCCCGCCCACCGGCCCCAGGGCCAAAGGTTGCATGTGCTGGACGCTCAAATGCCGAGTTTCAGCGCCTGGCACATGCAACGGTCGTTGCAGTAGGGGAGGGGTGCCGGCGGTGGGGGGAGGGGCGACGGCGCGGGGTGGAAGCGCGGCAGCGGGGGCGCCGGTCGCCCACGGAAGACCAGCGCACAGAAAAGGACCGCCACCCGGTCTCCCGGGCGGCGGTCCTTCCAACTGCGGAGGATGTGGGATTTGAACCCACGTGGGAGGGTCACTCCCGCACGCATTCCAAGCGTGTGACATAGGCCGCTAGTCGAATCCTCCAGCGTCACAGGCGGGGCGTGCCCCGTCGTGCTGAAGAAATCGTACACGGCGTCTGCCGCCGCGGCCAAATCAGCAGGCGCGCACCGCGTCTTGGCCTCTCTCCGGATCTCGGCTAGAGTGGGGGTCCGGATCTCGCGCGGCGTGTATCTCGTGAACTCCCCCAGGGCAGGAATGCAGCAAGGGTCAACGGGCTCTACCGGGTGCGCGGGGTCCCCTTATTTTTACGGGCCGCCGGGGGGCGGCCCACTTTGCCGCCGAGGGACGGCCCACCCGCCCGCAGAGCGCAGCCGCACCCGGTCACAGGAGCCGGCCCCGCACACGCGCACGGGTGCACCCCGTCGTAGCCGCTGTACGATGTGTGGGCGCGACGCGCGCGGCCTCCGGGTGGCGCGCGACACGCAGAACCACACAACTGATCCGACACGACAATGATCCGACACGACAACCGCGTGCGCACGCGGCGCGGGGAAGGAATCTGAGGGACTATGTCGCTCACCGACATGACGGACGAGAAGCTCACGGAGCTCGCCGAGAAGGTCCGCGCCGAGTACGACGACCTGAAGGCGAAGAACCTCAACCTGAATCTGACCCGCGGCAAGCCGTCGGCCGAGCAGCTGGACTTCGCCGACGAGCTGCTGGCCCTGCCGGGGCGCGGCGAGTACACCGCCGCCGACGGCTCGGACGTGCGCAACTACGGCAACCTCAAGGGCATCCCGGACATCCGCGCCATCTGGGCGGAGCTGCTGGACCTGCCCGTCGAGCTGATCTACGCCGAGGACTCCTCGAGCCTGAACATCATGTTCGACCTGGTCAGCTGGTCGTGGATCTTCGGCAACAACGACTCCGAGCGCCCCTGGTCGGCCGAGGAGCACGTCAAGTGGATCTGCCCGGTGCCGGGCTACGACCGCCACTTCACCATCACCGAGCACTTCGGCATCGAGTTGATCCCGGTCCCGCTCAACGAGGACGGCCCGGACATGGACGCCGTGCGCGAGCTGGCCCGTGCCCCCGAGGTCAAGGGCATGTGGCTGGTGCCCGTCTTCGCCAACCCGTCGGGTGTGACGGTCTCCGAGGACGTCGCCCGCCAGCTCGCCGAGATGGAGACCGGCGCCCCGGACTTCCGCATCGTGTGGGACAACGCCTACGCCGTGCACACCCTGACCGATAAGTTCCCCGAGAACCACAACGTCATCCGCTTCGCCGAGGAAGCCGGCAACCCGAACCGCTTCTGGTTCATGGCCTCGACCTCGAAGATCACGCACGCCGGCGCGGGCGTGGCCTTCTTCGCCTCCTCGCCGGAGAACCTGTCCTGGTACGCCTCGCACGCCTCGGTGCGCGGCATCGGCCCGAACAAGGTCAACCAGCTGGCCCACGCTCGTTACTTCGGCGACGCCGAGGGCGTGCGCACGGTCATGCTCAAGCACGCCGGCTCGCTGGCCCCGAAGTTCAAGGCCGTGCTCGACATCCTGCAGGACCGCCTCGGCGAGTACGAGGTCGCCTCCTGGACGAAGCCGACCGGCGGCTACTTCATCTCCCTGGACGTCATGGACGGCACCGCCGCCCGCGTGGTCGAACTGGCCCGCAACGCCGGCATCGCCCTGACGGGTGCGGGCTCCTCCTTCCCGCTGCACCAGGACCCGAACGACCGCAACATCCGCCTGGCGCCCTCGCTGCCGCCGGTCGACGAGCTCGAGGAGGCCATGAACGGCGTGGCCACCTGCGTGCTGCTGGCGGCCCTGGAGAAGCTGGACAAGTAACCCCGATAACCGGCGGCGCCCCGCGGCGCGGAGAGGCAGGCGCATGGACGCGCGCGAGACCCTGGACTGGCTCAACGGCATCCTGCCGGCGCCGCTGACGGTCGCCCGCGGCGGCGACTTCCGCGTCGGCCTCCAGGAGGCCGAGGGCCACGCCGTGGCGTGCACGACCGACTTCGCGCGCGTCGAGACGGGACTTGCGGCCGCCGACGAGCAGGGCGTCGACGTGCGCTGCGAGCTAATGGCCGTGGCGGGTTCCGCCTCGATTTCCGACGCCGCGCTGGCAGCCGTGCGCGTCGTCGGCACCGCCGCCGCGGTGCTGGCCGAGGGCGGCCTGCCCGCGCAGCCGGGCACCGTCCTCGACGGGCTGGCCGCCCGTGCCGGGCTCGCAGGGGAGACGACCGTGCGCCACGGCCTGCTGGCCCCGCCGACGGTGTGGGGCGGGCAGGTCCCGCAGGTCAACGAGGCCCCCGGCACCGTCCACGGGGAGGGCACCGACGCTTCGCGCGGTCGGCTGACCGCGGTGCTGCAGGTCGTGATGGTCACCGACGCCGAGGCGGAGCTGGCGCGGGCCGCCGGGCCGGAGCGCCTGCTCGAGGCGCTGGCCCTGACCGGGGCGGATCCGGGGGACTGGGCCCGCCCGGCCGGCGGTCCGGCCGCTGGGTAGGCTGGGCGCGTGTCGCTCTACCGCAAGTACCGCCCCGCCACCTTCGCAGAGGTTGTGGGCCAGGACCAGGTCACCAAGCCGCTGAGCGCCGCGCTCGACAGCGGCCGGATCAACCACGCGTACCTGTTCTCCGGCCCGCGCGGC
The DNA here is from genome assembly GCF_030232385.1 of Corynebacterium sp. MSK006. Taxonomy (NCBI): domain Bacteria; kingdom Bacillati; phylum Actinomycetota; class Actinomycetes; order Mycobacteriales; family Corynebacteriaceae; genus Corynebacterium; species Corynebacterium sp. MSK006. The sequence goes on from NZ_JASPJZ010000025.1 coordinate 26,547, forward strand.
TGCGGAAAGACGTCCTCGGCGCGCATCCTGGCGCGCTCGCTGAACTGCGTCAACGGGCCGACCTCGACACCGTGCGGGGAGTGTGAGTCCTGCCGCGCGCTGGCGCCGGGCGGGCCGGGCAACCTGGACGTCACGGAACTGGACGCGGCCAGCCAGGGCAGTGTCGAGGACATGCGTGAACTGCGCGAGCGGGCGATGTTCGCCCCGGCGGAGTCGCGCTACCGCGTCTACATCATCGACGAGTGCCACATGATCTCCGGGGCGGGCGCCAACGCGCTGCTCAAGGTGGTCGAGGAGCCGCCGGAGCACCTGATCTTCATCTTCGCGACGACGGAGCCGGAGAAGGTCATCGGCACCATCCGCTCGCGCACCCACAACTACCCGTTCCGGCTGCTGACCCCGCAGGCGATGCGCGGGCTGCTGCAGCAGGTCACCGCCGCCGAGGGGGTGACGGTCGAGGACGCGGTCTACCCGCTGGTCATCCAGGCCGGCGGCGGCAGCCCCCGTGACTCGCTGTCGATCATGGACCAGCTCATCGGTGGCTCGGGCGACGGCCACGTCACCTACGAGAAGGTGCAGCCGTTGCTGGGCCTGACCGACTTCACGCTCCTCGACGCCACCGTGGAGGCCCTGGCCGCCGGCGACGGCGCACGGTTGTTCTCCACGGTCGACGACGTCATCGAGAGCGGCATCGAGCCGCGGCGCTTCGTGGTCGACCTGCTGGACCGGATGCGCGACCTGATGGTCATCCAGACGGTGCCGGAGGCCTTCGACATGGGCCTGGTGGAGGCGCCCGCGGGGCGCGCGGAGGTGCTCAGCGCCCAGGCGGGCATGTTCAGCCCGACCGGGATCGCGGAGCTCGCCGACCAGATCAACGAGCGGATGCCGGAGATGAAGGGCGCGACCTCGCCGCGCCTGCTGCTGGAGATCCTGCTGGCGCACCTGATGATCACCGCGCAGGCCGCGGGCACCGGTCACGGCGTCGCCGCGGCCGGTGGCGGTGCGGGCGCCGGTGCCGCCGCCGGTCCAGCTAGCGGGGGTGCCACCGCCGGCGCCGGTCAGCCCGGCGGGCACAACCCGGGCTACGCCCCGCACGAGGCCACGGGCGGGTCCACGAGCCAGGCGCCGGTGCGCGGCAGCCGCGGTTCCCAGGCGGCCCGCGAGGCCATCGCGCGTGCCCAGGCCGCGCGCTCGCAGGACCGCTCCGAGCGTCCCGAGCGCCCGGAGGTTCCGCAGCGCCGGGTGCCGTCGCAGCAGCCTGCGCAGCCGCAGGAGCAGCAGGCTCAGTCTCAGGCTCAGCCACAGGCTCCTGCGCAGGAGCAGGGCCAGCAGGCACCGGCCCCCGAGGCCGCGCCCGCTGCCGAGTCCCAGGTCCGGCCTGCTGAATCCCAGGAATCCGCCGCGGCTCCCGAGCCCGCCCCGCAGGCCCGGCCCGCCGCTGAGCAGGCGGCGCAGTCGCCGCAGCCGCAGGGCGCAGCTGAGCCTGCACCGCAGTCGCAGGCTGAGACTGCCGCCGACTCCGCGCCCGAGACTCCGGAGGCCCCGGAGCCGCAGGACGCCGCACCGGCGGCACCGTCCGCGCCGGAGGCGCAGGCCGAGCCCGCCGCCCCGGCCGCGGCGAAGCCCGCCGTGCAGAACGACGACGAGCTGCCGGGCGAGGACGCCTCGGACGAGGAGCTCACTGAGGCGGTCCGCCGCCGGTGGGGCCAGGTCCGCCACGACGTGGGCAAGCGCAACCACATCGCCCAGATCATGCTCACCGAGGCCACCGTCCTCGGCGTGCGCGAGGGCACGGTCTACCTCGGCCACAACACCGGGGCGCTGGCCTCGCGCGTGAACGCCGAGAGCAACAACAAGGACATCGCCGCGGCCTTCACCGAGGAGTTCGGCCGCCCGCTGGCCGTCCAGTGCCAGGTGGGCACCGACCCGGTCGCCGCCGGGTTCAGCGCGCCGGCGACCCCGCAGCCGGCGTGGCAGCCGCAGACGACCGCGCGCGAGCACCAGGCGCCGTCCTCGGACAGCACCCACGAGGATGACTCCGCGGAGGGCGGCGAACCCGGGGTAAACCCGGCCGCTGAACGACAGGAACAGCAGCCCGCGCAGGAGCAGTCTGCCCGGGTGCAGCAGGCCGAGCAGGAACAGCACCCCGAGCAGGCGGAGCAGTCGGAACCGGCCGAGCCCGCAGAGTCTGAGGAACCCGCAGCGTCTGCGGAGTCCGCGGGGTCCACGCCCGGGCGGACCCCGGAGCCTGCAGCAGAGCAGCAGCTGGCGGTAGAGCCTGAGCATTCTCAGGAGCAGCCTGCGTCCCGGGCAGAACAGCCTGCGCAGAATCAGCCCCAGGCGCCGCAGCAGCCTGCGCAGAACCGGCCGCAGCAGACGCAGCGCCAGCCGCAGCAGACCCAGCCGGCCGCCCCGGTGTGGGGCGAGCCCGCCGCGCTCGGCGGTAGCGACGAGACGCCCGGCGGTCACGTCGCGGGCGCCGCGGCGGCGGGGGCCCGGGGCCCGAACGCGTCCGCTCAGCCCGCCGACCAGGCCGGCCGGCAAGGTCAGCCCGGCCAGCCCGGCCCGACCGCTCAGCCGACCCCGCCCGCGAACGCGCCACAAAACGGCCCGACCCCGCAGAACACGGCAGCCCCGACGGCACCGCGCGCCGACGCCACCCCGGGCACGCGCAGCGTGCCCGCCCCCGCGCCGACGCCGAACGGGACGCCGACGGCGGGCGCCGGGACGTCGGCAAGCGGAGGCGACGACACCGAGGCCCGCGTGATCTCGTTGCGCGGCGGGCGCAAGCTGCGCGTGCCGCACGCCGGCAACGGCCGGGGACGCCCCGCGCAGGGCCGGCGCTTCGGCGGCGGCGGGGGCC
>NZ_JASPJZ010000026.1:0-26780 GCF_030232385.1 Corynebacterium sp. MSK006
GCGCAGGCGGCGCGCCGGGCGCGGGCCGCGCGGGCGGTGATCCGCACGCGCGGAGGCCCGGCGGGCGGGGGAGTGGGTGACGGTCACTGGGGCGCTCCTTCCTCGGCGGCGGTGCGCGGGCGCACGGCGCGCTGCACGCCCGCGAGGGCGAGGTCGATGACCAGGGTCGCGGCGATGATCACGAGCGCGCCCGCGACCATCGTCGGGTAGCTCTGCACGGCCAGCCCGTCCAGGATCAGCCGGCCCAGCCCGCCGAGCCCGATGTAGGCGGCCACCGTCGTGGTGGCCATGACCTGCACCATCGCCGAGCGCACCCCGCCGACGATCGTCGGGGCGGCCAGCGGCAGCTCGACCTCGCGCACGATCTGGCCCTCCGTGTGGCCGACGGCGCGCGCGGCGTCGACGACCTCGGCCGGCACCGCGGCCATCCCGGAGAAGGCGTTGGCCAGCACGGCCGGCACGGCCAGAATGACCAGCACGACGGTCGTCGGCACCAGCGGCAGGCTCACCCCGACGGTCAGCTCCACGGTCAGGAAGGTCAGCAGGCCGAGGGCCGGCATGGCGCGCAGCGCACCGGAGACCGCCAGCAGCACCGAGGCCCCGCGGCGGCGGTGGCCCAGCCACAGGCCCACCGGCAGGGCGATCACACAGGCGGCGGCGAGCGCCAGGCAGGCGTAGAGCAGGTGCTCGCCGAGGCGGCCGGCGAGCATGCCCCAGTTGGCGGGGTCGATCAGGAAGCGCAGCGCGTCGAGGAAGAAGATCACTTGGACGCCGCCTTCGCACCCCACGGCATCAACACGCGCCCGGCGGCGACCAGCACGGCGTCGAAAATCAACGCCAGCACCACGGTGCCGATGACCCCGGTGAGGATCTCGGTGGGGAAGGAGCGCGCGAAGCCCTCGGTGAACAGCGTGCCCAGCGACTCGACGCCGATCAGCGCGCCGACGGAGACCAGCGCGATCGTGGAGGCCGAGACCACACGCACCCCGCCGAGGATGACGGGGCCGGCCAGGGGGAGCTCCACCTGGAGCACCCGCTGGGCGGGGCTGAAGCCGAGTGCCTCGGCGGTGGTGCGCGCGGTGGCGTCCACGGAGTCGAAGCCGTCGGCGCAGGTGCGCACGAGCAGAGCGACCCCGTAGGCGGTCAGCGCGACGACGACGTTGGCCGGGGCGATGATCGAGGTGTCCAGGAACAGCGGCATGAGGATGAACAGAACCAGCGAGGGCACGGCGTAGACCAGCCCGGCGGCGGTGACCACCACGTCGCGCCAGCGCTTCGCGCGGTGGGCGGCCCAGCCGAGCGGGAGGGCGATGACCGTGGCGGCCAGGACGGCCGGGGCCGCGAGTCCGGCGTGGGTCACGGCGAGGCCGGCCAGCTCGGCGGCGTTGTCGGCGATCCAGTCGAGCCTCACGGGCGCTCACCCGGATCGAGGGTGCCGATGACCCGGCCGCGCGCGTCACGCACCACCCGGCCGGCCTCGTCGAGGTGCAGGCGGCGGGAGTCGGCGCCGACGAAGGCGCGCACGTGGTCGGTGGCCGGGGCGGTCAGCAGCTCCTCCGGGGCGCCCGCCTGCTCGATGCGCCCGCCGTCGGAGAGTAGCAGGATGCGGTCGGCCAGGCGGAAGGCCTCGGACATGTCGTGGGTGACCAGGACGACCGTCTTGCGCAGCCGGGACTGCAGCTCGGCGAGGAGGTCCTGCAGGCTGCGGCGCACCACCGGGTCGACGGCTCCGAAGGGCTCGTCCATCAGCAGGATGCGCGGGTCGTGGGCCAGCGCCCGGGCCACGCCGACGCGCTGAGCCTGCCCGCCGGACAGTTCGCCGGGGTAGCGGCGCAGCAGCTCCACGGGCAGCTCGACCATCCGGGCCAGCTCCTCGACGCCGTGGGCCGGTTCGGTGCGGGTCAGCCTGGGCACGGTCAGGATGTTGGCCTCCACGGTGCGGTGGGGCAGCAGGCCTGAGCCCTGGATGACGTAGCCGATGGAGCGGCGCAGCTCGACGGCGTCGAGGTCGGCGACGTCGCGGCCGTCGACGGACACGGTGCCCGCGGTCGGGGTGACCATGCGGTTGACGGTGCGCAGCACGGTGGTCTTGCCGGAGCCGGAGGCGCCCACCAGGGCGGTGACCGAGGCGTCGGGGAACCGGCAGCTGACCGCCTCGACGGCGGGGGAGGGCGTGCCGGGGTAGGCGACGGTGACGTCGCGGAGCTCGATCAAGAGGTATAACCCGTCTGTGCTCGGAGACTGCGCGCGGAACCCGGGTAGCCGGGGCGCTCATGCGTGTCCCGCCACGATAGCACCGCGGGGAGTACCAGGGAGCGTCGCAGGCCCGGCGGGCGTTTCCGCCCACGGGCCCACCCCCGGAAGCTACGATGAGTCACATGACTTTCGAGCTCCTGCCCGCAGTGGACGTCGTCGGTGGCCAGGCCGTGCGCCTGGAGAAGGGTGCGGCCGGCACCGAGAAGTCCTACGGTGACCCGCTGGCCGCGGCGCTGGCCTGGCAGGAGCAGGGCGCGAACTGGCTGCACTTCGTCGACCTCGACGCGGCCTTCGGGCGCGGCTCCAACCACGAGCTGATGGCGCGCATCACCGGCGAGCTGGACATCAACGTCGAGCTGACCGGCGGCATCCGCGACGACGCCTCCCTCGAGCGCGCCCTGGGCACCGGGGCGGCGCGGGTCAACATCGGCACCGCCGCTCTGGAGAACCCGGGGTGGATCGCCCGCGTGCTCGGCGAGTACGGCGACCGGGTGGCCGTGGACCTGGCCGTCCTCGAGGAGGAGGGCCGCTGGCGCACCCGCACCAAGGGCTGGGTCGACGACGCCGGAGACCTGTGGGAGGAGCTCGAGCGCCTCGACGCCGACGGCTGCACCCGCTTCGTGGTCACCGACGTCTCCACCGACGGCATGCTCAGCGGGCCCAACGTCGACCTGCTGCGCGACGTCTCGGCGGCCACCGACGCCGCCGTGACCGCCTCGGGCGGGGTGGCCACCCTCGACCACGTCCGCGAGCTCGCGGGGCTTCTCGAAGAGGGCATCGACGCCGCGATCGTCGGCAAGGCGCTCTACGAGGACCGCTTCACGCTCGCCGACGCCCTGGCGGCCGCCGCCGAGGCGTCCGAGGCCGCAGCCACCGAGACCCCGGCGGAATGACACGCGCCACTAACGAGGACGAGAACCATGGCCGCGAAGGACACGGAGAGCACTGAGACCGACCTGCCGGGCATGCTGGCGGTCGCCGTCGACGCCGTGAAGGCCGCCGAGGAGGTCTTCCTCGACCGCATCGGCGCCCCGCCGAGCGTGGCCAAGGGTGAGCACGACTTCGCCACCCAGGCCGACCTGGACATCGAGTCGCTGTTGCGCGTGCGCCTGGCGGCGACCGGCATCCCGGTGCTCGGCGAGGAGGGCGGCGGCGACGTCCACGCCGAGCGCACCTGGGTCGTCGACCCGATCGACGGCACCGCCAACTACTCGGTGGGCAACCCCATGGCCGCGATCCTGGTCTCGCTGCTCGTCCACGGCCAGCCCGTGGTCGCCGTGACCTCCATCCCCGTGGTCGGCCGGCGCCTGGCGGTCACCGAGGGCGGGCCGATCACCGTCAACGGCGAGGAGATCACCCCGGACCCGAACCCGGACGCGATCCCCGCCCAGGTCGGCTTCTCCTCGGTCGCCTCGCCCAGCGGCTCGGAGTTCACCTCGCACTTCCGCCAGAACCTGCTCGCCGAGCTGGCCAGCACCTTCCTGCGCCCGCGCATCACCGGTTCGGTGGGCGTGGACCTGGCCTTTGCCGCCACCGGCACCTTCGGCGGGGCGCTCTCGCTCTCCCCGCACCCGTGGGACAACGCCGCCGGCGTGCTGTTGGCGCGGGCCGCCGGGCGCCGGGTCACCGACATCCACGGCGAGGAGTGGACGCCGGACTCGCGCGGGGTGGTCGCGGGTGCGCCGGCCTCGCACGAGGCCATCTTGACTACGATTGCCAGGGTCAGAGAGCGCGGCGGCCGCTGAGCCGCCACACCCGGCGGGCTTGAGCCGCCGTGCCACACACCCCAGGAGCAGAAAGAGGAAGTCATGTCGCTGGCCGTGCGGGTCATCCCGTGTCTGGACGTCGACGAGGGCCGCGTGGTCAAGGGGGTCAACTTCGAGAACCTGCGCGACGCGGGCGACCCGGTCGAACTGGCCGCCCGCTACGACGCGGAGGGGGCCGACGAGCTGACCTTCCTCGACGTCTCGGCCTCCAAGGCCGGGCGCGGCACCATGCTGGAGGTGGTGCGCCGCACCGCCGAGCAGGTCTTCATCCCCCTGACCGTCGGCGGCGGGGTGCGCAGCGTGGCGGACGTGCGCGAGCTCCTGCGCGCCGGGGCCGACAAGGTCTCGGTCAACACGGCCGCGATCAAGGACCCGGACCTGATCGCCTTGCTCTCGCGCACCTTCGGCGCCCAGTGCATCGTGCTGTCCGTCGACGCGCGCCGCGTGCCGGCCGACGGCGAGCCCCAGCCCAGCGGCTTCGAGGTGACCACCCACGGCGGCACCCGTTCGGCGGGCATCGACGCCATCGAGTGGGCACGCCGCGGCGCCGAGCTGGGCGCCGGCGAGATCCTGCTGAACTCCATGGACGCCGACGGCACCAAGGACGGCTTCGACCTCGAGCTGCTGCGCGCGGTGCGCGCCGCCGTGAGCGTCCCGGTCATCGCCTCGGGCGGGGCGGGCAAGGCCGCGGACTTCCCGCCGGCCGTGGCCGCGGGCGCGGACGCCGTGCTCGCCGCCTCGATCTTCCACTTCGGCGAGGTCACCATCGGCGAGGTCAAGGACGCCCTCGCCGCGGCCGGTCAGGTGGTGCGCCGATGAGCACGAACCCCGCGGACTTCGAGCTGGACCCGGCCATCGCCGATCGGGTGCGCTTCAACGACGCCGGCATCGTGCCGGTGGTGGTGCAGGCCCACGGCTCCGGCGAGGTGCTCATGATGGCCTGGATGGACGCCCACGCGCTGGCCCACAGCATCGCCACCCGCCGGGGCACCTACTGGTCTCGCTCGCGCAGAGAGTACTGGATCAAGGGCCTGACCTCGGGGCACACCCAGTACGTCCACCAGGTGCGCCTGGACTGCGACGGCGACACCGTGCTCATGGTCGTCGACCAGAAGGGCGGGGCCTGCCACACCGGCGACCGCACCTGCTTCGACGCCGACGAGCTGCTGGGGGAGGAGTAGGCCGTTGTCCGGAGAGATTTCCGACGCCGCGCGTGACGACGTCGCGGGCACGGCCGGCGTCGCCGAGAAGAAGACCGCCACCCGCGGCGCGCTCGGCGTGGCCCTCGGCGGGCTCATCGTCTGGCTGGGCTCGCGGCTGACGTGGGTCAGCGTCGACAGCTTCGACGACAAGCTGGGGGAGACCCACCACGACATCGTCGGCGGCTCCTGGGCCACTGAGCTGACGGTCGCGGCGCTCCTGCTCGTCGCGGCCGCTGCGGGCAGCTTCGTGCTGCGCCGGGTGGGCCGCCGCGTCGTCGGCGCGATCACCGCGCTCATCGCCGCCGCCGTCGCCTGGATCCCGCTGAGCCTGCTGCTCACCGGGCCGGACCCGGACCGCGTCTTCGGGCTCTTGACCTCCGGGGCGGACAGCCAGCGCGCCGACGACCCGGTCGCGCTGAACTCTTGGGCGGAGCTCACTGACGTCCAGCTCGACGCCCTCGGCCCCTCGATCGCCCTGATCGGCGCGGCCCTGGCCCTGCTTGTCGCCGTGCTCATCGTCGTGCGCCCGGGCACCGACGCGCCCAGGCGCACCCGCTTCGCCCGAGGCGACCAGCGTCGCGCGCGGGTGACCCGGGACCTCGAGGAGGACCCCGAGTCCGGCCGGGTGCTGTGGGATGCCCTCGACGCGGACATCGACCCGACGGACCGCTGAACTACTGGTGTGACCCACCGTCACCCGCAGCCCCCGCGAGCCCGCGAGGGGCTGATTTCGTGGCGGGGCAGTCTCCGGGATAGTATTCGAGACGAACTAGACAGTGTCCCCAGTCACGTCCACCCCCCCCCGGGCGTGGCGGAGAGGAGCCGGCGATGTCGACGTCCGTGGCCGTGGAGCATGTCTTCGCACACGCCCGCCTCGAACTCGCACGTCGGGAGCGCGCGGTGCCCTTCCAGGAGATCAAGGCCGCCTCCCGTGACTGCGCGCCGGCCCGCGACGGCCTGACCGCGCTGCTCGAGGGCGGCTGCTCCGTCATCCCCGAGATCAAGCGCCACAGCCCGGGCCAGGGTCGCCTGCGCGACCTGGACACCAAGGCCGCGGCCGTGCTCGCCGCCGAGCTCGAGGAGGCCGGCGCCGGGATGATCGCCGTGCAGACCGAGCCGCACCGCTTCGCCGGCTCCCTCGAGGACCTGGCCGCCGTCGCCGTGGCCGTCGAGGTGCCCGTGATGGTCCGCGACCTGATCTTCGACCCGTACCAGATCCACGAGGCCCGCGTCCACGGCGCCGACGTCATCCCGCTGATCGCCGACTACCTGGACGCCGACCGCCTGGCCGCCCTCGTCGACCGCGCGGCCTCGCTGGGCATGACCCCCATGGTCGAGGCCCGCACCTACCCGGCCCTCGAGCGCGCCCTGGCCGCCGGCGCGAAGGTCGTCGGGGTCGACGCGCGCGACCCGGTCACCGGCGCCGTCGACCGCGGCCTGCTCGCCGAGATCACCACCGGGCTGCCCGAGTCCGTCGCCCGCGTGGCCCTGTCGGGCGTGCGCTCGGCGCGCGACGTGCTCGCCTACGCCTCGGCCGGTGCCGACGCCGTGGTGGTCGGTCAGACCGTGATGACGGACGAGGACCCGGCCGCTTGCGTGCGCACCCTCTCCGCGGCCGGCAACCACCCGGCCTGCCCCCGGCGCGTCACCGCCCGGTAGGGCACAATGGCGAGTCGTGCACACCGATTACCTCGCCAACATCCCCTCGCCCCCGCAGGGCGTCTGGCACCTCGGGCCGATCCCCGTGCGCGCCTACGCGCTGTGCATCATCACGGGCATCCTCGTCGCCCTCTGGCTGACCCTGCGCCGCTACCGCGCCCGCGGCGGCGACCCGGACATGGTCTGGGACTCCGCGATCGTGGTCATCATCGCCGGCGTGATCGGCGGGCGCGCCTACCACGTCATCTCGCACTGGCCGGACTACTTCGGCGAGGACGCTGACCCGTGGGGCTGGGTCAAGATCACCGAGGGGGGCCTGGCCATCATCGGCGCGGTCCTGCTCGGCGGGCTGGCCATCTGGGTCTTCTACCGCACCCGCGGCGTGCCCGTGGCCCCTTTCGCCGACGCGGTGGCCCCGGGCCTGATCTTCGCGCAGGGCATCGGGCGCTTCGGCAACTGGTTCAACCAGGAGCTCTACGGCCGGCCCACGGACGTGCCCTGGGCACTCGACCTCTACTACCGCGTCGACGCTGACGGCAACTTCGCCCCGCTGACCGGCCGCTCCACCGGCGAGGTCATCGCCTCGGTGCACCCGACGTTCCTCTACGAGTCGCTGTGGAACGTCGGCTCCTTCCTGCTGCTGCTCTTCCTGGACCGCCGCCTGCGCCTCGGCCACGGCCGGGTCTTCGCGCTCTACCTCGTCCTCTACGGGCTGGGCCGCTCCTGGGTCGAGCTGATGCGCACCGACCCCGCCCAGCACATCCTGGGCATGCGCGTGAACTCCTTCGCCGCGCTGGTCTTCATCGTCGTCGGCCTCGTCGCCTTCCTGCTCCTGCCGCGCGGCCGCGAGTCCGAGAAGGAGGTGCTGGGCGACCGCCCCGCGCCCGACACCGCCGAGTCCGAGACGCCCGAGGAGATTGACGACGCCGCGGGCGTCGGCCAGCCCACCGCAGGGAAACAGACACGAACGGACGGAACCGGGAAAGACCGGTAGGCTCCCGGGTGTGCCCCAAGAAAACGGGCACAGACCGGGCCCGGAGCGGCCGAAAAGGCCTCCTGGCGACTGAAAAACGTGACAGTAGCAACACAATCGGGCATCATCGTGACCGATCGGGCGGTCGCTCGTATGGAAACCCACAACGGAAAGCAGTATGTTGGAGCTCGTGGATAGAAGAACCAAGATCGTTTGCACGCTCGGTCCCGCCGTCGCCAGCCAGGAGGGCATCCTGGAGCTGGTCGAGGCGGGCATGAATGTCGCCCGCATGAACTTCTCGCACGGCGACCACCCTGACCACAAGCAGAACTACGAGTGGGTCCGCGAGGCCACGGACAAGACCGGCCGCGCCGTCGGCATCCTGGCCGACCTCCAGGGCCCCAAGATCCGTCTGGGCCGGTTCAAGGAGACCGAGACGGAGTGGAAGAACGGCGAGATCGTCCGGATCACCATCGACGACGTCGAGGGCACCCACGACCGCGTCTCCACCACCTACAAGGGCCTGGCGCGCGACGCCAAGCCCGGTGACCGCCTGCTTGTCGACGACGGCAAGGTCGCCCTCGTCTGCAAGGAGGTCGACGGCAACGACGTCGTCTGCGAGGTCGTCGAGGGCGGCCCCGTCTCCAACAACAAGGGCGTCTCGCTGCCCGGCATGGACATCTCCGTGCCGGCGCTGTCCGAGAAGGACAAGGACGACCTGCGCTACGCGCTGAAGCTCGGCGTCGACCTCGTCGCCCTGTCCTTCGTGCGCTCCCCGGCGGACGTCGACCTGGTCCACGAGATCATGGACGAGGTCGGCCGCCGCGTGCCGGTCATCGCCAAGCTCGAGAAGCCGGAGGCGGTCGACGCCCTGGAGTCCATCGTGCTGGCCTTCGACGGCATCATGATCGCCCGTGGTGACCTCGGCGTCGAGGTCCCGCTCGAGGAGGTGCCGCTGTTCCAGAAGCGCGCCATCCAGATCGCCCGCGAGAACGCCAAGCCGGTCATCGTCGCCACCCAGATGCTGGACTCGATGATCGACAACTCGCGCCCGACCCGCGCCGAGGCCTCCGACGTCGCCAACGCCGTCCTCGACGGCGCCGACGCGGTCATGCTCTCCGGCGAGACCTCGGTGGGCGTCAACCCGCAGCACACCGTGCGCACCATGGCCCGCATCGTCCGCGAGGCCGAGCACGGCGGCTCGGTGCCCCCGCTGGCCCACATCCCGCGCACCAAGCGCGGCGTGATCTCCTTCTCGGCCCGCGACATCGCCGAGCGCCTCAACGCCCGCGCGCTGGTCGCGTTCACCACCTCCGGTGACACCGCCCGCCGCCTGGCCCGCCTGCACTCGCACCTGCCGCTGCTGGTGTTCACCCCGGATCCCTCGGTCCGATCGCAGCTGGCCCTGAGCTGGGGCGCGGAGACCTTCCTGACCCGCAAGGTCGCCTCCACCGACGAGATGATCGTCGAGATCAACGAGAACCTGCTCAAGATGAGCGAGTACGACCGCGAGGACATGATGGTCATCGTGGCCGGCACCCCGCCCGGAATCAAGGGCAACACCAACATGATCCACGTGCACCTGCTCGGCGAGGACTTCTCCGTCGGCGCCGCCGTGGACGCCGACCGCAAGTAGGCCGGCAGGCCCCGGTCCCGCCACCCACGGGTGAGCGGCACCGAGGCTGAACACGAGAAGAGGGGCCCCTCACGGGGCCCCTCTTCTCATGTCCGGGGGAGACTAGTCCCACTTCAGCGGGGTCGGCTCCAGGTGCCAGACCTCGTTGGCGTAGTCCGCGATGGTGCGGTCGGAGGAGAACCGGCCGGAGGCGCAGATGTTCAGCCAGCACATCCGGGCCCAGTGGTCCGGGTCGGCGACGTAGTCGCCGGCCATCCGGTCGCGGGTGTCGCGGTAGTCCGCGAAGTCGCCGAGCACGTAGTAGGTGTCCGGTTCGTTGTAGCCGTCGCCCAGCAGCGAGCGGCGCAGGTCGGCGAACCAGCTGGAGCCGGAGTCGTCGAGGAGCTCGCTGGTCAGGGCGTCGAGCACGCGGCGCAGGCCCGGGGTGGCGTCGGCCACGGCGTTCGGGTCGTAGTTCTCCCGCAGGCCGGGCAGCTCGTCCTCCTCGGCGCCGAAGATGTAGGCGTTGTCGTCGCCGACGGCGTCGAGGATCTCGACGTTGGCGCCGTCCAGGGTGCCCAGCGTCAGCGCGCCGTTCATCATGAACTTCATGTTCGAGGTGCCCGAGGCCTCCTTGCCGGCCGTCGAGATCTGCTCGGAGACGTCCGCGGCCGGGATGATGTGCTCGGCCGGGGAGACGTTGTAGTTGTGCACGAAGACGACGCTGAGGTACTTCGAGACCTCCTCGTCGTTGTTGACCAGGCGGGCGATCTCGTTGATCAGCTTGATGATCGCCTTGGCACGGATGTAGCCCGGGGCGGCCTTCGCACCGAAGATGAAGGTGCGCTTGGGCACGTCGCGCTCGCCGTCGACCTTGATGCGGAAGTACAGGTCCAGGATGTAGAGCGCGTTGAGCAGCTGGCGCTTGTACTCGTGCAGGCGCTTGATCTGCACGTCGAAGATGGAGTCGGGGTCGATCTCGACGCCCTCGCGCTCGGCGACCCACTCGGCGAAGTCGGCCTTGTTGGCCGTCTTGATCTCGCGCAGGCGCTTCATCGTCGCGGCGTCCTCGGCCAGCGGGGCCAGCTTGGCCAGCTCGGTCAGGTCGGTGACCCAGGCGTCGGAGCCGGCGGCCTCGGTCAGCAGGCCGGCCAGGCGCGGGTTGCACATGCGCAGCCAGCGGCGGGGGGTGACACCGTTGGTCTTGTTGTTGAACCTCTCCGGCCAGATGCCGTGCCAGTCGGCCAGGGTCTCGCGCTTGATGATCTCCGTGTGCAGCGCGGCGACACCGTTGATCGAGTAGGAGGCGTAGCAGGCGATCCAGGCCATGCGGACCTTGCCGTCCTGGACCGGGGCCATCCGGGCGATCTGGCCCTCGTCGATGCCGCGGGCGCGCATGTCCTCGCGGAAGCGGCGGTCGATCTCGCAGACGAGCTCCCAGATGCGGTGGAAGAGCGTCTGGAAGATCGAGACGTCCCACTGCTCGAGGGCCTCGGTGAGCACCGTGTGGTTGGTGTAGGCGAAGGTCTCGGTGACCACGCCCCAGGCGTCGTCCCAGCTCATCGCGTAGTCGTCGAGCAGGATGCGCAGCAGCTCCGGGATGGCGAGCACCGGGTGGGTGTCGTTGAGCTGGACGCAGTTGTACTCGGCGAAGCCGCGGAGGTCCTCGCCGTGGTTGTGCATGTAGTTGGCCACCATCGACTGCAGGGAGGCGGAGACGAAGAAGTACTGCTGGCGGACGCGCAGCACCTTGCCCTGGTAGGTGGTGTCGTTGGGGTAGAGCACGCGGCAGATGTCCGAGACCTTCTCGCGCTCCAGGATCGCGTCGGTGAAGCGCTGGGAGTTGAAGGCGTCGTAGTCGAACTCGCTCATCGGCTCGGCGTTCCACAGGCGCAGGGTGCCCACGTTGTCGGTGCCGTAGCCGGTGATCGGCATGTCGTGGGGCACGGCGCGCACGGTCATGTCGTCGAAGTGGACGATGCGCTGCTGGCTGTGGCGGCGGAAGGTGAAGGCGTAGCCGTCGTCGCGCCAGGAGTCCGGCGACTCCTTCTGGAAGCCGTCCTCGAAGGACTGGCGGAACAGGCCGTAGCGGTAGAGCAGGCCGTAGCCGGTCACGGGGTAGTCCTGGGTGACCGCGGAGTCCAGGAAGCAGGCGGCCAGGCGGCCCAGACCACCGTTGCCCAGTGCCGCGTCGTACTCGGCCTCGAGCACGTCGGCGAGCTCCCGGCCGTCCTCGGCCACGGCCTCGCGGGCCTGCTCGACCAGGCCGAGGTTGGTCAGGTTGTTCAGGAGGGCGCGGCCCATGAGGAACTCGGCGGAGAAGTAGTGCTGCTGGCGGCCCCGGCTGTAGGTCAGGTCGGTGGCCTCCCAACGGTCGGCGATCTGGTCCATGACCGCACGCGACAGGCCGAACCAGTACTTGCGGTTCGTCGCGTCGGCGGGGGAGGTGCCGGCGGCGCCGCGGACGTGGCCGGGCAGCGCCTCAGGCAGGCTGGGGATCGGGGACGGGTGGGACATCAGTTGCTCCTGCTCTCACGGTTAAAGGGACGTGTCAGCGAACGCGTCCAGGTTAGCTCGCCCCCCGTGGGTTGTGCTCGGCGACGGGGGTGGCCGCGCTCAGTTGTGGTTGCCCAGGTAGGTCAGCACCGCGGCGGCCGCGGCCCGGGTGGCAGAGGAGACCGTCGGCTCGTAGTCCGGTAGGAAGGTCGACATGTGGTTGACCGGGACGTCGGTGTCCACGGTGCCGCCGTGCACGGCCGCGTCCCACTGCTCGCGCGGGGTGCAGCCGACCAGCCAGAACAGGTACGGGGCCCCGAAGGCGCGGGGGATGTGCGAGAAGTCCTCGGAGACCGTGGAGCGCTCCGCGTCGACGGAGTCCGGCCCGAAGACGGCGTCGAAGACCGGGCGCACCCGCTCGAAGACCTCCTTCGAGTTGTCCGTGAGCTCCGCGTGCGAGAAGTACTCGAAGCGCGGCGGTTCCGGGCAGCCGGAGGCCTCGCACTCGGCGTGTACGACGCGGCGGATGCCGGAGTAGACCCGCCGCTTGACCGTGTCGTCGTAGAAGCGGCAGTTCAGCGTCAGCTCCGCGGTGTCCGGGATGATGTTGTTGGTGGTACCGGCGCGCACCTTGCCCACCGAGATCACGGCGAAGTCGTTGGGGTCGACCTCGCGGCCGACCAGGCCCTGCAGCCGGATGATGATCATCGCGGCGACGTAGGTCGGATCGACGGCCTTGTGCGGCATCGAGCCGTGGGCGCTGCGCCCGGTGATGGTGATCGTCACCGAGTCCGCGGCGGCGAGCTGGCCGCCGGGCATCGTCTGCACCTCGCCGGCGCGGCCGGGCATGACGTGCTGGCCGAAGCAGACGTCCGGGGCGGGGATGCGCCGGGCCAGGCCGTCGGCGAGCATCGCGTCGGCGCCGGTGCCGATCTCTTCGGAGGGCTGGAAGAGCGCCAGGAAGGTGCCGGACCAGGAGTCGCGGTTGTCGTCGAGCAGCTCGCAGGCGCCCAGCAGCGCGGTGGTGTGCATGTCGTGGCCGCAGGCGTGCATGACCGGCACGGTCGAGCCGTCCGGGCGCGCCTGCACGCGCGTGGAGGCGTAGGGTACCCCGGTGGTCTCCTTGACCGGCAGCGCGTCGAAGTCGGCGCGGAAGAGCGCGGTCGGGCCGGGGCCGTTGCGGAAGACGCCGACGATGCCGAAGCCGCCGATCGGCTGGACGATCTCGCAGTCGAGGTTCTCCAGCCGACCGAGGATCTTCTGCGAGGTCGCGCGCTCGAGCCCAGAGAGCTCCGGGTGCTCGTGCAGGTCCTCGTAGAGGGTGCGCTGGAAGCTCAGGTCGGTCTTCGCGTTGGCGAGCAGGTGGGCGGGGGTCAGGCTCATGCCTCGGGTCTGCCTTCCGGTCTGTTCGTGGTCGGCGACCACTATAGAGGCAGCGGGCCTAACGGACCAGGAAGTGACGACGCATGCGACGCCCCTGACGTGCGCGGGAAGGGGGCACCCTCCGGCGCGCGGCGCCCCGCGCCGCGCGGGGCGCGCACGGGTGGGGCGCGCCGACGGCGCGCTGCGCGGCGTCGGCAATTGGACCCTTAAGGCAGCAGCGGGTTGTAGCGCAGGGAGTTGGGTTCCACGTGGCACTCGGTGCCGATGCGCAGGTCCTGGGCGATGCGGCCCTCGCCGCGCAGGCGGATCATCTCGGTGGTCACGCGGTCGCGGATGTTCTCCGGCGAGAGCGTGTTGACGTAGATCTTCGTGCCGCCCTCGAAGCCGGCGAGGGTGGACACGCGCCACTTGATCATGATGCGCCAGGGCATCGGCACGTCGAGGTCGACGGGCTTGTGGTGCCACTCCTCGTTGCACGGCACGTCCGGGCCGGTGGCGGCGTGGCAGGCGTGCAGCATGTCGCTCATCGCGCGGACCTCGGAGGCGTCCTGCAGCCAGGGCTCGGCGACCGCCGACTTCGAGAAGACCTCGAGGGTGGGGTAGCGGTGGCCGAAGCCGGCGAAGCAGACGACGTGCTGGTTTTCCGCGATGATCAGGTTGTGGTAGTTCGCGTAGTCGACGGCCCACTCGTTGTACATGTTGTAGTTCGTGCGCAGGTGGGAGATCTCCAGCTCGGACTGCACGCCGCGCTCGTCGATGGCCACCAGCTGCTTGTGCAGGTGGTCGAAGCTGGCGCCGGCGGGCTTGAGCCAGTTCTGGAAGACGGCGACATAGCGGGCGTAGCGGTTGTGCTCGTAGATCTCCGCCATCGAGTCGACGGTGAAGCGGATGAAGGCGGCGTGCTCGTCCGGGGTCAGCGTGCCGGAGGACGCCAGCTGGGAGGTGTTCTCGGCGCCGTCGACAAAGTGGCGCCGGCCGATGACCAGGTCGTGGCCGCCGCCGAAGAAGGCGTCGCCGAGCTCGAGGAGACGCTCCTCGGGCAGGTTCGGGTCCTGACCTGCGGCCTTGAGCTTGTTCTGCACGGTGGCCAGCACGTGCTCGCGCCCGCCCGGGGCGGAGAGGTACTGCTCCCGGCGGGCGAGCTGCGCGGCGTCCATGCGGTAGTCGTAGTTCTCGCGCCAGTAGTCGTAGGAGACGATCTCGAAGAGGTTGGGCACCCGGCGGAACTCCGGGACCGTCTCGGTGAGCTGGTCCGGGGTCACCCCGCGCACGATGCGCCAGTGGTCGTCCTCGCGGATCATCCGGGCCTTCTCCGGCGGGGTCTGCAGCATGCGCTCGGCGCAGAAGGCGCAGGAGTCCTCGCGGTTGGCGTCGGTGACCGGCTCCGGGTCCGCCTTCGGGCGGGACAGCGGGCGGTTGCCGCGGCCCGGCACCGTCCAGACCTCGGTGCCGGTGAACGGGTTGACCTGCTTGATGGTGCCGTCGGCCATCACGTTCAGCGGGTTGTGCCGCGGAATGTAGGGGCTATTCATGGTCCACCTTTCCGGTTATGCTCTGGGGCCATGCCACAGATTCAGTTCGACGTCCTCGTCCCCGCGGACCGGGCGGAGGCGCTGAAGGAGCGCTTCGCCGACGCGGGGGAGAAGCTGGCCGCGGCCGGTGTCCTCGACGCGATGCCGGTGGAGTCCACGCAGGCCCGGCTGCAGGTCGGGGTCGCCGATCAGCTAAGGCAAACGTACCGCGATCAGCACCAGGGCCGCGACCTGGAGAACGCGGAGGTGGTGTGCTACCTGCTGCGCCCCGAGGGCTTTTCCGGCTCCGTCAACGAGCTGACGATGGCGCTCTCGCGCCTGCTCACCCCGGCCGCCGAGCTGCCGGACGACCCGGTGCTGCTCGAGAACGAGACCGCCCACGAGCTGCCCGCCGTCTACCCCTGGACGGTGGAGATCTTCCGGTAGGCCTCGGCCACCCGGGCGCCGGCCGCGCGCAGGGCGTCGGCGTCCTTACCGCCCGTCTCCTCGACGAGGCTGCCGGCCGGCAGCGCGCCGCGGGCGGCGGCGTCGGCGCGCCCGCAGACCACCGCGAAGCGCGCGCCCTCGGCCCGCTCGAGCCCGGCGAGCGTGCCGACGACCTTGCCGGTGAAGCTCTGCGCGTCCAGCGAGCCCTCGCCGGTGACGACCAGGTCGGCCGCGGCCACTGCGTCCTCGAGGCCCAGCGAGGCGGCCACGACGGGCGCGCCGGGCAGGATCCGCGGGTCCGGGTTGCCCAGCAGGCGGGCCAGCCAGGTCAGGCAGACCGGCACGCCGCCGGCCGCGCCCGCGCCGGGGGTGGCCGGGTCGAACTCGAGGACCTCGCAGAGGTGGGCGAGCGACTCGTCGAGCAGCTCGACGTCGTCTTCGGCCGCGCCCTTCTGCGGGCCGAAGACCCGGGCGGCGCCCTCGGGGCCGGTCACCGGGGCGGTCACGTCGGTGAGCAGGACGAACTCCATGGCGCCGGCGTCGGTGTTGAGCCGGGCGGTGTCCACGGCCTCGACGGCGCTGAGCCAGCCGCCGCCCTTGGGCACCGGCAGGCCGCGGCGGTCGAGGAGGCGTGCACCGAGGGCGACGAGGATGCCGCTGCCGCCGTCGACGGTGCCGGAGCCGCCCAGGGCGAGCACCACACGCTGCGCGCCGCGGGTGCGCGCGTCGGCGATGAGCACGCCGGTGCCGTAGGTGTCGCCGGTCAGCGGCACGGGCCGGTCGGCCACCGCGGGCAGGCCGGAGGCGGCGGCGACGTCGATGTAGGCGGTGGCCGCGGCGGCGTCGTAGACGTAAGCAGCCTCGGTCAGCCGGCCGGCGGCGTCGGTGGTGGGCAGGACGACGGTCTGGCCGGTGAAGCGGGCGGCGGTGCCCTCGCCGCCGTCGGCCATGGGGGCCAGGGTGATCTCGGCGTCGGGGAGCACCTCGCGCACGCCGGCACCGATGAGCTCGGCGGCGGCGTCGGCGTCGAAGGTGCCCTTGAAGGAGTCGGGGGCAATGACGACCCGGGGGTTCTCGGTTGCGCTGTTTTCCACGTCCCCATTGTGACGCACAGGGCGCTGTGACCAGAATCACCTAGTTTTTGTCGGTCGTTTGACCGGTATTTTGCTGCAGGTCAAACACCCTTGTGTCATAATTAGTCGCGTCCACAGCCACACCGGGCGTCTCGGGGCGACGTGTCTCACACGGTCGCCGGGCGTACGGGAAGAGACCCCCAGGAAGGACCGTCAGGACATGAACGTCGACGAACAGGTTTCCAGCTACTACGACCTCCTGCTCAAGCG
The DNA here is from genome assembly GCF_030232385.1 of Corynebacterium sp. MSK006. Taxonomy (NCBI): domain Bacteria; kingdom Bacillati; phylum Actinomycetota; class Actinomycetes; order Mycobacteriales; family Corynebacteriaceae; genus Corynebacterium; species Corynebacterium sp. MSK006. Next base: position 16,652 of record NZ_JASPJZ010000026.1, read on the forward strand.
CAACGCCGGCGAGCCGGAGTTTCATCAGGCCGTCGCCGAGGTGCTCGACTCGCTCAAGATCGTGCTCGAGAAGGACTCCCACTACGGCGACTACGGTCTGATCCAGCGCCTCTGCGAGCCGGAGCGTCAGCTGATCTTCCGCGTGCCGTGGGTCGACGACAACGGCGACGTCCAGATCAACCGCGGCTTCCGCGTCCAGTTCAACTCCGCCCTGGGCCCGTACAAGGGCGGCCTGCGCTTCCACCCCTCGGTCAACCTGGGCATCATCAAGTTCCTGGGCTTCGAGCAGATCTTCAAGAACTCCCTGACCGGCCTGCCCATCGGCGGCGGCAAGGGCGGCTCCGACTTCGACCCGAAGGGCAAGTCCGACGCCGAGGTCATGCGCTTCTGCCAGTCCTTCATGACGGAGCTCTCCCGCCACATCGGCGAGTACCGCGACGTGCCCGCCGGTGACATCGGCGTCGGCGCCCGCGAGATCGGCTACCTCTTCGGCCAGTACCGCCGCCTGGTCAACCAGCACGAGTCCGGCGTGCTCACCGGCAAGGGGCTGACCTGGGGCGGCTCTTTGGTGCGCACCGAGGCCACCGGCTACGGCCTGGTCTACCTGACCCAGGAGATGATGTCCTCGCACGGCCAGTCCATCTCCGGCGCCAAGGTCACCGTCTCCGGCTCCGGCAACGTCGCCATCTACGCCATCGAGAAGGCCCAGGAGCTCGGCGCCACCGTCATCGGCTTCTCCGACTCGTCCGGCTGGGTCGAGTGCCCGAACGGCGTCGACGTCGAGCTGCTCAAGGAGGTCAAGGAGGTCCGCCGCGGCCGTGTCGCCGAGTACGTCGAGGAGTCCGAGGGCGCGACCCTGCACACCGACGGCTCCATCTGGGACATGCCCTGCGACGTCGCCCTACCGTGCGCCACCCAGAACGAGCTCGACGGCGAGCACGCCGGGCACCTCTTCGACAACGGCTGCCGCTTCGTCGCCGAGGGCGCGAACATGCCCTCGACCGCCGACGCCATCGAAGTCTTCCGCGAGAAGGGCGTCCACTTCGCCCCGGGCAAGGCCGCCAACGCCGGCGGCGTGGCCACCTCCGCGCTCGAGATGCAGCAGAACGCCACCCGTGACTCCTGGAGCTTCGAGTACACGGACCAGCGCCTGCACAAGATCATGTCCAACATCTTCCGCCACACCGCCGACGCCGCCGCCGAGTACGGCCGCGAGGGCGACTACGTGGTGGGCGCGAACATCGCCGGCTTCAAGAAGGTCGCCGACGCCATGCTCGCCCAGGGCGTGATCTAGGCGAAGTTCACGGTCCGCAAGGACCCGGAAAATGCGGCGCGGCGCGGGGAGAACCCCGCGCCGCGCCGGTACGCTTGGGGCCATGTACCGCGTGTTTGAAGCTCTCGATGAACTGGTCCAGACCGTGGAGCAGGCCTACGGCGTGCCCATGACCTCCAACTGCATGGTGCCGCGCAACGACGTGTTGGCGCTTCTCGACGACATGCGCAACGCGCTGCCCGTCGAGATCGACGACGCCCAGGACGTCCTCGACCGCCGCGACGAACTGATCCGCGGCGCCGAGGAGCGCGCCCAGCAGATCGTCTCCGACGCCGAGCACGAGGCCAACGACATCGTCGGCTCCGCCCACGAGGAGAGCGAGAACATGCTCGCCGACGCGCAGACCCGCTCGACCACCATGGTCTCGCGCGCCCAGGAGGAGGCCGAGCAGACTGTCACCCGCGCCCGCGAGGAGGCCGAGGACACCGTCGCCCGCGCCCAGTCCGAATCGGACCGCCTGGTCAAGGAGGGCAACGCCTCCTACCAGCGCAGCGTCGACGAGGGCCTGGCCGAGCAGAAGCGCCTGGTCTCCGAGTCCGAGGTCGCCCGCCGCGCCGAGGAGGAGGCCCACCGCGTGGTCGAGGCCGCCCACTCCGAGTCGCGCCAGCTGCGCCAGGAGTGCGACGAGTTCGTCGACGGCAAGCTCGCCGACTTCGAGGAGACCCTCTCCGGGGTCCTGCGCACCGTCTCCAGCGACCGCGCCGCCCTGCGCCGCGGCGCCGGGGCCTCCGGCGGCGCCCAGCGCGGCGACCGCGCGGCCGGGGCCGCGGGTGCCGCCGGCACGCGGGGCACAAGCCGCGGCGGCTACGACTATGACGAACGTGGCTGGTCGCAGCCGCGTCGTGAGGGGTAGGATCGTCGGCCGTTATGGATTCCCCGTTCATCTTCGACGTCTCCGGTCTCGACGGAGGCCGTGAGCGTCAGACCCGCACCGCACCCGCCCCCGAGCGCATCGGCGTGGCGATGATCGCCGTGCCCGAGGGCGCCGAGGTCACCGTGGACGCCGACCTGACCGACCTGGGCACCGGCGTGCAGGTGATCGCCGAGGTCACCGCGCCGCTCGACGGCCAGTGCTCCCGCTGCCTGCGCGAGCTGCACCGCGAGGGCGAGTTCCACGTCGAGCAGTTCTTCGCCTACGACGCCGACGTCTTCACCGAGTCCGGCGACGCGCCGGAGGACGGCGAGGACGACGAGGACGACCTCCCGCCGCTCGTCGTCGACGAGCGCGTCGACCTGACCCAGGCCGTCACCGACGAGATCGGCCTCAACCTGCCCTTCAGCCCCGTCTGCGAGGACGGCTGCGAGGGCTCGGACTCCGAGGTCCCCGCGCCCGATGGTGTCGCCGGCGAGTACCAGGGCACCGACCCGCGCTGGTCCGGGCTGGAGAAGTTCCTGTGAGCCGGCGCCGCAGCCAGCGGCCCACCGGCGTCGAGGCCCTCGAGGCCGCCTACGGCGCCGTCGACCACACCCCGCTGCTCGAGGCGCTGGGCGTCGAGGTCGACGACGAGCACCTGCGCCTGGCGCTGACCCACCGCTCCTTCGCCAACGAGAACGGCACGCTGCCGAACAATGAGCGCCTCGAGTTCCTCGGCGACGCCGTGCTCGGCCTGTCCGTGGCCGGCGAGCTCTACGAGCACTACCCCTCGCGCCCCGAGTCCGACATCTCCAAGATGCGGGCCTCGATCGTCTCGCGCTACGGTTGCGCGGACATCGCCCGCGAGATCGACCTGGGCCGCCACATCCTGCTGGGCAAGGGGGAGCAGTCCACCGAGGGGCGCACCAAGGAGTCGATCCTGGCCGACACCACCGAGGCCGTCCTCGGGGCGGTCTACCGCCAGCACGGCTTCGAGACAGCCCGGAAGGTGGTGCTGCGCCTCTTCGGCGAGAAGATCGCCACCGCCACCGCCCAGGGCCACCACCAGGACTGGAAGACCGCACTGCAGGAGCGGCTCGCCGAGCTCAAGCTCGAGATGCCCGTCTACGCCGCCGAGTCGACCGGCCCCGAGCACGACCTGACCTTCACCGCCACCGCGAGCGTGCGCGACGTGGAGCTCGGCCGCGGCGTGGGCCACAACAAGAAGCTCGCGGAGCAGGAGGCGGCCCACCGGGCCTGGACGGCGCTGCGCGAGCGCGCCACCGTCCTGGCCCTGCGCATGGGCGAGGATGCCTGAGCTGCCCGAGGTCGAGGTCGTCCGGCGCGGCCTCGCCGAACACCTCACCGGGCGCACGATTGACGACGTCGCGGTGCGCCACTCACGGGCGGTACGTCGCTGCGCCGAGCCATGCGACGTCGCCAATCGTCTGGACGGCGCGCGCGTGCGCGCCGTGGAACGCCGCGGCAAGTTCCTCTGGCTGGACCTCGACGGGGTGGCCGACGACTGCCTGCTGGTCCACCTCGGGATGAGCGGGCAGATGCTCATCAAGCCCGCCGGCACCGGCGCGGAGGACCCGAATCACACGCACCTGCGCATCCGGGCGCGCGTCGGGGGAGCGCAGGGGCGCGAGCTGTGGTTCGTCGACCAGCGCACCTTCGGCTACTGGTGGCCGTGCGCGCTCGCCCTCGGCAAGGCCGGGCGCGCGGTGCCCGAACCGGTCGCGCACATCGGAGCCGACCTGCTCGAGGACGCCTTCGACGCGCACGCCGTGGCCGCGCTGATGAAGACGAAGCGCACCGAGATCAAGCGCCTGCTGCTCAACCAGGAGATCTTGAGCGGCATCGGCAACATCTACGCCGACGAGATGCTCTTCGCCGCCCGCGTCCACCCGCGCCAGCGCGCCGACCGCGTCGCCCTGCCGAGGCTGGTCGAACTGCTCGACGCCGGGCGCGCCGTCATGGAGCGCGCCCTCGAGCAGGGCGGCACCTCGTTCGACTCGCTCTACGTCAACGTCAACGGGCGCAGCGGCTACTTCTCCCGCTCGCTCAATGTCTACGGCAGGGCGGGGCGGCCCTGCCCGCGCTGCGGCACGCCGGTGATCCGCGAGACGTTCATGAACCGATCCAGTCACCTCTGCCCGACCTGTCAGCGCAGGCACTGACTCGGCGGATTACGATTCTGGTTCATGGAATCTCTCGTCAACGCCGTACAGGCGTTCAACGACAAGTTCTGGTACCTGGTGATGTTCCTGCTCATCGGGTCCGGACTTCTCTACTGCTGGCGCACCGTCGTCGTGCAGATCCGCTACGTCCCGGACATGCTCAAGGCCGTCACCGAGACCCCCTCGGAGATCTCCGAGGGCCAGAAGGGCATTTCCGCCTTCAAGGCCTTCACCATCTCCGCGGCCTCGCGCGTGGGCACCGGCAACGTCGCCGGCGTGGCCATCGCCGTGGCCACCGGCGGCCCCGGCGCGGTGTTCTGGATGTGGCTTCTGGCCATCGTCGGCGGCGCGACCTCGTTCATCGAGTCGACGCTGGCCCAGGTATTCAAGGAGCGCGACGCCGCCTCCTACCGCGGCGGCCCGGCCTACTACATGACCAAGGCGCTGCACTGGCGCCCGCTGGCCGTCGTCTTCGCCGTTGTCATCTGCGTCACCTACGGCTTCGTCTTCAACGCCGTGCAGTCCAACTCCATCACCGAGGCCATCGGCCAGTCCGCCGGCAACGACTCGATGGGGCTCAAGGTCGGCGTCGGCCTCGTGCTCGCCGCGGCCACCGGCGTCGTCATCTTCGGCGGCGTGCAGCGCATCGGCACCGTCACCCAGACGATCGTGCCGGTCATGGCCGTCGCCTACATCATCGTCGCCTTCATCGTCATCGGCCTGAACATCAGCGAGGTCCCCGGCATGATCGAGGACATCGTGCTCAGCGCCTTCGGCATCCGCGAGTTCGCCGGCGCCACCCTGGGCGCGGTGATCCAGCAGGGCATCCGCCGCGGCCTGTTCTCTAACGAGGCCGGCATGGGGTCAGTGCCCAACGCCGCGGCGACCGCGAGTGTCTCCCACCCGGTCAAGCAGGGCCTGATCCAGACCCTCGGCGTCTATTTCGACACCCTGGTCGTCTGCTCGGCCACCGCCTTCATCATCCTGCTGGCCGCCCCGGACCTCAGCAGCGAGGAGGGCGGCATGCAGCTGACCCAGGCCGCGCTCTCCGACTCCGTCGGCGGCTGGGGCATCCACTTTTTGACCGTGCTGATCATCTTCCTGGCCTTCTCCTCGGTGGTGGGCAACTACTACTACGGCGAGTCCAACATCGGCTACATGGTCGGGCGCACCAACTCCACGACCCTGCAGGTCTTCCGCGGGCTGGTCGTCCTCTGCGTCTTCGGCGGCGCCATCGGCTCCGTGCCGCTGGTCTGGTCGCTGGCCGACGTCTTCTCCGGCCTGATGGCCACCATCAACCTCGTCGCCCTCTTCCCGCTGGCCGGCGTGGCCGTGGCCCTGCTGCGCCACTACGCCGTGCAGCGCCGCGCCGGGCTCAACCCGGTCTTCCGCCGCGAGGACCTGCCGCGAGACACCCTCGGCTGGGAGGAGATGGGCACCTGGGACGGCTCCGACCCGATCACCGAACGCTCCGCCGAGTACGAGTCGCTCGACTACGGCTGGGAGACGGCGCGCGGCACGGAGGCCGGTAAGTGAGCGCGACGCGCCTGACCGCCTTCGTCCACGGCCACGTCCAGGGCGTGGGCTTCCGCTGGTGGACCCGCTCCCGGGGCCTGGAGCTCGGCCTGGCCGGCTCCGCGAGCAACCTCGTCGACGGGCGCGTCTGCGTCGTCGCGGAGGGCGAGCGGGGCACCTGCGAGTGCCTGCTCGAGCTCCTGCGCGAGGAGCCGACGACGACCGGGCGCCCCGGTTCGGTCGAGCTCGTCGTCGCGCAGTGGGGCGAGCCGAAGGGCGTCGAGGGCTTCCGCGAGCGCTGACCGGCACCGCCGCCCGCCGCCCGGCTACCATCGGCTGACCATGGGACGCCATCACCACCGCCCGACGGCGAGCCGGACCGCCCGCGCCGCAGACGCGGGCGTCGACAAGCACGCAGAAACCCACGCCCACCTGCACGGGCACGCCCACGCGCACGGGCACTCCGGGCCCCCTAACGACCGCCCGCTGCGCGAGCGGCTCGCCCCGCGCACCACGGCCTGGACGCCGTCGCGGGTGGTGCTGGCGATCGCGCTCTTCCTCGGGGCGGTGGCCACCGCCGTCGCGCTCGTGGTCCAGTGGCCCACGGGCGCGGCGCCGACGCCCGCCGGCGACTTCTCCGAGGCCTCCCCGCTGGGAGTGGAGACCCAGGAGGGCACCGTCGCCGAGGGCCTGACCGCGGCGTGCACCACCCAGGCCGTCGGCTCCGTCCTCGACGTCATCCCCGCCGGAGTCGACCAGGTGCCCGCCGGTCAGGAGGCCTGCCACCTCGTCGCCGTGGACATCCACTCCGGGCCGGACGAAGGCCGCCGCACGCTGCTGACCGACGCCGCCGCCAGCGGCGCAGAGGGCGCGGCGCACCTCGAGAGCGGCGACGAGATCCGCCTGGCCGTGCACACGGGTGCCGACGGCACGCGCACCTACGGCTTCCAGGACTTCCACCGCACCGGCGCCTTCTGGTTCTGGCTGCTGCTCGCGCTGGCCGGCATCGCCGTCGTCGGCGCCTGGCGCGGCGTGCGCGCCGTGATCGGCCTGGCCGTCACCCTCGGCGTGATCGGGGTCTTCCTGCTGCCCGCCCTCGCCCGCGGCGAGTCCCCGGTGCCCGCCGCGATCACCGCGTGCGCGGCCGTGCTCTACCTCGTGCTCTTCCTGGTCCACGGCGCGAACTGGAAGACCGCCTCCGCACTGGGCGGGACGCTGACGGCGATGCTGCTCGGCGTCGGCATCGCCCAGGCGGCCATCGGCACCAACCGGCTGCGCGGCCTCGGCGACGAGAACAACCTGCAGGTGCTGCTCTACCTGCCCGGCATCGAGATCACCGGCCTCTTGACGGCCGGGTTCATCCTGGGCACCCTCGGCGTGCTCAACGACGTCACCGTCGCCCAGTCGGCCACCATCGCCGAGCTGCGCGAGCTCGACCCGGCCGCCTCGCGCTGGAAGCTGTTCACCCGCGCGCTGCGGGTGGGCCGCGACCACCTGGCCAGCACCGTCTACACCCTCGTTCTCTCCTACACCGGCGCAGCGCTGCCGCTGCTGGTCCTCCTCGGGGTCTCCGGGCGCGGGCTGGCCGAGATCCTGACCTCCGACACGATGGCCACCGAGGTGATGCGCTCGGTGACCGGCTCGCTCGCGCTCGTCGCCGCGGTGCCGCTGACCACCCTGATCGCCGCCTGGACGGTCGGGGCACCCCGGCCCGCCCGCGCCGCCCGCTGAGCCTGCGGTGGGCGCCTGGCCGGCTGCTATCCTGGGAACACCATGCACCTGAAATCGCTGACCCTGAAGGGCTTCAAGTCCTTCGCGTCGGCGACCACGCTGAAGCTGGAGCCGGGCATCTGCGCCGTGGTCGGCCCCAACGGCTCGGGCAAGTCCAACGTGGTCGACGCCCTGGCCTGGGTGATGGGGGAGCAGGGCGCCAAGACCCTGCGCGGGTCCTCCATGCAGGACGTCATCTTCGCCGGCGCCGGCGACCGCGGGCCGCTGGGCCGCGCCGAGGTCACGCTGACCATCGACAACCACGACGGCCGGCTGCCCATCGAGTACTCCGAGGTCTCGGTGACCCGCCGCATGTTCCGCGACGGCGCCAGCGAGTACGAGATCAACGGCTCGCGCGCCCGCCTGATGGACGTGCGCGAGCTGCTCAGCGACACCGGCATCGGCCGCGAGATGCACATCATCGTCGGCCAGGGCAAGCTCGCCGAGATCCTCGACTCGCGCCCCGAGGAGCGCCGCGCCTACATCGAGGAGGCCGCCGGCGTGCTCAAGCACCGGCGCCGCAAGGAGAAGGCCCAGCGCAAGCTCGAGAACATGCAAGGCAACCTCGACCGCCTGCGCGACCTGACCGACGAGCTCTCCCGCCAGCTCGGCCCCCTGGCCCGCCAGGCCGAGGCCGCCAAGCGTGCCGCAACCGTCCAGGCCGCCGTCCGCGAGGCCCGCCTGGCACTCGCCGGCCACGAGATCACCCGCGTGCGCGCGGCGCTCGAGACCGCCGAGGCCGCCCACGAGCGCGCACGGCTGGCCGCCGCCGAGTCCGAGGAGCAGCTGGCCGAGGCCGCCGCCGCCCGCGAGACCGCGGAGGCCGCCGTCGCCGAGGCGGAGCCGGCCGCCGAGGCCGCCCAGCAGCTCTGGTTCCGCCTGTCCACCCTGGCCGAGCGCGTCTCGGCGACCCTGCGCGTGGCCGAGGAGCGCGCCCGCGCCGGCGGCGGCGAGGACTACCACGGCGAGGACCCCGAGGAGATCCTCGCCCGCGCCGAGGCCGCCGACCAGAAGAGCAGGGCGGCCGAGGCCGAGGCCGCCACCGCGGAGGCCCGCCTGGAGGCCGTGCGCGAGGAGCTCGACGCCGCCGAGGAAGCCTACCGCGACGCCGAGGAGGAGCACCTGGCCCAGGTGCGCGCCGTGGCCGACCGCCGCGAGGGCGTGGTGCGCCTGCTGGCCGCCGAGGAGTCCCTGGCCGCCCGCGTCGGGGAGCTCGACGCCGAGATCACCCGCGCCGAGGAGCGCGAGGCCGCCGCCAAGGAACGCGCAGGGGCCTCCGCCGCCGAGCTCGCGACCGCAGACGCCGCCGTCGCCGAGGCCGGCGGGGCCCGCGAGCCGCTCAAGGCCGCCGCCGAGAACGCCGCCGCCGAGCGCGAGGCCGCCGAGAAGCGCCTCGAGCAGCTGCGCGAGACCCAGCGCGAACGCTCCGGCGCCGTCTACGCGCTGCGCTCGCGCATCGAGACCCTCCGCGACTCCGAGACCGGCGCCGACGCCGCCGACAGCCTCGACGGATTTTCGCCCCTGGCCGGCCTGATCACGCCCGAGCCCGGCACCGAGACCGCCGTGGCCGCCGCCCTGGGCGACCACGCCGAGGCCCTGGCCGGACACGTCGGCGAGGAGACGTACTCGTCGTTTGCCGGCGGCGCCCTGGCGCGCACCACGCTCATCGACACCGAGCGGGCGGGCGGGACCTGGCGCATGGACGCCGACCTGCCCACGGAGGCCACCTGGCTGCTCGACCACATTGAGCTGGCAGAGGGCGCCCGGGCCGCGGTGACCCGCCTGCTTGCCGACGTCGTGCTGGTCGCCGACGCGCGCGCCGCGCGCGGCGTCGTCGACTCCGACCCGCGCCTGCGCGCGGTGACCCCCGACGGCGAGCTCTTCGGCGAGGGCTGGGCCCGGCTGGGCCGCGAGCGGCCCGGCACCGTCGAGGTCGCCGGCCAGATCGCCCGGGCCGAAGAGGAACTCGCCGCCGCCGAGGCCAGCCTCGAGGAGCTGGCGGGCACGCTCGAGGGCGCGCGCCAGGCCGCCGAGGAGGCCGGCGTGGAGGCCGCCGCCGCGACCGCCGAGCTGCGCGACCACGACGCCGCCGCCCGCTCGGCGGCCCGCGAGGCGGAGAACCTGAAGAAGCGCGCCGCCGCCGACGCCCGGGCCGCCGAGACCGCCCGCGGTCAGGTCGAGACCGCGCGCACCCGCCGCGACGAGGCCCGCAAGGAGCTCGAGGCGACCCGCGACCGCCTGGCGCGCGCCGAGGACGACGAAGCCCCCGAGGAGCCGTCGACCGCCGCGCGCGACGAGGCGGCGACCGTGCTCGAGCAGGTCCGCGCCATGGAGGTCGAGGCCCGCCTCGCGCTGCGCTCCGCCCAGGACCGCGCCGGCCAGGTCGCCGGGCGCGGCGACCAGCTGCGCCGCCAGGCCGAGGCCGAGAAGTCCGCCCGCACCCGCCACGAGCGCGCCGTCGCCGCGAGCCGGGCC
>NZ_JASPJZ010000027.1:0-20647 GCF_030232385.1 Corynebacterium sp. MSK006
GGCCGGCGTCGGTTCCCCGGGCGGGACTCCCCTCGGGGGGTCTCCCCGCGGGGGGGCGGTGATCAGAGGTTGATCATGTGGCCGAGGGTGCCCTCGGCGGCCTCCTTGACGGCCTCCGACATCGTCGGGTGGATGTGGACGTTGCGTCCGATCTCCTCGGCGGTCAGGTCGAAGCGCTGGGCCAGGGTCAGCTCGGCGAGCATCTCGGAGACGTTCGCGCCGACGAGGTGGGCACCGACGATCTCGCCGAACTCCTTGTCGACGATGACCTTGGCGAAGCCGGCGGGCTCGCCCATGCCGACGGCCTTGCCGTTTGCGCTGAACGGGAAGGTCGCGGAGACGATCTCGCGGTCGGCCCACTTCTCCTTGGCGGCGGCCCCGGTGTAGCCGAAGGAGGCGACCTGCGGGTTGCAGAAGGTCGCGCGCGGCATGAACTGGTAGTCGCCCAGCTCCTGGGTCTCGGCGCCGGCGATGGTCTCGGCGGCGACCACACCCTGGGCCTCGGCGACGTGCGCGAGCTGCAGCTTGGCGGTGACGTCACCGATGGCGTAGACGTGTTCGACGTTGGTGCGCATGCGCTCGTCGACGTCGATGGCGCCGCGCTCGGTGAGCTTGACGCCGGTGTTCTCCAGGCCGAAGCCCTCGACGCGCGGGGCGAAGCCGACGGAGATCAGGACGCGGTCGACGGTCAGGGTGTCCTGCTTGGAGCCGTCCTTGCTCTCGACGTCGACCTCGACGGAGTCGCCGTTGTCGCGCACGGCGGTGGTCTTGTAACCGGTCAGCAGCTTCACGCCGAGCTTCTTGTACTCCTTGGCGATCGCCTTCGAGACCTCGGGCTCCTCGTTGGGCAGCACGCGGTCCATGAACTCGACGATGGTCAGCTCCACGCCGTAGTTGGCCAGGACGTAGGCGAACTCCATGCCGATGGCGCCGCCGCCGACGATGACCATCTTCTTCGGGGCCTCGGGGTTGAGGATCTGCTCCTCGAAGGAGACGACGTTCTCGGAGAGCTCGACGCCGGGCAGCGTCTTGACCACCGAGCCGGTCGCGATGATCACGTCGTCGAAGGTGAGGGTCTTGCCCTCGTCGTCACCCTCGGTGATCTCGATGGTGTGGGCGTCCTTGAAGGAACCGGCACCGTGGATCTCGGTGATCTTGTTCTTCTTCATCAGGTAGTGAACACCCTTGACAATGCCCTCACTGACCTTGCGGGAGCGCTGGTGCGCGACGCCGAAGTCGAAGGAGACATCGCCGGAGATGCCGAAGGTCTTGGCCTCGTGGTTGAAGGTGTGGGCCACCTCGGCGTTCTTCAGCAGCGACTTGGAGGGGATGCAGCCGACGTTGAGGCAGACGCCGCCCCAGTACTGCTTCTCCACCACGGCCACCTTCTTGCCGAGCTGGGCTGCGCGGATGGCGGCGACGTACCCTCCGGGGCCGGCACCGAGGACTACAACATCATAATTCTCACTCACGCGGCCAAGGATACGTACTGCGGCTCACAATTGCCGCACTCTGCGGTCCGGGCGGGGGTGACGTCACCCGTGAGGTGCGTGCCGCACGGGTTGCGGGGGCCGCCGCGGGGCGACCGCGGGACGCCCCTGGGCGGCCGTCGGTCCGGCGAACCCGACCGCCATTCCGGCCGGCGGGCCCGGCCGGGAGTCCGGTCGCTCCGGTCTAGAACAGGCCGAGGCCGAGGGCGATCTCGGAGGAGCCGGAGGACATCAGGTGGAGGACGGGGCCGAGGAGCTCGTTAACGGCGACGACGATCTGCTCGATGGGGTTCATGTCGGACCTTTCCTGGAGATTTTCTTCAGACAGTTCTGCATTGCGGCGCTGCGGTCAGTGCCGGTGTCCCGCCGGAGAAACATGACTGCACACCAGCCACAATTTCCCCTTGCGTAACATCCGCCGCGATATTACCGTAACCTGGGGCAAAGCGCACCGGCACCTGTGCCGGATCCCGCATACACGTTAAGATATCCCGGGTACATACGGTCCCCCTTTCGGGAGGGAGACCACTCACACCCGTCACCGAAGTCGTCTCACGGAGGTATCCCGAGCTCATGAAGGTCTCCCGCCGAATCGTCGCGGCCGTCGCCGCCGCGACCCTGTCGTTCACCACGCTCGGCGTCCACTCCGCCGCAGCCGACCCGGCCGCCGAGGGCACGCCCGCCGAGGGCGCGACCGAGGCTCCGGCCCCGGAGGGCACGCCCGCCGAGGGCACCACCGAGGCCCCGGCCGCCGAGACCGCCCCCCCCGCGGACGCCGCGCAGGCGACCATCAGCACCACGCCGGTCTCCGCCGACTACCTCAAGCAGTTCACCACCAACCAGGGCAAGCCGGCCGTGCCGCGGTGGCGCGGGATCGTCACGGAGAAGGCCAAGCAGGACAGCCGCGTCCAGGAGCTGACGGCCCACTCGCCGTCGATGAACCGCGACATCCCGCTGGTCACCGTCAAGGCGAAGTCGCCGAACCGCCCGACCTTCTACCTGCTCAACGGCGCCGGCGGCGGCGACCAGTACTCCCACGACTGGGTCGCCAACACCGCCGTGCTCGACTACTTCCTCGAGCAGGACGTCAACCTGGTCATCCCGATGGCCGGCAAGTTCTCCTACTACATCGACTGGGTCAACCAGCCCAGCGGCAGCCTCAAGGGCCCGCAGAAGTGGGAGACCTTCCTGACCAAGGAGCTGCCCGCCCCGCTCGAGAAGCAGCTCGGCGCCAACGACAAGCGCGCGATCGCCGGCATGTCGATGTCCGCGACCTCCTCGCTGCTGCTGGCCCAGCACAACCCGGGCTTCTACCAGGCCGTCGGCTCCTACTCCGGCTGCGCGGAGACCTCCACCCCGATGGGCAACCTCTTCGCGGAGATCACCGTCAACCGCTCCGGCAACACCGCGGCGCAGATGTGGGGCCCGCAGGGCTCTGAGACCAACCGCCACCAGGACGCCCTGCTCAACGCCGAGAAGCTGCGCGGCACCGAGCTCTACATCTCCAACGGCTCCGGCCTGATCGGCGAGCAGGACACCGCCGGCTGGATGGAGAGCAAGGGCATGAACCCGGAGGCCGCGCGCTCCGGCTCCTCCATCCTGCTCGTCGAGGGCGGCGGCATCGAGGGCGCGACCAACCTGTGCACGCACAACCTCGAGGCCAAGTTGAACAGCCTGAACATCCCGGCCCACTACAACTTCAACAACGTGGGCACCCACACCTGGAACTACTGGTTCGACGACCTGCGCCGCTCCTGGAGCGAGGTCATCCAGCCCGCCGTGGAGGCCTGATCCTCACGCGCCCGCCCGTCGGGTGAGCACCGGCCCCGCCGTCCCCTCCCGGGGAGGCGGGGCCGTCGGCGTCTTTCCGCCCGTCCCGCCGGCGCCCGCCACCTACACTGGGACGCCATGACCACCCCGAAGCGCGCAGAGATCGACCCCGCCGTCCTGGAGTCCGTCGAGGACCCGTCCGCCCTCGCCTGGGCGTCCGACTGGTCGGCGCAGACGGAGTCCGCCGCCGCGTCCGTGCCCGGCCACGACGCGCTCGAGGCCCGCATCCGCGCCGCCCTCGACGCCGACGACCGCATCCCCTACGTCAACCGCCGCGGCGAGCGCCTGTTCAACTTCTGGCGCGACGCCGAGCACCCCCGCGGCCTGTGGCGCTGCTGCGACGAGGCCTCCTACCTCGCCGACGCCCCGGACTGGCGCGTCCTGGTCGACGTCGACGCCCTGGCCGCCGCCGAGGACGAGAGCTGGGTGTGGAAGGGCGCGCAGGTGCTGCGCCCCGACTGCGACCGCGCCCTGGTGCGCCTCTCGCGCGGCGGCGCCGACGCCGTGGTGCTGCGCGAGTTCGACCTCACCGCCGGCGCCTTCGTCACCGACTCCCCCTTCGAGGTGCCCGCCGCGAAGACGTCCGTGAGCTGGGTCGACCGCGACCGCCTGCTCATCGGCACCGACCTCGGCGAGGACAGCCTGACCGAGTCCGGCTACCCGTTGCAGACACGCCTGTGGCGGCGTGGCGCCCCGCTTGCCGACGCCCCGGTGGTCGCCGTCGGCGAGCGGCGCGACGTCGCCGCGGGGGCGTGGGCGGACACGGCGCGCGAGCCGCGCCGGCTGCTGTTCTCACGGGCCCTGGACTTCTACCGCTCCAGCGAGTGGACCGCGCCGCTCAGCGCGCTCGACGCCTTCGAGGCCGAGGGCACCGAGATCCCCTGGCGGCCGATCCAGGTGCCCGAGGACTGCGAGACCGTCATCCGCGGGCGCTGGCTGTTCGTCTGGCCGCGCACCGACTTCGCCGGGGTGCCCGCCGGCGGGCTGGGCCGCTGCGCGCTCGAGGACTTCCTGGCCGGTTCGCGCGAGTTCACGCCGGTCTACACGCCCGACGCGCACGCCTCGCTGCAGTCGGTGGTCAGCACTAAGAACCACCTGGTGCTCACCGAGCTGCGCGACGTGGTCACCCGGATCCTGGTGACCCCGCTCGAGCCGAACGCCGCCGACGCCGCGGGCGAGGGCGCCGAAGCCGCCCCACTGACCGAGCTGGAGATCCCCGGGCTGGTCACGGCCTCGGTCATCGCGGCCTCGGAGTGGGACGGCGATGAGCTGTGGATCAACACCTCCAGCTTCACCCGCCCGGCCACGCTCTACCGCGTCGCCGATGCCGGGGACCCGCGTCTCGAGGAGGTCCGCCGGGCCCCGGAGCGCTTCGACGCGACCGGTGTAGAGCCCCGCCAGCACTGGGCGCGCTCGGCCGACGGCACCGAGATCCCCTACTTCGTCGTCGGCCGCTTCGGCGGCGCCGCCGACACCGCCCCGCAGCCGGCCCCGACGCTCGTCGGCGGCTACGGCGGATTCGAGGTCTCGCTGGTGCCCGGCTACTCGGCGGTGCGCGGCATGGCCTGGCTCGAGCGCGGCTTCACCTGGGTCCAGCCCAACCTGCGCGGCGGCGGGGAGTTCGGCCCCGACTGGCACACCCAGGCCACCAAGCTGAACCGGCGCCGCGTCTTCGAGGACCACCGCGCCGTCCTCGAGGACCTCGTCGCCCGCGGCTACGCCACCCCCGACAAGCTCGCCGTGCGCGGCGGCTCCAACGGCGGGCTGCTGACCTCCGGTGCGCTCACGCAGTACCCGCAGGACCTCGGCGCGGCGGTGATCCAGGTGCCCCTGACGGACATGCTGCGCTACCACACGCTCTCGGCCGGGGCCTCCTGGATGGCCGAGTACGGCGACCCGGAGATCCCCGAGGAGCGCGAGGTCATCGCCTCCTACTCCCCGCTGCACAACGTCGCGGCCCACTCCGAGCGGGCCTATCCCCCGGCGCTGGTGACCACCTCGACGCGCGACGACCGCGTCCACCCCGCCCACGCCCGGCTCTTCGCCCGCGTCCTGGCCGAGGCGGGCCAGCCCGTCGACTACTTCGAGAACACCGAGGGCGGCCACGCCGGCGCGGCCGACAACCGACAGGTCGCCCGCGTGGAGGCGCTCATCTACTGCTGGCTCTACACGGCCCTGGGGCTCTAGGCGCCGCTTCGGCCTGGCACAGCGCCCCGCCCACGCCCCGCCCCACCCCGCTCGACCGACCGCGGCGACTCGGTCCGGGCGGGCGCACGGGGTAGGTTCTAGTCCTGATGCGTTCGCTCTCCCTGGCCACAGTCTTCGCCGCAGCCAGCGGCTTCATCGTCATCTGGCTCGCGTCCTTCACCGTCGACGCCGCCTCCTACGCCGAGTTCCAGGCGTACTGGGGCCTCTTCTTTGCGCTCACCGGCGCCATCGACGGCGTGATGCAAGAGACCACCCGCGCCGTGGCCGACGCCCGCGAGACCGGCCGGGCCTCGAAGGCCTCGCCCTGGCGCCTCGGCGCCGTCGTCGCCCTGGTCGCCGCCGTCATCGCGGGCATCGGCGGGGCGCTCGGCATGGACCGGATCATGGCCGATCCCCCGGCGGCGGCCACCGGGCTGCTCGCCGCAGGTCTCGCCTCCTACACGCTGCAGGCCGTACTCTCCGGCGTGCTCTCCGGGCTGAAGATGTGGGGCCGCTACGCCGCCCTGGTCGCCCTCGACTCCGGGGTGCGCCTGCTGGCCGTCATCGCCGCCTGGGCCCTGGGGCTGGGCGGCCAGGCGCTGCTGTGGGTCACCGTCATCGGCACGGTCAGCTGGCTGGTCGTGCTCGGCACCGACCCGCAGGCCCGCGAGCGCCTGCGCACCCCCGTCGACGTCGACGCCCGCCGCCTGACCCGGCGCGCGCTCTCCGCGATGGTGGCCACCGGTGCCTCGGCCGCGCTGATCACGGGCTTCCCCGTCTTCGTCCAGGCCAGCTTCAAGGACGCCGGTCCCGCCGCCCACGCCGTCGGCTCCGGGGACGGCGCCTCGGTGACCGTCGCCGGGATCATCCTCGCGGTCACGCTGACCCGCGCGCCGATCCTGGTGCCCCTGCAACGCTTCCAGTCCGCGCTCATCGTGCGCTTCGTGGCCCACCGGGAGACCCTCTACCGGGCGCTGGGCACCCCGCTGGCGGCCACGCTGGCCCTCGGCGCGGTCGGCGCGCTGGCCGCCTGGGCGGTCGGCCCGTGGATCCTCGAGGTGGCCTTCGGCAAGGAGGAGCTCATGGTGCCCGGCGGGGTGCTGGCGATTTTGACCTTCGCATCCGCCTTCACCGGCTGCCTGATGATCACCGGGGCGGCCACCCTGGCCGTGGAGCGCCACGGCCACTACGTCGCCGGCTGGCTGACCTCCTCGGTGGTCGCCTTCGCCGTCCTGTTCACCCCGCTGGCGCTCGTGCCCGCGGTGTGCACCGCCCTGATCGCCGGGCCGACGGCCGGCGCCGCCGTGCACCTGGTCGCGCTCGGCCGCCGCCCGGCGCACCACCCCACGACGGGCACCATGTCCTAAGATTCTGCCCATGCCCACCCTCGCCGCCCTGATGACCTACTACCGGGGCACCGACGCCGACGACATGGCCGCGGCGCTGAAATCGCTGGCCGCGCAGACGCGTCCGGCCGAGAGCGTCGTCATCGTGCGCGACGGGCCCGTCGAGGCCGCCACGCGCGACGTCGTCAAGCGGTTCCTGGACGCCCACCCGGAGGCGCACCACGTACCTCTCAAGCAGAACCGGGGCGCGGGTCCCGCGCTCATCGAGGGCATGCGCCACGTCGACGCCGAGTGGATCGCCCGGCTCGACTCCGACGACGTCGCCACGCCCGGGCGCTTCGAGCGCCAGCTCGCCTACCTGGAGGAGCACCCCGGCGTCGATGTCCTCGGCACCGCGCTGCGCGAGTTCGACGACGAGACGTACCGCGGGACGGGCTCGCTCGAGCGCGCCGCCGGCGGCGTGCGCACCCTGCCGGAGAACCACCCGCAGATCGCCCGCTACGCGCGCCTGAACTCCCCGGTCAACCACCCCTCGGTGATGATGCGCACCGCCGCTGTACGCCGCGCGGGCGGCTACCGCGACGTGCACCTGATGGAGGACTACGACCTGTGGGCGCGGATGCTGGCCACCGGCGCGCGCTTCCACAACCTGCCCGAGGCGCTCACCTGGTTCCGCACCTCCCCGGCGCAGACCGGGCGGCGCACAGGCCGCGACATGTTCGCCGCGGAGCGCACCATGCAGCGCAACCTCGTCTCCTACGGCTTGGTCTCCAAGCCGCGCGCCGTGCTGAATTTCCTGGTCCGCAGCGCGTATCGTCTGTTGCCGACGGCTCTGCTCTCGCGCACCTACGCCCTGCTCTTCCACCGCCGCGGCGGGACGGGCACCGCGGGCGACGCGTCCAACTAGCCCGGAAGGAGACCATGGAATCCACCCGTGACCCGGCGGCGTTCGCCGACACCTGGCTGATCATCCCCTGCTACAACGAGGCCACGGTGATCGGCGAGGTCATCGCGAACGCGCGCAGGACCTTCCCGAACATCGTCGCCGTCGACGACGGCTCGGCCGACGGCTCCGCCGAGCAGATCCACGCCGCCGGCGCCCACCTGGTGCGCCACCCGGTCAACCTGGGCCAGGGCGCGGCGATCCAGACGGGTGTGGAGTACGCGCGCGCCCAGCCGGGCTCGCGGTTCTTCGTCACCTTCGACGCCGACGGCCAGCACCAGGTCAAGGACGTCGTCGCGATGGTCGGCCGGCTGCGCCGCGAGGACCTGGACATCATCGTGGGCACCCGCTTCGGCCGGGCCCGCAGCGCCGACGACCAGGTGCCGCTGATCAAGCGCATCGTGCTCAAGACCGTCGTCGCGCTCTCCGCGCGCACCCGCCGGCTGGGGCTGACGGACGCGCACAACGGGCTGCGCGCCTTCGACCGCAAGGTCGCCGAGGAGCTCAACCTGCGCATGAACGGCATGTCGCACGCCAGTGAGTTCGTCGCCCTGATGGACGAGCGCGACTGGAAGGTCGCCGAGCAACCCGTGGACATCCTCTACACCGAGTACTCGATGTCCAAGGGCCAGTCCCTGTTCAACGGCGTCAACATTCTCGCCGACGAGCTGCTCGCCAGGAGGCTCCCGTGACTGTCGTGATGCAGATCCTGCTGCTGGCCGCCACCCTCGGATTGGCGTGGTACCTGTTCAGCAACCGCCGCAAGGCCCGTGCGAAGGCCAGCGCGAAGCTGTTCTTCATCGTCTTCTTCATCGTGTGCATCTGGGCGGTGCTGCGCCCGGACGACCTGACCGTGATCGCCAACGCCGTGGGTGTCTCCCGCGGCACCGACCTGCTGCTCTACGGACTGGTGGTGGCCTTCATGTTCACCACCGTCAGCGCCTGGGTGCGCTTCCGTGAGCAGGAGCTGCGCTACGCCCGCCTGGCGCGCGCCGTCGCCCTGCGTGGCGCGGTGCCGCCCGAGGCGACGAGCGTGCCCGGCCCGATTGCCGACGTCCCGGCGCGTACCGTGGGCGAAAACGGGCGCGCGTCCGCGTCCGCCGCCGGCGCTGGACGCGCCGCCGGCACCGACGGTGCAGGCAACGACGAGGAGAGCAACGAGTGAGCGACGAGCACACCGACCCGAACGAGCCGCAGGGCACCGACGAGCCCCAGGGTGCGCGGCAGGGCGCCACGGCTGCCGGCGCGCAGCAGCGCCCGGCCGGCGAGACCGGCTGGGCCACCGAGGAGCCCCGTCCAGAGGGCGCCGAGGGCGTCGCGCCCGTGGCCGGCACGCACGGCGCGGAGGGCACCCCGGACGCCGAAGACGCCGAGGGAGCTATGGCCGAGGCGCCCGAGCGCGACCGGCGCAGCTGGCTGGCCCCCGTCCTCGCCGGCGGGCTCGTGCTCGTCGTGGCCGCCGGTCTCGGCGGCTGGGCGCTCGGCCACTGGCAGGGCACCCGCTCGACCGAGCAGGCCCAGGCCGCCCACATCGTGGGCCCGGGCCGCGCGATGCAGGACTTCGACGACCTGCCGCGACGCATCGAGAACGACCCCTTCGCCGTCGGCGAGGTCGACGCCCCGGTCGTGATCAGCGAGTTCTCCGACTTCGAGTGCCCCTACTGCGCGAAGTACGCCAACGAGACCGAGCAGCAGATCCTCGACGAGTACGTCGCCACCGGCAAGGTGCGCATCGAGTGGAACGACATGCCCATCAACGGCGAGAAGGCGCACCTGGCTGCCGAGGCCGGCCGCGCGGCCGCCGCGCAGGGCCGCTTCCAGGAGTTCAAGGACGTCCTCTACGAGGCGTCGAAGGACGTCGAGGGCCACCCGGACAACGACATCGACGACCTCGTCGGCTTCGCCGAGAAGGCCAGCGTGCCGGACATCGACCGCTTCCGCAGCGAGATCGAGGACGGCACCTACGGCGCCGACGTGGACCGCGCAATGGCCATCGGCACGGTGCTGGGCGTCAATGGCACTCCCACCTTCGTCGTCGGCGAGCAGCCGATGAGCGGCGCGCAGCCCTTCGAGGAGTTCAAGAAGGCGATCGACGCGGAGCTCGACAAGAAGTAGTCGGGCGCCGGCCCGTCAGTCTTCGCCGCGGAAGTAGTCCACGGTGCGGGCCACGCCCTCGGCGATGTCCACCTCGGGCGTCCAGCCCAGCACCCGCCGCGCCTTGTCGGCCGACAGTGCGGAGCGCGGGACGTCGCCAAGCCGCGCCGGGGCGTACTCGGGGTCGTCGGAGGCGCCGGCGGCCTGGGCGACCAGGGTGTGCAGCTGCCGGTCGGAGGTCTCCACGCCGGTGCCGATGTTGAAGCGCTCGCCGTCGCCGGTCTCGCCGGAGGCCAGGTAGAAGGCGCGCACGACGTCGCCGACGAAGACGTAGTCGCGGGTGTTGCCGCCGTCGCCGAAAACGCGGGTGGGCTCGCCGTTGAGCAGGCGCTCCGAGAAGATCGCGACCACGCCGGCCTCGCCGTGCGGGTTCTGGCGCGGGCCGTAGACGTTGGCCGGCGCGATGAAGGAGCACTGCAGGCCGTAGAGGTGGCGGAAGGTGTTCAGGTAGACCTCGCCGGCGTACTTCGAGGCGGCGTAGGGCGAGTGCGGGTCGACCGGGACGGTCTCGTCGACCGGGAAGTTCTCGGGCTCGCCGTAGATGGAACCGCCCGAGGAGGTGTGCACGATCTTGCGCACGCCGGCCTTGCGGGCGGCCTCGGCCAGGCGGATCGTCGCCAGGATGTTCAGCTCGGCGTCCGCGACCGGGTCGGCCACCGAGTGGCGCACGTCGATCTGGGCGGCCAGGTGGAAGATGACCTCGGGGGCGACCTCGGCGACCAGCGCGTCCAGGTCCACGGAGCGCAGGTCCTCGACCCGCAGCTCGGCGTGTCCGCCCGCCAGCGCGTCAGTGAGGTTCTCCCGCCGCCCGCTCGACAGGTCGTCGAGGACGGTGACCTCGTGGCCCTCCGCCACGAGCAGATCGACGAGGTGGGACCCGATGAAGCCGGCGCCGCCGGTGACGAGAGTTCGCATGGCCACTGATTCTACTTGGGGTGGGGTTACCTGGGCTCGCTGAGGCGGGAGCGGCGCTCACGGGCGGCGCGGCGGGCCGACGGCACGGCGACCGCCATGCAGACGAAGGCCATGACGATGCCGAAGCCGAGCATCACCGGGTACGGGAAGACGCCGGAGAAGAACGTCAGCAGCGCCGGGAAGAACATGCCGACGTAGGTCGCGCAGTAGAAGAAGCCGGTCAGCCCGCCCAGGTCGTCGGCCGGGGCGATGCGCTGCGTCTGCGCCAGGCCGATGTACATGCCCAGGCCGTAGGCCAGGCCGAGGATGACCGAGGAGGTCACCGACAGCGCCGCGGACGGGAAGAGGGTGGTGACCATCGCGATGGTCATGCCGCAGGCGGCCAGCAGCATGCTCAGGAACGGCCCGCGGGCGGCCTGGTCGTCGATGCGGGGGCCGAACTGCTGGATCATGAAGCCGACGCCCATGGTGATCAGCGAGATCATGCCGGCGTAGGCGACCGGGTGGGAGAGCTGGTCGTAGATCTGCGTCGGCAGGATCGTCTGCGAGGTGAACGAGGTGCCGAAGACCCAGGGGGCGCACGGCAGGACGATCAGCAGGAAGCGCTTGTCTGTCAGCGAGGGCACCGCGATGTCCCGCATCAGCGAGCCGCGGGAGTCGCGGCGCTCGCGCGGGCGGCCGTCGGGGCCGAGGCGGTAGGTCTCCGGGACCTTGAACATCAGCGGGTAGACCAGCAGCGTGATCACGATGTGGATCGCATAGATCAGCTGGCCGGGCAGCGCCGCCCACTGGGCGAGCATGCCGCCGGTGAACGGGCCCATCGCCAGGCCCAGGGTGAAGGACATCGAGAAGCGCTTCGCGCCGGAGGAGGCGGCGGACTTCGGGTCGAAGGGCGCGCCCGAGAGCTCCTTGACCCAGGCGCCGCCGGCGGTCATCGCCAGGCCCAGGGCCACGCCGGCGACGAAGCGCCCGGAGGCCATGAGGACCTCGACATGCTCGCCGGTGGCGATGAGCAGGCTACCGACGATGGCGAGCGCCGGTGCGGGCAGCATGATCGGGCGACGGCCGTAGTGGTCGGTCAGGGCGCCGCCGATGAGCAGCGCGCCGCCGACGCCCACGGCGTAGATGGCCAGCATAGAGTCGACGAAGAGGTCGGCGAACTCGCCGCGGCCGCGGTAGAAGACCAGCATCGAGGTGAACTGGTTGCCGCCCCACGCGACGGTGAAGACGTTGAGCACCACCAGGAACCACAGCTTCGGGTTCGGCGACACCGCGGGGGTGCCGGCCGCGCCCGGGCCGGCGGCCCCCGTGGCGCCGGAGGCGCCCGCGGGGGCCGTGGGAGCAGCGGAGGCCGCGGGTTCCGGGGAACCCGCGGCCGTGTTCTCGCCGTCGGTGCTGCGCTTCATCATGCGCGCAACGCTACTCCGCTGTGTCCGGGGACACAGAATTTTCCGTACGTGACTGTGATTTCCCCACCCCCGGAATGGTGGCCCGGGGTGGGCGGGCCTCACCGGGACTCAGTAGCCCCGGCGGATCCACTCCTCGAGGTGCGGGGCCTCCGAGCCGACGGTGGTGTGGTCGCCGTGGCCGGTGCGCACGGTCGTCTCCGCCGGCAGGTCCAGGATCGAGGTCTTCAGCGACTCGATGATGGTGTCGAAGGAGCTGTAGGACCGGCCCGTGGCGCCGGGGCCGCCCTGGAAGAGCGTGTCGCCGGAGAAGAGCTCGTTCGCCTCGGGCAGGTACAGGCAGCAGGAGCCGGGCGAGTGGCCGGGCGTGTTGAGCACCCGCATCTCGGTGCCGGCGACGTCGAAGACCTGGTCGTCGGCGAGGTCCTGATGCGCGACACCGGGCAGCGTCTCGTCCCAGAGCATCTGGTCGCCGGGGTGCACCCACACCGGCGCATCGACCTTCTCCAGCAGCGCGGGCAGCGCGTTGATGTGGTCGTTGTGGGCGTGGGTGCAGATGATGCCGCGGACCTCGCGGCCGTCGACGGCCTCGAGGATCGGGGCGGCGTCGTGCGCGGCGTCGATGATGTAGACCTCATGGTCGTCGCCGACGAGCCAGATGTTGTTGTCGACCTCCCACTCGCCGCCGTCGAGCTTGAAGGTGCCGGAGGTCACGGCGTGGTCGATGCGCAGATCGGGGTGTGCCATCAGAAGACCACCACCGATCGCAGCACGTCGCCGGCCTTCATCGTCTCGAAGGCCTGCTCGACCTCGTCGAGGCCGATGCGCTCGGAGACGAACTTGTCCAGCGGGAAGCGGCCCTGCAGGTGCAGGTCGACGAAGGCCGAGAAGTCACGCTCCGGCAGGCAGTCGCCGTACCAGGCCGGACGCAGCGAGCCGCCGCGCGAGTAGAAGTCGATGGCCGGGACCTCGATCTTGTCGGTCAGGTTCGGCACGCCGACCATGACCATGCGGCCGGCGTGGTCGCGGGAGTAGAAGGCCTGGCGCCAGGTCGGCATGATGCCGACGGCGTCGATGGTCACGTCCGCGCCGAAGCCGTCGGTGATCTCGCGGACGGCGTCGATGACCTCCTGCTCGCTCAGGTCCGAGGAGTCGATGGTGTGGGTCGCGCCGAACTCGCGGGCGCGGTCCAGCTTCCGGGCGTCGAGGTCGACGGCGATGATCGTCGAGGCGTTGTTGAGCTCGGCGCCGGCGAGCGCGGCCATGCCCACGCCGCCCAGGCCGAAGACGGCGACGGACTCGCCGCGGCGCACGGCGGCGGTGTTGACGGCGGCGCCGAGGCCGGCCATCACGCCGCAGCCGAGCAGGCCGGCGGCGGCCGGGTCCTCGTCGGGGTGGACCTTGGTGCACTGGCCCTCGTGGACCAGCGTCTTCTCCGCGAAGGAGCCGATGCCGAGCGCCGGGGTGAGCTCGGTGCCGTCGGCAAGCGTCATCTTCTGCGAGGCGTTGAAGGTGGCGAAGCAGTACTGCGGCTCACCGCGACGGCAGGCGCGGCACTCGCCGCAGACCGCGCGCCAGTTCAGGACGACGAAGTCGCCCTCGGCGACGTGGGTGACCTCGGAGCCGACCTGCTCGACGCGGCCGGCGGCCTCGTGGCCGAGGAGGAACGGGAAGGCGTCCTCGATGTCGCCGTCGCGGTAGGCGAGGTCGGTGTGGCACACCCCGCAGGCCTCGATCTTGACGACGACGTCGTTCGGGCCCGGGTCGGGGATGACGACGTCTACCTGTTCAACCTCCGCGCCCTTCGCGCGGGCGATGACTCCGGTGACGGTCTGGCTCATGCGTGGCTCCTGTCGGTCGGGTGCTTGATGACCCGACCCTACCGACGGTGCGCGACGTTTCGCCTGTTGAAAACCGTTTTCGGGCCCGCCACCCCGGGAGGTGGCGGGCCCGATCCACGGCCGTTCCGGGCCCGCCGGACCGGCGGGCACGTGCGCGCTAGAGGCGCCGGCCGTAGCCGAGGGTGTAGGCCACCCCGTCGCGGTCGTGGTAGACGTAGCCGTTGTCCAGCTCGCAGCCGGGCACGTCGCGCGGGGCGTCCTGCACCGCCTTCTCCGAGGCGGGCAGCACCATCGGCAGCACGCCAGCCGGGCCGCCGTCCTCGCCGGCCAGGGAGCGCAGCAGGTTCTCCGGGGTCACGCCGAAGGTCGCCACGAGCGCGCGGGCGCCCGGCTCGATCTCGCGCAGCAGCCACGGGTTGGTCATCTCGACGGCGAGCACCGTCGGCAGGACGCGCTCGAGCTGCTGGATCTGCTCGACGTCGACGCCCGCGGCGCGCGGGTCCAGGCTGAGCTCGAAGCCCTCCTGGTCGTCCTCGAAGAGGCGGATCTCGGGGCGCGCCCACACGATGGCCAGATCGGCGTCCTCGACCTTGTCGGTGACCCGCGCGTGCGGCCAGACCTCGCCGACGGCCGCGGCGAGGCGCTGCTCCACCTTGCCCGGGCCGACGCGGCCGGTGACCTTGACGTAGACCATCGGCGAGGACTCCAGGTCCAGCGGCAGCAGGAACTTGTCCGAGCGCAGCAGGGTCACCGACCGGCGCTGCGTCTTCGCGCCGAGCTCGGCGACCTCGGTGCCGCCGACCTCGCGCTCGGCGACGTCCTCGTCGACGTAGGGGTTCTCGAAGAGCCCCAGCTCGACCATCTCGGCGGCCAGGCGCGCCACCGAGGCGTCCAGCGCGGACTCGTCGAGGTGGCCCTCCTTGACCGCGGCGATCAGCTGGGTCGGGTCGGCCATGTCGGAGAAGATGTCGGTGCCGGCCTTGACGGCAGCGGCGAAGCGCTCCGGCTCGCTGAGGTCCTCGACGCCCCACGGCATCTCGTCGATGACGCCGGAGTCGGAGTTGACGTAGCCGGCGAAGCCGAGGCGGTCGCGCAGCAGGCCCTTGATGACCGGGGCGTTGTAGGCGAAGGCGACCTCCTCGAACTGGCCGTCCTCACCCTGCAGCTCCGCGGGCAGCTGGCGCGCCGAGGTGTTCACGGGCTTGGCGTAGTACGGCATGATCGACGAGACCCCGGCGCGCACGGCGGCCTCGAACGGCGACAGGTGGTACTTCTCCAGGGCGCCGTCGGTCGGGTACTCGTTGGACTGGCCCCAGGAGAAGTGCGGGTCGTGGCCGTCGGTGCGCACGCCGCCGCCCGGGAAGTGCTTGACGGTGGTGGCCACCGAGTCGGTGCCGAGCTTCTCGCCCTGCATGCCGCGCACGATGGCCTCGACGTAGCGGGAGACCATGTCGACGTCCTCGCCGAAGGTGCCGTTGAAGCGCGACCAGCGCGGCTCGGTGGGCAGGTCGGCCATGTAGCCGTAGATCTTGTGGATGCCGGCCGCGCGCCACTCGCGGGCGATGCGGCGGCCGAACTCCTCGACCAGCTCCGGGTCGCGCAGGGCGGCCAGGCCGAGCTCGCCGGGCCACTCGGAGAAGACGCCGGCGGACTCGTTGACGCCGAACTGGGCGACGAGTGCGACGTGGTTGCGCGGGTTGGAGGCGAAGACCACGGGCACGCCCAGGCGGGTCTTCTCGGCGGCTTCCTGCACCGCGTTGGTCCAGTGGGCCAGGTCGCGGGCGGGCGGGTCGTCGCGGACGATGAAGAAGTGCTGGAAGCGCTCGTTGAGTGCCTTGTCCGTCGCCGAGGTCACCAGCACCGGGCGCGGGTAGGGCTGGCCGGTGATCGGGTTGTTCTCACGCCAGACGTCGCGCGGGTTGAGCAGCGCGTTCTCGTCGGGCTCGGGCAGGAAGGCGGAGTAGCCCGGGTAGTGCGAGCCGATGATCATCATCCCGGCCTTCTCCTCGAGCGTCATCCGGGAGACCAGGTCCGCGGCTCGCTCGGCGGGACTCAGGCGCCAGTCCTCGTAGGGCTCGAGGGTGCCGTTGCCGTTGAGGTCACGGAACTTCAGGCCGTCGACCTCGATCACCGCATCGGCACGGGTGCCGATCTCGGGCTGACCGTGGTTGTCGTGCTGGATCTCGGACATGTCTGGGACAAACCTCCTGATTCTCCGGGCGGCCGATCGGCGCTCCGTTCTCAATCACCCCAGGATACGTTGCATAACCCCATGAACCATATGACATATCTCACCGACTGGGACACATCACCCCCTCCCCCACACGTCGCGCCGGCGCCCGCACGGACAGCCCCGGGACAACCGCCCTCAAGACCCCGCGCAGCACGAAGCCCCTCCCGGCGGGGAACCGCTCGGGAGGGGCTGGAGTGGAGCCGCCTGCGAGAATCGAACTCGCGACCTATTCATTACGAGTGAATCGCTCTACCGACTGAGCTAAGGCGGCGCGCTCACGCACCCAAAGGCGCAATGGCACGGTTGCACAGCCTAGCGCAGACGCGCCCGGGAACGAAAACGCCGGGACACCGGCACGCCCCCGCCCCTCAGCGCACCCCGTAGGCCATGCGCAGCTTGCCCATCAGCCCGTCGAGGGCGATCTGCGGCCACACGTTCTGCTTCAGGTGTTCGCGGCACTGTCCGATCGCCTCCAGGCAGTCCGCCAGGCCCGCCGCCCCGACCTGCCCGGCGATCTCGCCGGCCAGTTCGGCGAAGTCCGGGTGCACCGGATCACCCGGGGCGTCGACGGCCCGCAGGAAGGCGTCGCGGTAGAGCCCCGAGAGGTCGACCAGGCACAGGTCGATCAGGTCCCGGTGGATGCGCTTGTGGCGCCTCTTCTGCTCCTCCTCGAGGCTCTTGACCGCCCGCTCGGCCTCCCGGGCGAGCTTTGCCACGCCCTTGCCGCGCCCGCCGGCGCCGAAGGAGCGCCGGAGCGTCTCGGCCTCCTCGGCCTCCTCCTCGGCGTGGAGTTCCTCGGACTCCTTCTTCGTGGCCTTGACCAGGGTGCTGATCTCGCGGAAGGCGACGTCGCCGTGGTTGACCAGCTCCGCCAGGCGCAGCACCCGGGCGCGCCGACGCTGCATGCCCTCGTCGGTGACCAGCAGGCGCGCCCGCCCGATGTGCCGCAGCGAGGCCTGGGCGGCCAGTGCCGCGTCGTGCTCCGGGGCCCCCTCCTCGCGCACGAGCAGGCGCACGATGCGCTCCACCGACGGCGGCGGGACGTAGATGTGCCGGCAGCGCGAGCGCAGCGTCACCGAGAAGTCCTCCGGGTCCACCGACGGCGCGCAGAAGAGCACCACCGACTGCTTCGAGGGCTCCTCGACGGTCTTGAGCAGCGCGTCGGCGGCCTGACCGGTGAGCCGGTCGGCGTTGTCGATGATCACCACGCGCCAGCGGCCCACCGTGGGCAGCTGGCTGACCGTGGGCACGATGTCCTCGCGCGCCACCGACACCGCGATGGAGTACTTGCGGGTCCGGAACTCCTGGACGTCGGTGTGCGAGCCGTTCATCACGGCCCGGCACGCCTCGCAGCGCCCGCAGCCCGGGGTCTCCGGGTCGGTGCACTCCAGGCCCGCGGCGAAGGCCCGGGCGACCTGCAGGCGCCCGGAGCCGGGCCCGCCGGTGATCACCCAGGAGTGGGTCATCGCCGAGCGCTCCCCCGCGCCCACGGCCTCCTCGCTGAAGCCGGAGGCGGCACGGGCACGCGCCGCGACCACGGCGCCGTGCACGACCTCCCGGACACGCGGGGCGTCGGAAAGCGCCTCCTCCACCAAGTTCGTCACAACCGCCCACCCTAGTGCACGCCGCACCCCCGTCCCGCCCGCCTGCGGCGTCCGCCCGGGGCGGCGTCTCCCCCGCACCCGGCACACCCGGCGGGCGGGGCCGATAGAGTGGGAGACCATGAGACGACTGCTGCGCGCGCTGCGCTGGGTGTTGACCACCTCGTGGCCGCTGTACGCGGCACTCGTGCTCGGCGCGAACGTGCTCGGCGCGGCCGCGATCATGCTGTTCATCCGCTTCATGATCCCGATGCCGGAGATCGCCGAGTTTGACACGGACATGACGGACCTGCCCGCCGTGGGCGTCGCCTACGTCATCTTCGCGATCGTCGTCGGCGTGGTGGTCACACTCCTGATGTTCCGCCCCGTCCTCGAGTGGCAGCGCGACCCCGACGACCACGACCCGAACATGGTGCGCACGCTGGTGCTGCGCCTGCCCGTCTACCAGGCCGGGGTGTGCGCGATCGTCTGGGCGATCGGCATCGTGCTGGCCGTCTCCGTCGCCGCCACCAGCTCGGGCCGTCTGGCGGTGGTCATCGGCGTGGCCACGCTGCTCGCCGGCGCCGTCGTGGTGCTGCTGACCTACCTGTGCGCCGAGCGCATGGTGCGCCCCGTCGCGGCGATGGCGCTGTCGCGCCGCTTCGAGGACTCGACCCTCGAGCCGCCGATCAAGCAGCGGCTGCGCATGACGTGGCTTCTGACCTCCGCGGTGCCCTCGGTCGGCGTGCTGCTGCTGATCCTCGGCCAGGAGGCCGGCTACTTCACCGACAACGCCGCCGACATCATCCCGGCCACCCTGTGGCTGATCCTGGCGGCGCTGGTGACCGGTTTCTTCGGCACCACGCTGTCGATCATGAGCGTCGTCGACCCGATCCAGGAGCTGCAGCAGGCGATCAACCGCGTGCGCCGCGGCGACTCGGACACGCAGGTCGACATCTACGACGGCTCCGAGATCGGCGTGCTGCAGGCCGGCTTCAACGAGATGATGCGCGGGCTGCGCGAGCGCGAGCGGGTGCGCGACATCTTCGGCCGCTACGTCGGCGTCGAGGTCGCCCGCCGCGCCCTCGAGGAGCGGCCCACCCTCGGCGGCGAGGACCGCAAGGTCGCCGTGCTGTTCATCGACGTCATTGGCTCGACCGCCTTCGCTGTCAGCCACACCCCGGAGGAGGTCGTCGCCGAGCTCAACCGGTTCTTCAAGCACGTCGTGGAGACCGTGCACCGCAACCGCGGCATCATCAACAAGTTCCAGGGCGACGCCGCGCTCGCCGTCTTCGGCGCCCCGCTCGCCCTC
Organism: Corynebacterium sp. MSK006; assembly: GCF_030232385.1. Classification (NCBI taxonomy): domain Bacteria; kingdom Bacillati; phylum Actinomycetota; class Actinomycetes; order Mycobacteriales; family Corynebacteriaceae; genus Corynebacterium; species Corynebacterium sp. MSK006. The sequence goes on from NZ_JASPJZ010000027.1 coordinate 19,238, forward strand.
ACCGACGCCAACTCGATGGCGCTGACCGCCGCCCGCGAGCTGCGCGAGGAGCTTAAAGGTCTGCAGCTGCAGGCGGGCATCGGCGTGGCCGCCGGGCACGTCGTCGCCGGCCACATCGGCGGCGCGGACCGCTTCGAGTACACCGTCATCGGCGACGCGGTGAACCAGGCCGCGCGCCTGACCGAACTGGCCAAGGACACCCCCGGTCGGGTGCTCACCAACGCCGCCACCCTGCGCGGCGCCAACGAGGCCGAGCGCGCCCGCTGGACGATGATGAAGTCCATCGAGCTGCGCGGCCGCCACGAGATGACGCAGCTGGCGCGCCCGATCCGCCAGACCCTGGCCGACCGTTCCTGACGCTTTCCGACGTCGCGCCGCGCGACGTTTTCGCCGACCTCACCGAGCGAGCGAAAAATGGCTGTCTTAGGCTCGAGGTATGTCGATTCTCGCCATCGGAACCCCTGTCGGTACCTTGACGATCGTCGTCGAAAACGGCCTGCTCACCGCCGTGCAGTTCGGCGCTGACCCGGAGACCCCGGTCATCGGGACCGTGCCCACCACCGGCGAGGTCGCCGCCGCCCTCGACACCGAGCGCACCGGTGACCTCGACGACCTGGACGCCTACGCCTCCGGGGTGGTCACCGCCGTCGCCGAGCTGGGCTTCAAGCCCGAGGACACCGCCGCCCTGATCAACATCGCCGTGCAGTTCGGCGACTACTTCGCCGGCCTGCGCCGCATGTTCTCCCTGCCGGTCGCCTACGCCCGCGGCGAGCGGGTCCGCGACCGCGCCCAGCGCCGGCTCTCCCTGATCGGCTACGGAAAGACGGCCACCTACGGAGAGATCGCCGAGGCCATCGGAAACCCCAGGGCCGCCCGCGCGGTGGGCACCGCCTGCGCGAAGAACCCCCTGCCGATCGTGGTGCCCTGCCACCGGGTGCTGCCCTCGGGCGGGTCGGTGGACGGCAACATCGGCGGCTACGCCGGAGGGCCGGACACCAAGCGCGCGCTGCTGCGCCTCGAGCGCATGCGCTGAGGTCGCGCCCCGGCGGCGCCGGTCGAGCTCTAGCGCCGCTCCAGCCCGTGCACCATGAGCAGGTGCGCGAAGATGTGCGCCTCGCGGGCCAGCGCGTCGACGACGCGCGCCCCGAAGCCGCCGCCGGAGGGCGCCCCGAACGCCCCGCGCAGCAGCTGCACGGCCTGCACGCCGAGCAGCAGGTTGCCCGCGTGCCCCAGGCCCATCGCGGCCACCGCCGACGGCGAGTCCAGACCCGCCCCGGCGCGGGTCACGCCGCGCAGCGCGCTGCGCCCGGGCCCCTGGGCGTCGACCAGGCGGCGGTCGTTGGCCAGCGCCGCAGTCAGCGCGACCGCCGGGCCGGCCACCGCGGTCGGGGCCGCAAGGACCGGGACCTG
>NZ_JASPJZ010000028.1:0-12464 GCF_030232385.1 Corynebacterium sp. MSK006
CGCAAGGACCGGGACCTTCGCCGCGGCCAGGCCGACGCCGGCCGCGCACGCCGCGCCGTAGCCGAGCGCGCGCGGCGCGCTCAGCCGCGCACCGCGGCGGAAGAGCAGCCAGGAGTAGATCGCGTGCTGCCCGGCCAGGGCCAGCGCCCCGGTCACCGGGCGCGCCGCCGGGCCGTCGGCCTTGCCGGGCTCACCCGGCTTCTTGCCTGCCTGCTCGGCGGCCTTGTTGACCTTGGCGGCCGGGTCGTGCGGCTGCTCCTCGGGAAGCCTGCGGGTCTGCTGGGCGTCGGCGAAGGCGCCGAGCAGCAGCGCCCCGGCCAGCGGGCCGCGCGAGGAATCCTCCTTGAGCACCCCGGCGGCCAGCACCGACTGCGCCACCGGCACGAGCACCCGGGTGGTGCGCCGCAGGCCGAACAGGCGGGTCCAGCCGGACGCCTCGCCGAGGGCGATGGAACCCAGGCGCGTCGGGTCGACCACCGCGCGGCCGAGCGCCTGGCCGAGGGCGGCCACGCCCTCGGCGGTGCGCCCCACCGCGTCGTCGGTGGCGTCGGCGGCACGCCGGCCGTTCTCGTGGCCGGCCACGGCGGCGACGGCGTCGCCCACGACGCCGCCGGCGGTGTGCGCGACGTCGGCAATCGAACGCGCGCCGGAACCCAGCGCACCCTCGATGGTGCGCGCGGCGTCGGCGAGCGAGGAACGCCAGGCGGAGGTGTTGAAGGACATCGGAAAACTCCTGTTCGTGCGGGCGGGGCCCGCACGAACGCGCGCCCCGCCGGGTCTGCCCGGCGCAGGCCTACTTGCGTCGGCTGCCGGCGCGCACCACGTTGCGGGTGGTCTGCGGCGGCTTCTTGGCGGCCTTCTTCGTGGTCTTCTTGGTGGACTTCTTGGTCGTCTTCTTCGAGGTCTTCTTCGTCGACTTCCTGGAAGTCTTCTTCGAGGACTTCTTGCCGGCCTTCTTGGTGGACTTCTTCCCGCCACCGTCGGCGGCGACCTTCGCGCGACGCTCCGAGAGCAGCTGGTTGGCGCGCTCGTCGGTGATCGTCTCCGGGGTGTCGCCGCGGCGCAGCGAGGCGTTGGTCTCGCCGTCGGTGACGTACGGGCCGAAGCGGCCGTCCTTGACGCTCATCGGGCGGCCCGAGACGTCGTTGTCGCCCAGCTGCTTCAGCGGCGGGCGCGCCGCCTGGCGGCCGCGGCGCTTCGGCTCGGCGTAGATGCGGCGGGCCTCGTCGAGGGTGATCGTGAAGATCTGGTCCTCCTCGGCCAGCGAGCGCGAGTCCGAGCCCTTCTTCAGATACGGGCCGTAGCGGCCGTTCTGGGCGGTGATCGTTTCGCCGTCGACCGGGTCCACGCCCACCTCACGGGGCAGGGAGAGCAGCTTGAGCGCCTCCTCGAGGGCCACCGAGGCCGGCTGCATCGACTTGAACAGCGAGGCAGTCTTGGGCTTGAGCTCCGCGTCGACGATCTCCGCGATGCGCTTGTCCTTCTGCTTCGCGGCGGTCTTGGTCTCCCAGTTCTTCTTGCGCTTGCCCTCCTCGGCGCGCTGGCGGTCCTCCTCGGCGCGCTCGGCGGCGACGATCTCCTCGGCGTGCGCCTCGGACTTCTCGCGCTCGTCGTCGCGCACGATCTCGGTGACGTAGGGGCCGTAGCGGCCCTCCTTGGCCACGACCATGCGCCCGTTGGCCGGGTTCTCGCCCAGCTCACGGCCGCCCTGCGGGGTGGCGAAGAGCTTCTCGGCGTACTCGAGGGTCAGCTCGTCCGGAGTGGTCGCCTCCGGCAGGTTGGCGCGCTGGTACTCCGGCTCGCCCTCCGCGGTGGTGCCCACGCGGCGCTCGATGTAGGGCCCGTAGCGGCCCACGCGGACCACCACGGCGCGGCCCTCGGAGTCGTCGAAGAGGTGCAGCGAGTTCACCTTGCGGGCGTCGATGTGCTCGAGGTTCTCGCCGACCAGCGACTTCAGGCCGCCGCGGCGCGCGATCGCGTCCGCGAGGTCCTCGGGGGCGTCGGCGTCGCCGAAGTAGAAGCCCGTCAGCCACTCGGTGCGGTCCTCCTCGCCGGCGGCGATGTCGTCGAGCTCGTCCTCCATCGAGGAGGTGAAGTCGTAGTCGACCAGCGCGGCGAAGTTCTCCTCGAGCAGGCCGACGACGGCGAAGGCCACCCAGCTGGGTACCAGGGCGTTGCCGCGGGGGAACACGTAGCCGCGGTCCTGGATCGTCTTGATGATCGAGGCGTACGTCGACGGGCGCCCGATGCCGAGGTCCTCCATCTTCTTGACCAGGCTGGCCTCGGTGTAGCGCGACGGCGGGTTGGTCGAGTGGCCCTCGGCGGAGATCTCCGCGGCGGTCAGCGAGTCGCCTTCGGAAAGGCGCGGCAGGCGGCGCTCGGCGTTGTCGGCGACCTTGCGGCCGTCGGAGAGCTGCGAGGTCTCCACGTAGACGCGCAGGAAGCCGGGGAAGGTGATGGTGCGGCCGGTGGCGGTGAACTTGGTGTCCTCGCCGTCGGCGGTGGCGGCGGTGATGTCCACGCGCATCGAGGTGCCCTTGGCGTCGGCCATCTGGCTGGCGACGGTGCGCTGCCAGATCAGCTCGTAGAGCTTGTACTCCTCGGCGTCGAGGCGGCCGTGCAGGGAGCCCGGGGTGGCGAAGGACTCGCCGGCGGGGCGGATGGCCTCGTGGGCCTCCTGCGAGTTCTTGACCTTGCGGTCGTAGTGGCGCGGCTTGGCGGCGACGAACTCCTCGCCGTAGAGCTGGCGGGCCTGGGTCCGCGCGGCGTTGAGACCCTGCTGCGACAGCGCGGTGGAGTCCGTACGCATGTAGGTGATGAAGCCGTTCTCGTAGAGGCGCTGCGCGATGCGCATCGTGCGCTCCGAGGTGAAGCGCAGCTTGCGCCCGGCCTCCTGCTGCAGCGTCGAGGTCATGAACGGCGCGTACGGGCGGCGGGTGTACGGCTTGTGCTCGACGTCGGCGACGGTGAACCGTGCGTCGGCCAGGCCGGCCTTGAGCGCCTCGGCGCGGGCGGAGTCGACCACGACGACCTCGTCGCGGGACTTCTTCAGTTGCCCGCGGTCGTCGAAGTCGCGGCCCTGGGCCACGCGCCTGCCGCCCACGGCGGACAGGCGGGCCGGGAAGGTCGAGGGGTTGTCCGGGTCGGCGTCGCTGGCCCCGGTGTCCAGGGTGGCGGCCAGGTCCCAGTAGTCGGCGGAGATGAACGCCATGCGCTCGCGCTCGCGCTCGACGATCACGCGGGTGGCCACGGACTGCACGCGCCCGGCGGACAGGCGCGGCATGATCTTCTTCCAGAGCACCGGGGAGACCTCGTAGCCGTAGAGGCGGTCGAGGATGCGGCGGGTCTCCTGGGCGTCGACGAGGTTCTCGTCGAGGTCACGGGTGTTCTCCGCGGCGGCGAGGATGGCGGGCTTGGTGATCTCGTTGAAGACCATGCGCCGCACCGGCACCTTGGGCTTGAGCACCTCGAGCAGGTGCCAGGCGATGGCCTCGCCCTCGCGGTCGGGGTCGGTGGCCAGGTAGAGCTCGTCGACCTGCTTGAGCTTCTTCTTGAGGTCCGCGACCTTCTTCTTCTTGTCCGGGCTGACCACGTAGAGCGGGGCGAAGCCGTGGTCGGTGTCCACGCCGAGGCGCGCCCACGGCTCCTTCTTGTACTTCGCGGGCACGTCGGCGGCCCCGCGCGGGAGATCGCGGATGTGGCCCACGGAGGCCTCCACGATGTAGTCGTCGCCGAGATAGGGCTGGATCTTCTTCGCCTTCGTCCCCGACTCGACGATGACCAGGCGCTTGACGCCCTTACCGCCGTTGTCTGCCACGCGGTCTCATCCCTCTCGTTGTCTCTGCTGAGGTCGGCGGCGGCGCGGGCCCCGGGGCGGGGGCGAACTTCGGCCCCGCGCCCGGCGGCCGACCCCGACCCTCGGGGCGCGCCGCGCTGACCGGCCGGTACACCCGGCCCGGGAAATTCTGTTCTACACCGTACACAGTCCTCTTTACCTCGCACGCAGCCGCATTAGAATCAGCCAGGAACGACCCGCGCTCTTCACCCCCGCCGGAGGCCCCCAAATGGCAGACCAGCTCACCGTCCTCATCGAGGCTGTGCTGGGCTCGTGGTGGTTCCATCCGCTGCTGGCGTTCTTCATCGTCGGCGACGCCCTGTGTCCCCTGCTGCCCAGCGAGACGATCATCACCGCGGGCGCGGCGTGGTCGGCCAGCCGCGGGGTGCCGGACGTCTGGGCGGTGTGGACGATCGCCGTGGTCGCGGCCGTCATCGGCGACAACATCTGCTACCTGCTGGGCACCCGCCTGGTGATGTTCGTGCGCTCCATGCCGCCGAAGTCGAAGATGGGCCGGGCGGTCGACTGGGTGGAGAAGTCCATCCGCACCCGCGCGGCGATGACGATCATCGTGGCCCGCTTCGTGCCCTGGGGCCGCTGGGTGCTCACGATCATGCTGGGCGCGATGAAGTACCCCTGGTGGCTGTTCCTCCTCATCGACTCCGTCGGCGTGGTCGTCTGGGTCAGCCAGGCGGTGCTCATCGGCTACCTCGGCGGCTGGGTACTGCAGGACTACCCGATCCTGGGCATGATCCTCGGCGTGACCCTCGGCGCGCTGGTCGGCGTCCTCATCGACCGGGTGCGCCAGTACTTCTCCGACGCCCACCAGGTGCGCACCGGCACCTCGCGCGCTTAGTCCCGCGATTTCCGACGTCCCGCCGGTCGCCGCCGGCGCGCAGGCTTCGGCGCCCGCGGGTGGCGCGCGCCTGCGGCGCGCTTCCGGCGCAGGGTGCGCCGGGCTGAAAGCACAGAAAAACCCCGGCGCCCCTGAAGGGGACGCCGGGGTCTCGGCTGCGCGGGGCCTAGACCCCGCTACGGCGCGGTCTAGAGGGCGCGGACCTGCTGGGCCTGCGGGCCCTTGGTGCCCTCGCCGATCTCGAACTCGACCTTCTGGTTCTCCTCGAGGGTGCGGAAGCCGCTGCCCTGGATCTCGGAGTAGTGGACGAAGACGTCGGAAGAGCCGTCATCGGGGGCGATGAAACCGTAGCCCTTCTCAGCGTTGAACCACTTCACGGTTCCCTGTGCCATTTCAGTACCTCTTTTTCGGTGGCTGGTGGTGGATGGTGGTCATACCGAACTTCCAGGTACGACTCCACCGCCTGAAAGGACTCCCGGAGACCGGAGGGCCTTGAAGGGGGAAGAAGCATCTGGACGCCCGCGTCAAGCTTTTCTGCGAGCGCCGTGTGAAACATGAAACACTGCGCGAAAAATCTGCGACCAGCCCTCAGTGTTCCACAAAAGGTCGCGCGGCGATAGGATCAGGTCCACCGAATAGGCAGAAATCGCCCCCACCCGGGGTCTCCCGGGTCGGGGGCGGCCGGTCACACCAGCGCGCGGACCGGCTTCCCGGACAGCGAGGCGGCGGTACGAGGGTGGACGAGGAGACTCACGTCGGCGCACACGACGGCACCACCGCCGCCACCCCCACCGGGCTCGGCGCGGAGCTGACCGACCTGATCCTGCGCCGCTTCCCCGAGTCGACGTGCACCTACCGCGGCACCATCCCGGCGCGCCCCGCGCGGTACGCCGACTGGCCGGGGTGGGTGCACCCGGGCCTGCGCGCCCACCTGGAGGAGCGCGGCGTCGTCAAGCCGTACACGCACCAGGCGGAGGCGGCGCAGCTCGCGCACGCCGGCCGCGACGTCGTCGTCGCCACGGGCACCTCCTCGGGCAAGTCGCTGGCCTACCAGCTGCCCGTGCTCACCGACCTGGCCGCCGACGAGACCGCCTGCGCGCTCTACGTCACCCCCACCCGCGCGCTGGGCTCGGACCAGCTGGCCGCCACGCTGCGGCTGACCCGCGCGGTGCCGGGGCTCTCCGGCGTCGCACCCGCACCCTACGACGGCGACACCCCCACCGAGGCGCGCCCGGGCATCCGCGACCACTCGCGCTGGGTGTTCACCACCCCGGACATGCTGCACGTCTCCGTGCTGGCCAACCACCCGCGGTGGGCGCGGCTGCTGCGGCACCTGCGCTACGTCATCATCGACGAGTGCCACACCTACCGCGGCGTCTTCGGCGCGAACGTGGCGCTCGTGCTGCGGCGGCTCAGCCGCATCGCCGCGCACTACGGGTCGCGGCCGACGTTCGTGCTGGCCTCGGCGACGACCGCGGAGCCGGCCGCGCACGCCGGCCGGCTGACCGGCCGTGAGGTCACCGCGGTGACCGAGGACGGCGCGCCGACGGGCCGGCGCACCCTGATGCTGTGGGAGCCGGGCTTCATCGAGGGCGCCGAGGGCGACAACGGCGCGCCCGTGCGCCGCGCGGCGACCACGGAGGCCGCCGACATCATGGCCACGCTGATCGCCCAGGGCGCGCGCACGCTGACCTTCGTGCGCTCGCGGCGCGCCGCCGAGACGGTCGCCCTGCGCGCGGCCGAGGGGCTCTCAGCGCAGGGGCGCCCCGACTTCGCCCGCAGGGTGGCCTCCTACCGGGCCGGATACCTGGCCGAGGACCGCCGCCGCCTCGAGCGCGAGCTCGACGAGGGCACGCTGCTGGGCGTGGCCACCACCAACGCGCTGGAGCTGGGCATCGACGTCGGCTCGCTGGACGCGACCGTGACCGCCGGTTTCCCGGGCACGGTCGCCTCCTTCTGGCAGCAGGCCGGCCGTGCGGGGCGGCGCGGGCAGGAGTCGGTGGTGGTGCTCGTCGGCCGCGACGAGCCGATGGACACCTACCTCGTGCACAACCCCGACGTGCTGCTGGGCCGCCCGGTCGAGCGCAGCGTCTTCGACCCCGCCAACCCCTACGTGCTGCGCAGCCACGTCTACTGCGCGGCGGTGGAGAAGCCGCTGTCCGACGCCGAGGTGGTCGCCCTGGGCGCGCAGGACGTGGTGGCGGGGCTCGCCGCCGAGGGGCTGTTGCGCCACCGCCCGCGCGGCTGGTTCCCCGCCCCGGTGCCGGCCGGAACCGGGCGGCTGAGCCCGGAGACCGCGCACACCCAGGTCTCGCTGCGCGGCTCGGGTGCCGAGGAGGTCATGATCGTCGACCAGACCGACGGGCGCCTGCTGGGCACCGTCGAGGGGGCGCGTGCGGCCGCGCAGGTGCACCCCGGGGCGGTCTACCTGCACCAGGGCGAGTCCTTCGTGGTCGACGAGTTGGACTGGGACTCCTCGCTGGTGCTCGCGCACCCGGAGACCCCGGAGTACTCGACGCACTCGCGCGGGCAGACGGACATCCGCATCATCGGCGGACCGGACGACGACGGCATCTTCAGCCCCTCGCCGGGGCTGTGGGTGGCCTCGGTGGAGGTCGAGGTGACCGACCAGGTCACCGGGTACGTGGTCAAGCTCCCGGACGGCACCACGGTGGACAACATCCCGCTGGACATGCCGCCGCAGGTGCTGCGCACCCGGGCGGTGGCCTACACGGTGGACCCGCTGGTGCTCTCGGCGGCCGGGATCGCCGCGGCCGACATCCCGGGCACGCTGCACGCCGCGGAGCACGCGGCGATCGGCATGCTGCCGCTGATCGCCACGTGCGACCGGTGGGACCTCGGCGGGGTGTCCACCGCGGAGCACGCGGACACCGGGCTGCCGACGGTCTTCGTATACGACGGGCACCCGGGCGGGGCCGGCTTCGCCGACTGCGGCTTCGAGCGCTTCGCCGAGTGGATCGAGGCGACCTTCGAGGCGGTGCGCTCGTGTGCCTGCGAGTCGGGCTGCCCCTCGTGCGTGCAGTCGCCGAAGTGCGGCAACGGCAACCAGCCGCTGGGCAAGGCCGGGGCGGTCAAGCTGCTCGGGGCGATGGTGACGATGTGCGCCGGCGGCGCCGGGCGATAGACCCAGGCGGGGTTGAGACCCGGAAGGCGGCCGGGTACCCCGCGCCCTGCCCGGGGCACAGGCTCAGAGTGGACCCGCACGGGCCACGCCGGTGCGCCCGGAGACGGTCACGGTGACCACCACGTCCCCGCCGTCGACCCGGCAGGCTGCCGGTTCGGCGTCGTTGAGGCGCGCGGTGGACTCGGCGACCGGGCAGGCCGCGTGTCCCTCGGCCAGCGCGGTGGCCGCGGCGACGGCGGCCATGTCGGCGGCGACCTGGGCACGGTGCAGGGCGATCAGGGTGGCGGCCACGGCGGCGAGGACCACGATGACGCCGGTCAGCGCCGCGGCGAGGCTGGCCGCCAGGATCGTGGCGTAGCCCTCCTGGTCGCCGAGGACGCCGCGGGCGGGGCGCCGCGGGCGCCCGGGGCCGTTCACCGGTACTCCACCGGGTAGGCGGCCCGGGCGGTCAGCTCACCGATGGGCGCCCGGACGGTGGCGGTCGCGGTGACCACCCCGCCGGACTCGCGGACGGTGAGGCTGCCGCGGTCAAACTGCACGCCCTCGGCCCCGATGGCGTGCGCCCGGGCGGCGGCACCGGCGGCGTCGACGGCGGCGAGGTAGCCGGCCAGTGTCACGGCCCCGCCGACGAGCGCGGTGAAGACGATGACCAGGCAGGCCACCCCCACCGCGGCCTCGATCGTGACCGAGCCGGACTGGTCGGCCAACACGGCCCGGCCGTGTCTGCGCGCAGTGCGCCTGCGCGACGGTGTCGACGCCACGGCGGCCACCTCAGTTCGGGGTGCTCGACAGCGCGTCGTTGATGATGCCCTCGAGGGCGTCGCTGACCGCGTCGCTGTTGATGATCATGTACAGCACCGCCGCCAGCGCCGCGGCGGCGAGCGTCCCCATGGCGTACTCGATCGTGGACAGGCCGTACTGGTTGCCGAAGACGCCGCGGACGTCCTTCGACTCGGCGTCGGGGATCGGCTGGTCGGGGGCGGTTATGCGGTCGCGGGTGCCGGCGACGGCGGTGGACTCGTCGGTCGCGGTCAGGTCGGTCAGGTCGTTCAGGTCCGGGTCGGTGGCGGTCAGGGCGTTCGTGGTCCGGTCAGTGGCGTGGATCGTTGTCGTGGTCATGGCGGATGTCCTCTCGGATCGGTCGGTTGAAGTCGAGGTCGGTCAGGTCCAGGTCGGTTCCCTCTTCAGCCCAGGATGTTCCCGGCCAGGCCGAGGACCACGGGGGCCAGTCCGAGGATGAAGAAGGCGGGCAGGAAACAGAGCGTGAGCGGCATGGCGATCAGGACGCCGGCGCGCTCGCCTGCGGTCGTCGCGCGGTCCTCGGCGCGGCGGCGCAGACGCCCGGAGATCCGCCCGGCGGCGGTGGCCACCCGGGTGCCGGAGGCCGCCGATCCCGCCGCCAGCGCGGCGAGGTCGGACAGCCCCGGCACCGCGGCCATCGGCTCCCAGGCCCGCTCGGGCTCGGCGCCGACGGCCAGGAGGCTGGCCACCGTCCGCCAGGTGCCGGCCAACGGCTCCCGGCTCGCCTCCGACGCGATCTGCGCGGCGACCGCGGGCGCGAGCCCGGCGGCGGTGCACGCGGCGTACAGGTCGATGTCGGCGGCGATGTCGAGCAGCAGCCGGTCCCAGCGGCGGGTGTCCTCCGCCCCGAGGCCCAGGCGTCTGGCCAGGGCACCGGCGGCGGGCAGCCGGGCGGTCGTCTCCGGGTGCGTCACCCGCGACGGCCCGTCACGGGCACGCGGCTCTCCTGCCGCTCCCCCGGTCGTCCCGCCGGCCGCGACGGCCCCGTCGGCGGCGGCGAGCCTGCCGCCCGGTGCCGGTGGCGCCCAACAGACCAGCGCGAGGGCGAGGGCGAGCGCGGCGATCATCGCGCCACCCCCGAGGCCCGGGTGATGATCACCCGCGACCAGCTCAGGCCCGCCGCGATCAGGGCGATGCCTGCGACCAGGAGCATCCCGCCCGTCCCGCCGCCGGTGAGCACGGCCAGGGGGTTGGCGCCCATCGCGGTGCCCAGCCCGATGCCGGCCAGCGGCAGCAGCGCGAGGATGACGGCCGTGGACTGCGGGCCGGTCAGCGCCGCGGCCGTCGACTCGCGGTGGCGGCGGCGCTGCTCCACACGGGCGCGGGCCTGCTCGACCAGGGCGGCGGTGGGCAGCCCGTGGTCCTGCGCGGCGTGCCACAGCCCGGCAAGCTGCGCGGTGTCGCGGTCGGCCTCCCCGTCGGTGCCCTGCGCCCAGCCACCCGTCGTGCCCGCGGCCCCGCCGCTCAGCGCGAGGGCGAGGGCTGCGACGTGGGCGGGATCCTTCTCCCGGGCCCCGCGGGCGGCCGCCTCGACGGCGCGCGACGCCGGGGCGCCTGCCTCGAGCTGCCCGGCGAGCAGCCCCAGGAACGCCGCGGTGGCCTCCTCCCGGCGCTCCCGCGCCCGGCGGGTGCGCCAGGTGCGCCAGCCGGCGACCGCGGCGGCGACCGCGACAGCCCCGGCCAGCGCGGTGGTGGTCTGCCCGGCGCGCACGACCACCGCGACCACGGCGGTCACGCCGAGCACCGCGGGCAGGATCCGCCCCGAGAACCTCCCCGTACCGGCGCGCCGCGCGAGCGCTCGCAGCCGGATCCGCGGGGCGGGCAGCCACGCGACGCAGACACCGGCGGCGAGCAGCAGGGCGAGCTGGACCGTGGTCATGGCTCTCTCCTCCCCCGGTGGCGCCCGCCGTCGGTCGTCGGACCGTCCGGCCCCTCCGGTCCGGCCGGCGCGGCGACCGACCCCGCCCCGACCAGCGCGGGCGCGTCCGCGCCGTCGCGGTCGAGGTCCCAGGCGGGCACGAACTCGACCGTGGCGTCCGCGCGGGTGCGCGCCACGCCGATCTGGGCGAGCCGGCGCACCCCGTCGGCGCCCCGGCGCATGACCAGCACCGCGGTGACGGCCGCGGCCAGCTGGGAGTGGGCGGCCACCCGGTCCAGCCCGCCCATGGCGGCCAGGGCCTCGACACGGGCGGGCACCTCGCCCAGCGAGTTCGCGTGCAGGGTGCCGGCCCCGCCGTCATGGCCGGTGTTCATCGCGGCGAGCATGTCGACGATCTCCCCGCCGCGGATCTCGCCGACGACGATGCGGTCCGGGCGCATGCGCAGCGCCTGGCGCACCAGGTCGGTCAGGGTGATCTCGCCGCTGCCCTCGACGTTGGCCCGGCGCGCCGACATCGAGACCACGTGCGGGTGGCGCGGGCGCAGCTCCGCGGTGTCCTCGATGCAGATGACCCGTTCGCCCGCGCCGACCTCGCCGAGCAGCGCGGAGAGCAGCGTGGTCTTGCCGGATCCGGTTCCGCCGACGATGAGCAGGCTGCGCCGGGCGGCGACCAGCCCACGCAGCCGGTCGGCGGTCACGGGGCTGAGCGTGCCGGCGGCGACGAGCCCGTCGAGGTCCAGGTTGGCCTGGCGCAGCACGCGCAGGCTGATCAGCGTGCCGGTCTCCGAGGGCGGGGCGAGCACCGCGTGCACACGCACCACAGTGCCGTCGTCGCGGCGCAGCCGGCCGTCAGCGAAGGGCTGGGCGTCGTCGAGGCGCCCGCCGGAGGCGATCGCCAGACGCGCGGCCAGGCGGCGCACCTCCGCGTCGTCGGCGAAGCGCACCCCGGCGCGCTCGAGGCCGGCGCCCCGGTCGAACCACACCTTCTCCGGGCCGTTGACCAGCACGTCGGTCACCCCGCGCAGGGCGAGCACCGGCTCGAGGGGGCCGAGCCCGGTCGCCTCGTCGCGCAGCGCGCGCAGCACCTCGAGCAGGTCGAGGTCGCTGATCACCCCGGCCTCCTCGCGCACGGTCTCGGCGACGTGCGCCGGGTCGCCTGCCCCGAACGGGTCGCCGGGGCCGCGCTCGCGGGCGAGCCTCGCCTGGACGCGTTCGACCAGCTCCCGGCGCGCGGCACTCATCGTGCACCCCGCAGCTCGTCGAGGACCAGCCCGGCCGCCCGCGCCAGCCCGCGCGGGGGCCGGCCCAGTCCGCCGAGTTCGGCGCGGCGGGCCAGGCCACGCTGCGTGGGCAGCTCGCCGATGACGCGCGCCCGGGTGAGCCCCGCGACGTCGTCAAGCGTCAACGACGACCAGCCGCGGTGGCGCACGAGCACGCACGCGCCGGTGCGCCGGGACTCCAGGCGCGCGCACAGGCGCGCCGCGGCGGCCGTCGCGCGCACCTCGGCCGGGGCGAGCACGACGACAAGGTCGCAGGCGTCGCTGACCTCGTCGGTCATCTCACCCCACGGCGGCAGGTCGACGACGACGGTGGCGGCCTCCCGTCTGAGCACCCCGACCGCGGCGACGACCTCGTCCGGTCCGGGCCCGGCCGCGGCGGCGAGCACGGAGCGCCCGGCGGTGAGCAGCCAGACGCCCTCGCGGGTCTCGGGAAGCGCCTCGACCAGGTCGCCTGCGGGGATCTCGCCGCGGGTGAAGTCGACGTCGCCCCAGCGCAGGCCCGTGGTGTCCTCGTCGCCGGTGAGCAGGTCGAGCCCGCCGGAGTTGGCCACGGCGTCGACGAGCGCGACCGGCCCGTCGGCCGCGGCGCCCACCGCGCAGGCGGCCGCCAGGGTGCTCGCCCCGGCCCCGCCGCAGGCCCCGGCCACGCCGAGCACCCGGCCGGACTC
>NZ_JASPJZ010000029.1:0-8509 GCF_030232385.1 Corynebacterium sp. MSK006
CGCCCCTCCCCCGGCGCGCCCCTCCCCCGGCGCGCCCCTCCCCCGGCTCTCCCCTCCCCCGGCACGGCGGGGCCCGTCAGTAACCGCCCGTGACGACGTAACCGGCCAACGCGGCGACGACGGCGGTCAGCGCCGCGACGAACCCGGCCCAGCGGAGCCCCGGGCGGCGGGTGACCAGCAGCAGCGCGACGACCGCACCCGCGGCCAGCCCGCCGAGGTGTCCCCACAGCGAGACGTTGGCCGCGATGAGCGTGTAGACGATGTTGACGCCGACGAGCGCCAGCGGCGCGCGCAGGTCCGCCTTGTTCTTCGCGGCGAGTCCCACCAGCACCGCCATCAGGCCGTAGACGGCGCCCGAGGCGCCCCCGGTGGGCGCGAGCGGGTCGAGCATGAGCACCGCCAGCGCCGAGCCCAGCCCGGAGATCAGCCAGGCGGCGGCGAAGACGCCCGAACCGTAGGCGCGCTCGATCTCGCGGCCGATGAACAGCGTCATCAGCCCGTTGAGCAGCACGTGCGAGGCGTCCATGTGGACGAACATGAAGCCCAGCGCGCGCAGCGGGCCCAGGCCGGTGAGGAGCTCCGGGCCCCAGAGCATCCAGGCGCGGGCGAGCGGGGCACCACCGGTGGCGGTGATCGAGCGGGCCTGCAGGGCGCAGACCAGCCACACCGCAAGCAGGGCGGCGGTGATGCCGGTGGTCACGGGCACGTCGCGGAACCAGCGGCGCGCGATGTCGACCGGCCCGGGCGGGCCGGGGCGCCCGGGGGCAGGGTTGCGGGCCGGGCCTGGCTGAGCCACCGACCCGGGCTGTCCCGGCTGGCCGGGCTGTCCCACCGGGCCGGGGCCTTCCTGCGGTGCGAAGTCCGGACCGCCTGACGACTGATCCTGCATACCCAGAAAGCTACCGCAACGGCTCAGACGCGGCCCGCCGCGACGGCCTTCGCCATCCGGTGCAGGGTCGCGGTCGCCTGCGCGTAATCGGCCTGCCGGTCGGCCGACTCGCCGACCAGCTCGGCCGCCCGCAGGATCGCGGCGTTGAGCAGCGAGAAGTCCAGCGGGGAGACCCCCGGGCACAGCTCGTCGAGCACGGTGGTGAACCCGGCGTGGGAGGCCTGGACCTTCTCGTCGGTGAAGGCCTCGGGGAAGTTCTGCACGGCGACCATCAGCGGCCCGTGGGAGCCGTTGGCGA
This sequence comes from Corynebacterium sp. MSK006, assembly GCF_030232385.1. Classification (NCBI taxonomy): domain Bacteria; kingdom Bacillati; phylum Actinomycetota; class Actinomycetes; order Mycobacteriales; family Corynebacteriaceae; genus Corynebacterium; species Corynebacterium sp. MSK006. Next base: position 1,188 of record NZ_JASPJZ010000029.1, read on the forward strand.
AGAGGTCGAGCGCGGCGTCGACGTAGGCGCAGATGCGCTCGGCCGGGTCGGCGGGCACCGTGCGCAGGCGCGCCTCGAGCTTCTCGTTCCAGGTGTCGGTGGCGTTGACCAGCAGCTGGACCAGCAGGTCGTGCTGGGAGGAGGCGTAGCGGTAGATGCTCGAGCGGGCCAGGCCGACCTCGGCGGCGACCTCGCCGACCGAGGGCATCCTGCCGTGGCCCTGAACGATCAGCCGCTCGGTCGCCTCGAGCACCGCGCGGTGCTGCACGCTGCGGTGCTCGGCGACGGTGCGCCCCTGGGTCTTCGGCATGGGCCCGAGTCTAGATGCGGCTCAGGCGACCGGGCTGAGCCGGCCGTCGACCATCTCGAAGACGCGGTCGCAGTGGCCGAGGACCTCGTGGTCGTGGGTGACCATCACGCCGGCGACGTTGAAGTCGTGGCACTCCTTGGCCAAAAGGGCCACGATCTCCTGGGAGCGGTGGCGGTCGAGCGCGGCGGTCGGCTCGTCGACGAGCAGGATCTGCGGGTCGCCGACCAGGGCGCGGGCGATGCCGACGCGCTGGCGCTCGCCGCCGGAGAGGCTGCCCGGGCGGTTCTTCGCCCGGTGGGTCATGCCGACCTTCTCCAAAAGCTCCGCGCCGGTGTGACGGCCCCAGCCGCCGGCCACGCGGGCGGCGAGCTCGAGCTGCTGCTCGGCGGAAAGCGCAGAGGGCAGGCTGCCGGAGGACTGGAAGACGAAGCCGATGTGCTCGCGGCGGACCTTGGCCAGGGCCGTGTCGTCGAGGCCGGTGACCTCCACGCCTGCCACGGTGACCTTCCCGGTGGCCGGGGTGGTCAGCGCGCCGGCGACGGCCAGCAGGGTGGACTTGCCGGAGCCGGAGGGTCCGACCACGGCGACGAACTCGCCGGGGGCGACGGTGATCGAGACGTCGTCGAGGGCGGTGACCTGCGAGTCGCCGTCGCTGTAGGTGACCGTGACGTCGGAAAGTTGCAGTGCTGTGCTCATCGGTTCTCTCCCAGGGCTTCCAGCGGATCGGTTCGGGTGACGCGCACGACCGCGACGAGCGCGCCGATGAGGCCGGAGACGAACAGCAGCGCGCCTCCGCCGAGGACGGGGCCGAGCTCGGTGGCGTAGGGCATGGCCGTCGACTCGAGCAGGCTGCCCAGGCCGACCGCGATGAGCAGGCCGACGAGGATGGACACGGCCAGGACCACGACGGCCTGGCCGAGGCTGTCGCGCAGCAGGAAGCCCCTGGTGGCGCCCATGGCGCGCAGCGTGGCGATGCTCCCGGCGCGCTGGATCGTCCAGACCAGGAAGAACGCGCCGGTGACGAGCGCGGCGATGACGAAGAGGAACCACGTGATCATCGACAGCGTCATGGTCTCGGCGGCGTAGCCGGGCGAGGAGTCGAAGCTCTCCTCGAGGGTGCGCACGTCCAGCCCGGAGGCCTCGGAGAGCGCCTCGGTGTCGGGCTTGTCTGCGGTGCGCGCGGCGATGACGGAGGCCTCCCCGTAGGCCGCGGGGTCCACGGCCTCGCCGTGGCGGGCGCCGGCGTGGACCTCCTGCCAGACGTCGAGCGGCAGGTAGGCGATGTCGACGTGGCCGAAGGTGCGCTGGCCGTCGGTGAAGCCGACGACGTGCAGCGGGATCTCGAGGCGGTCGATGGTCACGGTGTCGCCGACCGACACGCCCTCGTCCTCGAGGGTGGAGGAGACCACGACGTCGTGCGGGGTCGCGGTCGGTGCGCCGGGGTGGGCCTCGGTGCGCATCGCCGGCAGGCCCTCCGGTGCCAGGAAGGAGCCGGGCTCGACGCCGAAGAGGGTGAGATCCACGGCGGTGCCGTCCTGGTTGTGGGCGTTGACGATGGACAGCCCCAGCGGGGCGGCCGCGGCCACCCCGTCAGTGGCGGCGAGCTCCCGCGCGTCGGTGGCGTCGACGACGGAGCGGGTGAAGGCGGAGTCGGTCTGGGTGCCCTCGGCGAAGGCGATGACGTCGCTGTCCATCGCCTTGATGCCGGAGACGCCGTCGTTGACCAGTCCGGCCGTCAGCCCGGAGATGATGACCACGAGCATGGACATGAGCGCCAGGACGACGCCCATGAGGAGAAAGCGGGCGCGCGCGAAGAGCATTTCGCGCCAGGCTAGGTACATGGTGAAACTTCCTGGTCGGGGGGTGCGGTCACGGCCGTGCGGCCGTTGCCGGAGCATGTTAGCAACACTATGTCGCTATCTTAGCGACAGGGTGTCGCGTTCCGCGACCGGCGGCGCCCCGGGCCCGCACCCCGCACCTCCCCCGGCCCACCTCAAAGACCCCCGACACGCAAAAACCGCCCTCCCGCACACGGCGGGAAGGGCGGTCGGGCCGGCGTCAGCCGGCCCACGCTCCGACGGGTGGGGCGCGCCACGGGTGTGGGCGCGGGCGTCGGAAATTGACGGCCTTAGGCCTCCTGGACCTCGATCGACTCGATGACCACATCCTCCTTCGGACGGTCACGTCGGTCGGTGGCGACCGCGGAGATCTCGTCGACGACCTTGCGGGAGGCCTCGTCGGTGACCTCACCGAAGATGGTGTGGTGGTTGTTCAGGTGCGGGGTCGGCGCGACCGTGATGAAGAACTGCGAGCCGTTGGTGCCGGGGCCCGCGTTGGCCATGGCCAGCAGGTAGGCGCGGTCGAATCGCAGCTCCGGGTGGAACTCGTCCTCGAACTTGTAGCCCGGGCCGCCCATGCCGGTGCCGGTCGGGTCGCCGCCCTGGATCATGAAGCCCTTGATGATGCGGTGGAAGATTGAGCCGTCGTAGAACGGGCCCGAGGTGGTGCCGGCGGCGTTCTCGCTGCTGTAGTCGATGGATCCCTCGGCCAGGCCGGTGAAGTTCGCGACGGTCTTCGGCGCGTGGTTGCCGAAGAGCTCGACGGTGATGTCACCGTGGTTGGTGTGCAGGATCGCGGTAGCGGTCTTGAGAGTCATGTCGGCCAGTGTAGATCACTCGCCCGCCCGCGCGTGTCGCGCCGCGTGGCTACCCTGGGAACCAAAAGCACTGACCGCAGCCGACCACGCAAAGGATCGCCCCGATGAACACCTCGACGTTGAAGATGGCTCTCGCCGCCGGAAAGGACGCCTGGGAGCGCTACAGCGACTTCCGGGACCGGAAGGCCTCGGAGGCCTACGACGCGCTGCTCGGCGCGGCGGACAACTACGACGACGTCGCCGGCGACGTGAAGAAGGCCGGCAAGGACGCCGTGGCCAAGCTCGGCGACCGCGCCTCCGACCTGGCCGACGACGCCGGCACCCTGACCGCCGAGACCCGCAAGCGCATCGAGAAGGCCCTCAAGGAGGCCCGCGAGAGCTCGCACGATTACCTGCAGGACGCCGCCGACGCCCAGGAGTCCGCTGCGCTCAAGGCGAAGAAGATGAGCAAGCGCACCCGCCGCAAGGCGCTGGCGGCCGGCAACAAGGCCGCCGAGAAGGCCCAGAAGAAGATCGACAAGATCACCGGCAAGGCCAAGAAGGACAAGCGCCGCCGCACCTGGCTGCTCGTCGGCCTGGGCACCGCCCTGGCCGCGGTCGGCGGCGGCCTCTACTACTGGTTCAGCCGCGAGAAGCAGGACCCGGCCGGTCTGATCCCGCCGCGCGTCGAGGAGCACGCCCAGACCCGCGGCGACTCGAAGCTCGTCTACTCCACCGAGACCGGCGACGACGCCCCCGCCGCGCCGGCCGAGGCCCCGCGCACCCCGCAGGAGGAGACCGTGCTCAAGGCGCAGGCCGCCGAGGGCGGGCTGACCAAGGATGGCGAGGAGCTGCTGGCCTCCCTCGACGAGCAGCTCGAGCGCCACCGCTCCGAGAACGAGGTCATGGACCGCACCGCCCGCGCCGACGAGGCCGTCGAGGACGCCGAGGACTCCGCCAAGCACCGCCTGGTCGAAGACGAGCCCGAGGACGGCAACCTCGACGCGGTGACGGTCTCCGAGCCGGAGGTCGACAACGAGGTCAGCCAGCACTACGTCCGCGAGAACGACGCCGACGCCGCGCCGGCCGGCGGTTCCCGCAGGCTGACCGACGCCGAGGCCGAGGCCGCCAAGAAGGCCGCCCGCGACAACGACGCCCGCGACGCGAAGGCCGAGCACGACGCCGCCGCCAAGCGCGACGCCAAGGAGGACGGCCGCGCCTAGGCACGCCCCCACCGCCGCGACGCCCCGCCGGACACCCCCTGTCCGGCGGGGCGCTTGTGCATGTGCAGACGGCTCTCCCGGCCGTCCCGGCCGCGCCTAGGCCCGCAGCTGCTCGGAGATCTCCTCGAGCTCCCCGCCGCCGGACATCTCGAGGGTCAGCTCATCGAGGCTCGTCTCGTCGTGAGCGGCGTCCATGGTCTGGCGGCCCAGGTTGAGCAGCACGAACCGGTCGCCGACCAGCCACGCGTGGTGCGGGTTGTGCGTGATGAACACGACGCCCAGGCCCCGGTCGCGCGCCGCGGCGATCAGCCGCAACACCATCCCGGACTGCTTGACACCCAGCGCGGCGGTCGGCTCGTCGAGGATGAGCAGGCGCGCGCCGAAGTGCACCGCGCGCGCGATCGCGAGCACCTGGCGCTGTCCGCCCGACAGGGAGTCGACCGGCACGTCGACGTCCGGGATGTCGATGCCCATCTCGACCAGCGCGCGGGCGGTGGTCTCGCGCATCTCGTCGACGCGCAGCCAGCCGAGACGGCCTTTCAGCTCCTGGCCGAGGAAGAAGTTGCGCCACACGCTCATCTGCCCGACGACGGCCAGGTCCTGGTAGACCGTGGCGATGCCGTGGTCCAGCGCGTCGCGCGGGCCGGAGAAGGTGACCTCCTCGCCGTCGATGAGCAGCTGCCCGGAGGTCTGCCGGTGCAGCCCGGCGAGCACCTTGATCAGCGTGGACTTGCCGGCGCCGTTGTCGCCGAGCACGCAGGTAACCGACCCGGCGCGGACGGCGAACCCGACGCCGCGCAGCGCGTCGAACGGCCCGTAGGACTTGGTGACCTCGCGCAGTTCAACCAGCGGCTCACTCATGGGACTCTCCTTCCGGATTGACGACGTCGCGCTGCTTCCCCTCGCGCGTACCTGCGGCGTCGCGCGCCCCGCGCGCGGCGGTGCCGCGCGCGTCGGCTCCCTCGGGCGCCGTGCGTGGGGCAGGCGCGGCGTCGTCAAGCGTGCGGGGCTTTCGCCCCGGCAGGCCGGCGGCGGCCCAGCGCGTGAACGAGTTGTTGGTCAGCACGGCCCACAGCAGCATCGCGCCGAGGAAGAACTTGAACCAGTCCGGGTTCCAGCCGGCGTAGACGATGCCCTGGTTGGTCATGCCGAAGATCAGCGCGCCGATGGCGGTGCCGATCGCCGTGCCGCGCCCGCCGGTCAGCGAGCAGCCGCCGATGACGGCGGCGATGATGTAGATGAACTCGTTGCCCACGCCCTGGCCGGCCTGGATCGAGTCGAACATGAACAGGTTGTGCATGCCGACGAACCAGGCGCAGAAGGCGACCGTCATGAACAGGCCGATCTTGGTGGCGCGCACCGGCACGCCCACGGCGCGGGCGGCCTTCTGGTCGCCGCCGACGGCGAAGATCCAGTTGCCCACCCGCGTGCGGTAGAGCACCACGGTGGCAACGGCCACGAAGAGCAGCCACCAGAAGACGGTCACGCGCACCTGCACGCCGAAGACGCTCACCGAGGAGGCGAAGAAGGCGCGGGCGGAGTCGAAGCCCTCCATGTCCGAGATCGTCGGGGTGGCCACCTGGCCGGTGACCAGTTTGGTGATCGCCAGGTTCAGGCCCTGCAGCATCAGGAAGGCGGCCAGGGTGATCAGGAAGGACGGGATTCCGGTGCGGGTGACCAGGTAGCCGTTGAGCGCACCGATGATCAGCGCGGTGGCCAGCGAGATCGCCGCGCCGACCCAGGAGTTCAGCCACAAGTTGTAGTTGAGCATGGTCGCCACCAGCGCGTAGGTGGTCACGGCCACGCCCGAGGAGAGGTCGAACTCGTCGCCGATCATCAGCAGGCCCACGCCGACGGCGATGATACCGATCGTCGAGGAGGCGTAGAGCACCGTGGCGAACGCGTCGAGGCTGCGGAAGGCCGGGGCGACGGCGAAGAAGAGCGCGAAGATCAGGATCGCGCCGAGCAGGCTGGACAGCTCCGGGCGGCGCAGCAGGGACTGCAGCCTCGTGGAGGTCTGCAGGCGGTCGTCGCGGGAGACGCTCTCCGCGCCGGCGCTCTCCGCACCCGCGGCGCGGGGCGCGCCCGCGGTGCCGGGCGCGGCGTCGGAAATCGGGGTGGCCTCGCTCAACGCAACCCCTCCTTGGCCGCCTCGGCGATCTTGTCGACGTTCGAGGCGTCAACGAAGCTCGGGCCGGTGTAGACCGGGCGCGCGCCACCGGGCGCGGAGCCGTTGCGGTGGGCCAGCCACAGCGTGTCGACGGCCAGGTAGCCCTGCAGGTAGGGCTGCTGGTCGACGGCGAACTCGACCTCGCCGTCCTCGATCGCGCCGACGAGCTCGGCGTTGGTGTCGAAGGTGGCGATCCTCGCCTCGGCGCCGGCCTGCTCGCGCGCGGAGACCGCGGTCAGCGCGACCGGGGCGACCAGGCCCATGACCCAGTCGACCGAGCGGTCCTGGGACAGCTTGGCCTGCAGCGTCGACTCGACGGCGGTGAGGTCCATGCCGTTGACGTAGAGCAGCTCGACCTGGCCGCCCGGGGCGGTGTCGTTGAGGCCCTCCTTCAGGCCCGCACAGCGCGACTCCTGCGAGGAGTTGCCCTGCTCGTGGATGACGCAGAGGACCTTCTTCGCGCCCTCATCGCCGAGGCGCACGCCGGCCTTGCGCCCGGCGACCTTCTCCTCCTGGCCGAAGAAGGCGGCCATGCCGAAGTCCTGGTAGCGGTCCATGCCGGAGTTCAGGCCGACGGTCGGGATGCCGGCGTCGACGGCGGTCTGGACCACCGGGCCCAGCGAGTCCGGGTTCGGCATGGTCACCGCGAGGCCGTCGACCTGGGAGTCGACGGCGTTGCGGATCAGGTTGGCCTGTTCGGGAAGCTCGGGGTGCGAGGAGTAGCGCAGCTCGATGTTGTCCTTCTGCGCGGCGTCCTCGGCGCCCTTGCGCACCAGGTCCCAGAAGGTGTCGCCCGGCGCGCCGTGGCTGACCATCGCGACCGTCATGCGCGGGGTGTCCACTCCCCCGCTGCCCGCGCCGTCGCCGCCGCGGTTGCGCGGGGCACCGCCGGTGGCGGAGCAGGCGGTCAGGGCGAGGGCGGTCACGACGGCGACGACGGCCGCGAGCGCGCCGCGGGTGGCGCGCGCCGTGTGGTTGCCGCTG
>NZ_JASPJZ010000002.1:0-265350 GCF_030232385.1 Corynebacterium sp. MSK006
GACGCGGGCTTCGCCCGCGGCGCGGGTCTCGCCCCCGCCGGAGCGGGAGCCCGTGCGCGCGCCGGCGCGCACCGGGGCGTCGTCAATCCGGCTGCGCCGGCCGGAGGTCAGTGCCTCGCCGCGGGTGCGGCGCGGGCGTCGGGAACCGTCGCGGCGGACGGCGGGGGTGTCGGGCTCGCCGATGAACAGCAGGCGGTCGAAGACGGGGCGGCCGTAGGACTGCATCGCGGAGACGGCCGCCGGCTCGTGACGGGCGATGTTGGCGAGGATGCCCATCGCCGCCAGGGTGATGATCGCCGAGGTGCCGCCCGCGGAGATCAGCGGCAGCTGGATGCCCGTGACCGGCAGGACGCCGACGACGTAGCCGATGTTGATGAAGGCCTGGCTGACGACGGTGGCAGTCAGTGTGCCGGCGACCAGCGCCTGGTAGTGGTCCGCGGCGCGCAGAGCGGTGCGCAGGCCGAAGAAGCCGAGCGTGCCGAAGAGGATGATCACCAGCGCGCCGCCCCACAGGCCGAGCTCCTCGCCGATGATGGCGAAGATGAAGTCGTTGCGGGCCTCGGGCAGGTAGAACCACTTCGCGCGCGACTGGCCCAGGCCGACGCCGCCGAGGGAGCCGTCGGCCAGCGAGAGGAAGCCCTGGTAGGACTGGAACGCCGTGCCGCGGGTGTCGGTGAAGCGGCCGAACAGCGCGTCGAAGTAGACGTGGAAGCGGTGCGAGCGGAAGCCGCCGCCGGCGAAGACGGCGACCATCGTGATCGCGCCGGCGCTGATCAGGCCGATCAGCCAGCGCTTGTCCACGCCGGCGAAGATGAGCACGAAGCCGACGACCAGCGCGAAGGCGACGGCCATGCCGAGGTCGCCCTCGGCCATGATCAGCAGCGTCATGGCGACGCCGATGGCAATGAAGATGGTGAAGGGGCTGCGCAGGCCGAGACCGCGGGAGCGGCGGTCGGCCAGCAGGTGGGCGCCGAAGATGGCCACGGCGATCTTCGCGGCCTCGGAGGGCTGCAGGCGCAACGGCCCGAGGACCAGCCAGGACTGGGAGCCGACCTCCTCGCGGCCCGTGCCGAGGCCCGGGATGAGCACGGCGATCAGCAGCGCCACGGCGATGCCGAGCAGCCACCAGGCGGCCGCGCGCAGGCGCCGCGGGGGGATCTTGAGCATCGCCCAGAAGGCGACGAGGCCGGCGAAGACCATCGCGGTCTGGCGGGCCGCGCCGCCCCAGACCGACGAGCCCTCGATGACCGACCAGGTCATCGAGCTGGACATGACCATCACGACGCCGATGCCCGTGAGCAGCAGCACCGTCAGGCGGATCATCAGGTAATCGAGACCCGGCCGGCTGTCCAGCGCGGAGAGGCCGTCGGAGACCTTCTTCGTCAGACTCATCTGGGCCCGTCCTTCCCGGTGACCTCGCGGGCGGCCGCCGCGAAGAGGTCCCCGCGCTGGCTCATGCCCGTGTACATGTCCAAGGATGCCGCGGCGGGCGCGAGCGCGACGGTTCCGCCACGCCGGGCGTGGCGGGCGGCGGCCTGACAGACCTCGGTCATGGCGGCCTCGGGATCGGTGGTCTCGACGGTCTCGACGGGCACCTGCGGGGCGAGGCGGTGGAGTGCCTCGGCCAGGATGGCCCGGTCGACGCCGAGGAGGACCGCGGCGTCGAGGTGCGGGGCCAGGGCGTCGACCATGTCGTCGACGTGGGCGCCCTTGAGCTGGCCGCCGGCGATCCAGACGACGCGGTCGACGCCCTTGAGCGCGGCGACCGCGGCGTGCGGGTTGGTGGCCTTGGAGTTGTCGACCCAGCGCACGTCATCGGCGACGAGCACGGTCTGGCCGCGGTGGCGGGCGACGTGGAAGCCGGCGAGCGCCTCTGCGATCGCGGCCGGGGCCACGCCCTGGCTGCAGGCCATGGCGGTGGCGGCCAGCGCGTCGAGCACCCCGGCGGGGCCGGGCGGGTCGATGCCCTCGGCGGGCGCGACATCGACGGGGCCGGCGCCGGTGTGGTCGACGATGCGGCCGTCGACCACGCCGACCTGGCCCGGGGCGGGCTCGCCCAGCGTGAAGCCGATGAAGCGGTGACCGTCGGCGGGCGCGGCGTGCACGGTCTCCCCGGCGGCGGCGGGAGACGCGCCGGCGTCTCCCGCGAGGAGCTCGCGCACGTGGGCGTCGTCGACGCCTGCCACGGCGACCGGCCCGCGCAGCACGCGCGCCTTGGACGCGGCGTAGGCGGCGAAGCTGCCGTGCCAGTCGAGGTGGTCGTCGGCGAGGTTGAGCAGCACCCCGGCGTCCGGGGTGAGCGTCGGCGCCCAGTGCAGCTGGAAGCTGGACAGTTCGGCGACGAGCACGTCGACGCGCTCCGCCCCGTCCAGCGCGTCGGCCACGGCGACGCCGATGTTGCCCACGGCCACGGCGCGCTCGCCGGCGGCCTGCATGCAGGCGGCGAGCATGCCCGTCGTCGTGGTCTTGCCGTTCGTGCCCGTCACGGCCAGCCAGCGCCGCGGGGCACCGAAGTGCCCGGCGCGGTCGAGGCGCCAGGCCATCTCGACGTCGCCGATGACGTCGAGCCCGGCCTCGGCGGCCGCCACCAGCAGCCCAGAGTCGGGCCGCCAGCCCGGCGAGGTGACCACGAGGTCGACGTCGGCGAAGCGCGAGCGCGCCTCGTCCAACCCGCAGGCGCGCACCTGTGCGCGCCCGGGCTGGGACGCGACGTCGTCAATCGAGGCCAGCAACCGCTCCCGGGCCGAGGCGTCGTCGTCGGCGACGGTGACCGTCACGCCGATGCCGGAGAGCAGACGGGCGGCGCCGGCCCCGGAGACCCCGGCGCCGGCGACGAGCACGTGGCCGGGCAGCATCTAGATCACTCCCCAGGTGGGCGTGGCGACGGCCAGGGCGTCGATCAGGCCGCCCTCGCCGGCGGCGTTGAGCCACTCGCCGTAGAAGATCGACATGCCGAGGCCGACGGCCATCGCGGCGATCAGCCAGAAGCGGATCGTCACGGTCGTCTCGGCCCAGCCCCCGTTCTCGAAGTGGTGGTGGAACGGCGCCATGCGGAAGAAGCGGCGGCCGGTGGTCTTGAACACGGCGACCTGGATGACCACGGAGGTGACCTCCATGACGAACAGGGCGCCGATGACGACCATGAGCAGCTCGGTGCGCGAGGCGACCGACAGGCCCGCGACCAGGCCGCCGAGGGCCAGGGAGCCGGTGTCGCCCATGAAGATCTTGGCCGGCGCGGCGTTCCACCACAAAAAGCCCATGCAGGCGCCGAGGCCGGCGGCGGCGAGCACCGACAGGTCCAGCGGGTCGCGCACGACGTAGCAGCCGGGCACGACGGTCTCGCCGCAGGAGTTGCGGTACTGCCAGAACGTCAGGATCGTGTAGGCGCCCATCACCAGGCTGGTGGCCCCCGCGGCCAGGCCGTCGAGGCCGTCGGTGAGGTTGACGGCGTTCGACCAGGCCGCGGTGAGCAGCAGGATGAAGATGGCGAAGACGACCAGGCCGATCCCGCCGCCGAAGGCGATGTCCGCGGTCGTGATGTCGCGGATGAAGGACAGGTTGGTGCTGGCCGGGGTGATGCCCTGGTCGTCGGGGAAGAGCAGGATCAGGATCGCGAAGATGACGCCGATGGCGATCTGCGAGGACAGCTTGGCGGTCTTGTTCAGGCCCAGGTTGCGGTGCCGGAAAAGCTTGATGAAGTCGTCGAGGAAGCCGACCAGGCCCAGCGCCAGCGTCAGCCCGAGCACGAGCAGGCCGCTGGCCGTGACGGCGTCGCGCCCGGTGGCCAGCCCGTAGATCGCCGTGGCGAAGTAGCCGCAGACGATGCCGAGCAGCACGGCGATGCCGCCCATCGTCGGCGTGCCGCGCTTGCGCAGGTGGGAGGCGGGGCCCTCCTCGCGGATCTCCTGGCCGAGGCCCTCGGAGCTGAAGTAGCGGATCAGCACCGGGGTAATGAATATCGAGACGAGGAAGCTGATCGTCGCCGCAATGATGATCTGGGTCACGGGTAAACCTTCTCGTCTAGCTAGTTCTTGCCGTCAATAGTCTTAGCAGCGCCGCCGCCGGGCGCTTCCGGCGGTCCCTGCAAGGCCGCGGCCACGCGCCACAGGCCCTGCGAGTTCGACGCCTTGACGAGCACGACGTCGCCTCGGCGCAGTTGCTTGCCGACGACCGCGGCGGCCGCCTCCGCGTCTCCCACCCGTTGGGTGGTGACCCCGCGCGCCTGGGCGGCGCGCGCGAGCTCGGCGACCGGTTCGGAGTGGCCGACGGCGACGAGGTGGTCGACGCGGTAGCGCTTGAGCTCGTCGCCGATGCGGGCGTGCTCGGTCAGGGCGTCGCCGCCGAGCTCGGCCATCTCGCCGAGCACGGCCCAGCTCTTGGCCTCCGGGCGGGCCGCCGCGGTGTAGGCCAGGGCCGCGATGCCGGCGCGCATCGAGTCGGGGTTGGCGTTGTAGGCGTCGTTGATGAGGGTGACGCCGTCGGCGCGGGTGTGGACGTCCATGCGGTTGGCGCTGGCGGTGACGTGCTCGCTGAGGGCGGCGGCCACCTCGGCCGGGGCGATGCCGGACTCGACGCCGACCGCGGCGGCCGCCAGGGCGTTGGAGACCTGGTGGGCGCCGAAGACGCGCAGGCGCACCGGGTGGGTCTCCACGGTGCCGTCGGCGGCGCGCACCCCGAAGGTGAAGGAGGCGCGCGCGACGTCGTCGAGCGTGATGTCGGAGGCGGTGTAGACCGCGCCCGGGGCGGGCGGCTCGGCGGCCGAGAAGGTCACCACGCGGGCCCTGGTGCGCGGGGCCATCGCGGCGACGAAGGGGTCGTCGCCGTTGAGCACGGCCACTCCCCCGTCCTCGGCCGCGGGCAGCGCCTCGACGAGCTCGCCCTTGGCGCGGGCGATGTTTTCGCGCGAGCCGAACTCGCCGAGGTGCGCGGTGCCGACGTTGAGCTCGACGCCCACGGCCGGTGGGGCGATGCGCGCCAGGTGGGCGATGTGGCCGATGTTGCGCGCGGACATCTCGGCGACCAGGTAGCGGGTCTCCTCCGTGCAGCGCAGCGCGGTGTAGGGGTGGCCGATCTCGTTGTTGAAGCTGCCCGGGGGCGCCACGGTGGAGCCGGAGCGGCGCAGCACCGAGGCGATGAGGTCCTTGGTGGAGGTCTTGCCGGCCGAGCCGGTCACGCCCACGACGGTCAGGCGCTCGGCCTCGGGGCGGTCGGCGCTCGCGAGCGTGTCGACGACGCGGCGGGCCAGGGCGCCGAGGGCGTCGATGACCGCGGTGGCCGAGCCGTCGGCGTCGTTGGCGTAGGCCTCGGCCGTGGCGTCGCCCGGGCCCTTCGGCTCGACGACGATCGCGGGCACGCCGACGGGGCGGGCCGTCAGCGCGGCGACGGCTCCGCCCTCGTTGACGGCCTGCGCGGCGAAGTCGTGGCCGTCGACGCGGGCGCCCGGCAGGGCCAGGAAGAGCCCGCCTGGGGCGATCTTGCGGGAGTCGAACTCCACCGGCCCGGTCACCCGAGCCTCGGGGTCCGCCCCGTCGTGGAGGGTGCCGCCGACGGCGTCGGCGACCTCGGCGAGTGTCAGCTCGATCATCGGTCGTTCTCCTTGTTGTCTGCCCGCGCCTCGAGGGCGGCGGCGAGTTCCTCACGGTCGTCGAAGGGGTGGGTCACCCCGCGGACCAGCTGTCCGGTCTCGTGGCCCTTGCCGGCGACGATCACGGCGTCGCCGGGGCGCGCCCAGGCCACCGCGGCGCGGATGGCCTCGCGGCGCGAGCCGATCTCGCGGATCTCCGTCGCCCGGCCATCGGTGACGCCGCGGGCGCCCTCGACGATCGCCGCGCGGATGGGCGCGGGGTCCTCGTCGCGGGGGTTGTCGTCGGTGACCACGACGAGGTCGGCGCCCTTGGCCGCCTCCGCGCCCATCAGGGGGCGCTTGGAGTGGTCGCGCTCGCCGCCGGCGCCGAGGACGACGGCCACCCGGCCGTCGACCTGGTGGTCCAGGGTGTCGAGCACCTCGGTCAGCGCGCCCGGCTTGTGGGCGTAGTCGACGACGGCGATGAAGTCCTGGCCGCGGTCCACGCGCTGCATGCGCCCCGGCACCGAGACGCCGCCCAGCCCGGCGACGAAGCGGTCCAGGTCGACGCCGCAGCGCTCGGCGAGCGCGACGGCCAGCGACGCATTGGCCACGTTGAACGCACCCGGAAGGGGCAGGTGGACGCCGCGGGGCGCGGCGTCGGAAATTGAAAGCTGAAAGTCCTGGGAGCCGTCGGCGGCGGCGGTGACCTCGCCGACGGTGACGTCGCCGGGCTCGCCGTGGGTGGCCACGGTGAGGGTGTCCGGGCAGAGGCCGGCCATGCGCGCGCCCCAGTCGTCGTCGACGCAGACGACGGCGCGGCGGGCGGACATCGGCGAGGCCGGGGCGAAGAGGAGGGCCTTGGCCTGGAAGTAGTCCTCCATCGTCGGGTGGAAGTCGAGGTGGTCCTGGGAGAGGTTGGTGAAGCCGGCGACGTCGAAGTCCACGCCGAGCACGCGGCGCAGGGCCAGCGCGTGGCTGGAGACCTCCATGACCAGGTGGGTCACACCCTCGTCGGCCATGCGGCGGAAGAGCGCCTGCAGGGTCGGCGCCTCCGGGGTGGTCAGCGAGGTGGGGATCTTGCGGCCGTCGATGCGGGTGCCGGTGGTGCCGATCAGGCCGACCTTCGCGCCTGCGGCCATGAGGCCGGCCTCGACGAGGTAGCTGACGGTGGTCTTGCCGGAGGTGCCCGTGACCCCGATGACGGTGAACTCGCGCGAGGGGTGGCCGTAGAGCTCGGCGGCGACGTCGCCGAGGACCGCGCGGACGTCCTCGACCTCCAGGACCGGGCGGGTCTCGCTGGCCTCGCACAGGATCTCGGCGCCGGCGGCGTCGGTGAGGACCGCGGCGGCCGGGGTCTTCGCGGCGAAGACGGCGCCGTGGGTGTGGGTGCCGGGCAGGGCGGCGAAGAGGTCGCCCTCGTTGAGGCGGTCCGAGACCAGGTCCACCCCGGAGACCTCGACGTCGCCGCAGGCCGCGGCGCCGCCGGGGGCGTGGATGACGGCTCCGGCGGTCTCGGCTATGCGGGTGAGGGTTTCTGCCACGGTCTTTCCTCCAGACGAAACGGGTGAGTATCTGACGGGACGAATTGGTTTGGGGCGGGGTTCTCGGGGTCTCTGTTGTCCGGGGCTCGGGCGCCGGCTCGGGCGCGGAAATTGTAGCCCGCTCAGCCGGCCTGCAGTATCAGCTTGCCCTCCATCGGTTTGGACAGCGGGACGTTGTCGCGGTTGAGCAGCCAGGATCCGATGTCCCGGTAGATCGGCGCGGCCGACTGGCCGCCCGAGCCGCCGGGCTCGACACCACGGTCCGGGTCATCGACCATGACCGCGATGACGTAGCGGGGGTTGTCGGCCGGGACGACGCCACCGAAGGTGATCCAGGAGTCCGACATCGAGTACGCGCCCGTGTTCGGGTCGACCTTCTGGGCGGTGCCGGTCTTGCCTGAGGTCTGGTAGCCCTCGATCGCGCCGTTGGCGCCGGTGCCCTGCTGGGCGCCGGACGGGTCCTCCTGGGTGACCGCGCGGAACATGTCGATGACGGTGCGGGCGGTCTCGGGGCTGACCACGCGGGTGGTGGCCGGGGCCTCCTGCTCGCGGACCTGGCCGTCGGGGCCGGTGACCTCGCGGATGATGCGCGGCTCGACGCGTTCGCCGCCGTTGGCCAGCGCCTGGAAGATGCCTGCCATCTGCAGGGCCGTCACGGACATGCCCTGGCCGATGGGCAGGTTGGCGAAGGTGCCGCCGGACCACTGCTCGCGGGTCGGCAGGAGGCCGGCGGACTCGTTGGGGAGCTCGACGCCGGTGGGCTGGCCGATGCCGAAGCGGTTGAGGTAGTCGGCGAACTTGTCCTCGCCGACGCGCTGGGCCAGCATCAGCGTGCCCACGTTGGAGGACTTACCGAAGATGCCCGTGGTCGTGTACGGCACGGTGCCGTGGTCCCAGGCGTCGCGGACCGTGACGCCGGCCATGTCGATGGATCCGGGGACCTGGTGGACCTCGTCCGGGGTGGTCTTGCCCTCCTCGATGGCGGCCGAGGCCGTCATGATCTTGGCCACGGAGCCGGGCTCGTAGGGCGCGGAGATCGTCGGGTTCTCGAAGTCCTTGCCCTGCTCGACCTGCTTCTCGACGTCGCCGTTCGGGTCGATGGTGCCGGTGTTGACCATGGCGAGGACCTCGGCGGTGTGCGCGTCGAGGACGACGGCCTCGGCGGACTTCGCCCCGGAGTTGGCCTTGGCCTGCTCGAGGAGCTGCTGGACGTAGGTCTGCAGCTCGAGGTCCAGGGTCAGCGAGACGCTCTCGCCGTCCTGGGCGGGCACCGCGTCGCGCAGCGTGCCCGGGATGACCTGGCCGTCGGTGGAGACGTCCTCGGTGGTGCGACCGTTGATGCCGGTCAGCGTGGCGTCCGCGGAGGCCTCGAGGCCGAACTGGCCCTGGCCGTCCATGGAGACGCGGCCGACGACGTTGTCGCCCACCGCGCCGTTCGGGTACTGGCGCACGTCCTGGTGGTCGGCGGCCACGCCGTGGAAGCGCGCGGCGATCTCGGTGGCGACGTCCGGGTCGACGTTGCGCACGAGCACCTCGTAGTGGGTGTCGGCGTGCAGCTTGTCGAGGATCTCGTCGGAGTCGACCTCGCCGGCGTCCTTCCGGCCGTCCTTGTCCTTGTCGGACTTGTCGTCCTTCTCGGAGTCCTTCTTGTCGGAGTCCTTTTCGGAGTCCTTGTCCTTGTCGTCCTTGTCGGAGTCCTTGTCCGAGTCAGCGGCGCCGGGGGTCTCGGCGTCGTCGGAGGAGCTCGCGGCGATCATCTCGGGGATCTGGTCCGCCATCTCCTGCAGCGTCTTCTCGACGGAGTCGTCGAGACGGCGGGCGACCTCCTCCTCGCTGAGGCCCTCGGTGGCGCCCTCGGCGCGCATCTCGTTGAAGTCCTGCTCACGCAGTTCCTTGCGCAGCAGGTCCGGCGAGACGGTCAGCGAACGGGCCTGCATGGTGTAGGCCATCGGGGTGCCGGAGCGGTCGGTGATCTCGCCGCGGCGGGCGGGCTCGACGTAGACGCGGGCGCGCTGCTCGTGGGCCTGCTCGGCCAGGGCCGGGCCCCAGACGACCTGCACCCAGCCGAGCCTGCCGATCAGCGCGGCGACCGCGATGACGACGACGACGGTCGCCCACATCAGGCGCCTGTCCAGCGCCTCCTTGTGTGTGCGGGGCCGGCCTGGTCGGCGGCGGCCTCCCCGCGTGTCCCAGGACGTCACAGCCCCTTGGTCACCTCACTCGGGTTCCTTCTCGATGGTCCTCTGTCGGAAACGGGCGCTACCCGCCCTCAGCGGGCGATGCCCGCCTGGTACGGCACCGGGTTGGACCGGGCGGCGGGGTTGTCGCCGGCCTCGGCCTGCCCGGGGGTCTGCCCCTGCGGGACCGGCGCGAGGTTCTCGGAGAGCCCCTGCGTCTTGTCCGGGTTGCTGGAAGCGACCGTACCGCGGGGGCTGTCCCCGTTGACGTCAATGATAGGCCGCGTCTCCTGTTCCGCCGGGCGACGCTCGGAGACCTCTCCGTTCTCGTCGACGGCGAGGACCCCGGCCTGCAGCGGCACGCCGAGCTTCTCGGCGGAGGCGCGCTCGGCCAGGCCCGCGGTGGAGCGGGCGTCCTCGAGGTCGCGGTCCAGGGTCTCGATGCGGTTGTCCAACTCCGCCTCCTGGGCGGTCAGCTGCTGGATCTCGAAGGTCTGCTGGGTGCTCAGCCCCGACAGCCACATGGACACGCCGACACCGGCGATGAGCATGCAGAACGCGAGGGTGACCATGCGCCACCAGCGCGGGTCGGCGCGCTGCGTGGCCACGCGCCGCCCGCGCACGGAGACGACCTGGCGGGAGCCGAGGCGACCGGACTGCCGGCGGGCGGAGCCGTGCCGGTCGAGGCGCTCGCGGCGCCCGGGGGCGGGCTTCGGCGCCGGGACGGTGCGGCGCGGGCGCTCGTCGTGACGGGGCCGCGGGGGCGCGTACGTCGTGCCGGCGGCGGTCCGGGGACGCGACGTGACGGAAGTCGGGCTCATCGGGTCTCTCCCTCGGGGTTGAGGCGTTCCAGGGCACGGACACGTACCGAGGCGGCACGCGGGTTGGCGGCGGTCTCCGCCTCGTCGGCCTTCTCGGCGCCGTGGGTGACGGCGCGGAAGGCCGGGGCGGTGCCGGGCAGGTCGACGGGCAGGCCGGGCGGGGTCGTGGACGTGGTCAGCTCGCGCACCGCGTGCTTGACAATGCGGTCCTCCAGGGACTGGTAGCTCATGAACACCGCACGACCGCCGGCGCGCAGCCGGTCGGTCGCCGCGGGGATGGCCGCCTCGAGGGCGTCGAGCTCGCCGTTGACCTCGACGCGCAGGGCCTGGAAGGTGCGCTTGGCGGGGTGGCCGCCGGTGCGCCGGGCCGGCGCCGGGATCGTCTCGTAGAGGAGCTCGACCAGGCGGCCGGAGGTGGTGAACGGCTCGCGCTCGCGCTCGCGCAGGACCGCCGAGGCGATCTTGCCGGCGAAGCGCTCGTCACCGTAGGTCTTGAGCACGTGGGCCAGCCGGCCGTGGTCGTAGGTGTTGAGCACGTCGGCGGCGGTCATCCCGCCGCTCTGGTCCATGCGCATGTCCAGCGGGGCGTCGACCCGGTAGGCGAAGCCGCGCTCGGGGCGGTCCAGCTGCATGGAGGACACGCCCAGGTCGAAGAGCACACCGGCCAGGCCGTGTTCGGCGGCGATGCGCGCCACGGTGCCGGGACCGGCGACGTCGTCGGGCGCGGCGTCGTCAATCTCCCCCGGGGACCACGGGCTGCGCAGTCCGTCGGCGACCTCGCCGAGACCGTCGAAGCGGGTGTGGTACGCCTCGAAGCGCGCGCCGAAGCGGGCGAGGCGCTCGCACGCCTCGCCGAGCGCCTGGGTGTCGCGGTCGAGGCCGATGACGTTGAGCTGCGGGAACTCCTCGAGAAGGCGCAGCGTGTGCCCGCCGGCGCCGAGGGTGGCGTCAACGAGGACGGCGTCCGGGCCCGCCGCCTCGACGGCGGGGCGCAGCAGGTCGGTGATCCGGTCGATCATCACGGGGACGTGGCCACGGTTGGCGGTCAGCGCGGCGGCGTAGTCCTCCGCGTCGGTCTCGTGCGCCCCGGCCGTGTCGGTGCCGGCGGCGTGGTGCTTCGTCATGGTCGTTCTCCCCCTCTCCCGGGTCCGGCCCACGGGGATCCGTGGGGTCGGTTGCTGTCCGTGCTGGTCGGCTGAAGTTGTCGTGGTGGGTGGCTTCCGGCGGTGTGGTCGCCTGGGGCGCGGGGCTCGCGGGGTGCGTCCAGGGCCCCGCCCGGGGGACCGTTCTGATGTCGGGGAAGTACACCAGAGCCGGTCGACCCCGGACGGAGCCCGTGCACGCGCTCCGCGGGTCGGTGTGCAGTTGTCTACAGCAGGCCGCCGAGGACGTCGTCGGCGTCCGCGGCCGAGAAGGCGTCCTCCGTCTCCCGCTGGTAGGCGGCCCAGGACTCGGAGTCCCAGATCTCGAGGAAGTCGACCGAACCGATGACCACGCAGTCCTTCGTCAGGCCCGCGTACTCGCGGTGCGCCGCCGAGAGCGTGATCCGCCCGTGCCCGTCCGGGCGCTGCTCGTCGGCGCTGGCAGCCAGGTTCCTGATGAACGCACGGGCCTGGGGGCTCGTACGGGAGACCGCGGCGGCCTTACGGGCGCGGGCCGCGAACTCCTCCCGGGGGTAGACCGCGAGACTGTGGTCCTGCCCCTTGGTGATCATCAGCCCACCGGCGAGCTCGTCACGGAACTTCGCCGGCAGGGTCAGCCGCCCTTTGTCGTCGAGTTTGGGCGTGTAGGTACCGAGGAACATCCCGGCACCACCTGCCTTCGCTCGCTGATAAAGAGGATCCGGTTGTCCTTCCACGGAGGTGACGTCATCTCGACCACCACCAACCGCTGAGCCCCACTTTAACCCACTTCCCCCCACCAGAACGAGAGGGAGCGCGAACCACAGCGACGTCATTTAACGTAGCCGCAGGTAGATGTGGGTAAATCGAAGTGGGACGGGCGCGTCACCTTAAATCACTTCAGTCACATTAGCCCCATCTTTAACATCAACACGTTGCGGCTGGTCTCGCAACAGCTCCCCCACTGCCGTCAAAAATCCCCATGAGTCGGCTCTCGCAACAGGTTGCGGAGCCTAAAAGCCCAGGAAAGGCGTCGATCGGCGCGCCGTGGGCCAGAAAACGGCGCGCGGGAGACGTCACGCGCGCCGGCGAGGGGCGGAAGGTGGGGCAAAGTGGGGGATCCGGGTGGGGCGAAGTGGGGCGGGGCGGTGACCGGCGCCGGGGACCCACCGAACACACGAAAAACCGGTCGATGACGCAGCGTCATCGACCGGTCAGGAAAGCCGCCCCCGGGAACGGGCGGGAAGGTCTACGGAGGTCAGTGCCCCTCGAAGCGGCGGCGGAAGTCGTCCTCCATGCGCCGGCTGAAGCCGGAGCCCTGCCGGCCCCCGCCCGTGGCCGCGCGCGGGCGCGAGCCGGAGCGCGCGGAGGTCCGCGAGCCGCCGGCCGAGCCGCCGCCGCGCAGCATCCAGATGCCGGCGCCGAGCATCACGAGGAAGCCGGTGACGCTCAGCGCGATGAACCACAGGGACTGCTGGGCGAGCATCGCGCCGCCGAGCAGCATCAGGAGGCCGAGCACGCCGAGAGCCACGCCGCGCAGCGTGATCGACCCACCCGGGGCACCCCCGGTGAAGCCGGAGTCGTCACCGACCGACGACCCGAACTTGGGGTCGTCGGCGAGCAGTGACTCCTCGATCTCGCGCAGCGTCTGCTGTTCCTGCTCAGAAAGCGCCACAATTCCTCCACGTGAGTTCTTGGCCGGGACGTCGGTCACTGGACACAACTCCCGACCGAGGTGGAAAGTTCCCGCCGCGCCCGATGAGCCTCAGGCGGCGGCGAGATCCCCCTCGCCGTACTCGATCTCGGCGATGAAGTCAGCGACCGCGGCGATCAGCTCGTCGACCACGACCTTGTCCACCCCCGATTCTAGCCCCGAGAGCACGCGGGACCGCAATATTGAATACCGCGAGAGACGTTTGGCCCACTCCTTCTCCCCCGGCCCGACCAGACTCAGCCGGTCCCAGGCCCCGGTGGGCAGGCGGCGCCGCCCGGCGACCGGGGAGTCGGCCACGCGGGCCCCGGCCGCGCGCAGGCCGGCCTGGTAGGCGTACTCGAGGGCCTCGCGCAGGCGCCCGGCGGCGCGCTCGCGGGCCGCCTGGGCCATCAGGCGGGAGGCCTTCGCGAGAAACAGCGCCGAGCGCGACGGACGGTTCGAACGGTAGGCGGTGGCGGAGATCAGCTGCGGCATCGTGGGTCACCTCGTCGCTTTCTTTCGTGTTCTCTTCTGCGGTTTTCCTTATGTCGTAGACGGTATTCCCCCACCGCGACACAGCCCTCCGATAATTCACACACCTGTTCGAATCCGTTCGAATAAACGGCCCTCTTCCCCACACACCCCACCCCCTCACGTGCCGCGGGGTGGCCGACGGTGGTTGCATGGGCCCATGACCGTATCCCTGCGCCGCCTGACGGCTCCCGAGTTCCATCTGCTCACCCCCGAACTCGTGGACATCTACATCGACGCGATGGGCTACGACCCCGCCATCCGCTCCGGCCGCATCGCCGTGTGGCGCCAGGAGTGCCGCCTGGCGGGCTTCACCAGCGTCATCGCCACCGAGCGCACCGACCGCGGCGAGTTCATCACCGGCCTGGCCTACGGCTTCTCCGGCACCCCGCAGGTGTGGTGGCACCACCAGGTGATGCGGGGCCTGAAGCCCCGCGGCCTGGAGGACCTGGGCCGCGACTACTTCGAGCTCGCGGAGATCCACGTCGACCCGCGCCGCCAGTCCCGCGGCACCGGCCGCGGGCTGCTGCGCGAGCTGGTGTGGAACCAGCCGCACCCGCACGTGCTGCTGTCCACCCCGGAGGTCGAGAACGAGACCAACGCCGCCTTCCACCTCTATCGCTCGGCCGGTTTCAGCGACGTACTGCGCGACTTCCGCTTCGACGGCGACTCGCGCCGCTTCGCCGTGCTGGGGGCTCCGCTGCCCCTGCCGGGTCACCCGGTAAGTTTGGGGGCGGACCACACCCGCCACTGACGCCCCGCGTGGCAGCTCCCCCGGGAAAGGACGGCAGCTGACAGCCATGACGACACCGGACGCCCGCACTCTCCGGCCCGCCGAGGTACCCGCCGCGGTCACGGAGGTCCTGCGCGGGTACATCTCCGCCCGCACCCCCGACGCCGCGAAGGTCGGCGAGCCGGTCGCCCGCGCCGTCGGGCACCTGAGCCGCTTCGTCCTCGACGGCGGCAAGCGCGTGCGCCCCCTCTACGGCTGGGTCGGCTTCACCGCCGCCGACGGCCTCGCCGGCGACGAGGACCCGCAGGCCGTGCTCCGCGCCGTGAGCTCGCTGGAGTTCATCCAGGCCTGCGCGCTCATCCACGACGACATCATCGACGCCTCGGACACCCGCCGCGGCGCGCCCACCGTGCATCGCGCCGTCGAGCGCCGCCACCACGACGGCGACTGGCTCGGCGACGCCGGCCACTTCGGTGAATCCGCCGCGATCCTGACCGGCGACCTCGCCCTGGTGTGGGCCGAGGACATGCTGCAGGACTCCGGGCTTTCCGACGCCGCGCTGCGTCGCGTGCGCGAGCCCTGGCGCGCCATGCGCACCGAGGTCATCGGCGGCCAGCTGCTCGACATCGCCCTCGAGGCGCTGGGCAGCGAGGACCCCGCCGACGCCGACGCCGTCAACCGCTTCAAGACGGCCGCCTACACCATCGAGCGCCCCCTGCACCTGGGTGCCGCGCTCGCCGGGGCGAACGAAGGGACCGTCGGCAAGCTGCGCGGCTACGGCCGCGACGTCGGGGTGGCCTTCCAGCTGCGCGACGACCTGCTCGGCGTCTTCGGCGACCCGGAGGTCACCGGCAAGCCCGCCGGCGACGACATCCGCGAGGGCAAGCGCACCGTGCTGCTGGCCCTGGCGCTGGCCAGCGCCGACGCCTCCGACCCCGAGGCCGCCGCCCGGCTGCGCGCCGGCGTCGGCTCGGCCGACCCCGAGGTCATCGCCCGGGTCACCGACGCGATCGCCGCGACGGGCGCGCGCGAGCAGGTCGAGGAGCGCATCAGCGCGCTGCTCGAGTCTGGCCTCGCCCACCTCGAGGGCCTCCCCGACGAGACCCGCGACGTGCTCTCCGACCTGGCGGTGCGCGCCACCGCCCGCCACCGGTGAGCGCCTCGCCGGTGGGCGTCCCGGCGCGCTTCGGAGCCCTCCTGGACCGCCTGCCCTCGCCGCTGGTCCTCGGCACGGTGGCCACCGTGCTGATCGCCACGTCCTCGTTCGGGGCCGGCGCCATCCGCAACCGCGGCGGGGTGCTCGACGCCCTAGGCCTCAACGTGCTCGCCTACGGCCACGCAGCCGGGGTGTGCGGCTCGATCCTGTGGCTGGGCATCTTCCTGCTCGTCGCCGCCTGGATCCTCGCGGGGCGGCGCACCGTCTTCGCCGCAGGCGCCGCCACGGACGTGGCCGGCGGTGACGCACGGGACGTCGGCAATCTCACCCGCACGTTCCTGGGACCGCTCGCCGACGACCGCCGCCTGGGTGCGGTGGTGCGCGGCACCACCGCGTGGACCCTGCCGCTGCTGCTGGCCGCGCCGATCCTCTCGCGCGACGTCTACTCGTACCTGATGCAGGGCGCGATGCTGCGCGACGGCTTCGACCCCTACACGCAGGGCGCGGCCGCCAACCCCGGCCCGATGCTGCTCGAGGTCTCGCACGACTGGCGCAACACCACCACCCCCTACGGGCCGCTGCACCTGTGGCTCGGCGAGGGCATCACGCGCCTGGTCGGCGACCACGTTACCGCCGGTGTGGTGCTCTACAAGCTGGTGTCGGTGGCCGGCATAGCCGCGATCCTGTGGGCCGTGCCGCGCATCGCCGCCCGGCTGGGCGCCGACCCCGCGCTGGCGACCTGGCTGGGCGTGGCCAACCCGGTGCTGGTGCTGCACATGGTCGGCGGCATGCACAACGAGTCGCTGATGGTCGGGCTGGTCAGCCTGGGCCTCGTCGCGGCGCTCGACCGGCGGTTCGTGGCCGGCGTGGCGATCATCGCCGTGGCCGTCTCACTGAAGGCGACCGCGGCGATCGCGCTGCCCTTCGTCGTCTGGTTGGCCACCCGGCACCTGGGCACGCGGCTGACCCGGCGCGCTGACGGCGCTGCCAGCACCGACGCCGCCGACCTGCCGCTCTCGGCGATCCCGCGCGGCCGCGTCTTCGCCGCCTTCCTCGGCGCCGGCGCGGCCTGCACCGCCGGCACCGTCGCGGTGATCTCGCTGGTGACCTGGGCCTCGGGCGCGTCCTGGGGTTGGCTCGCCGAGATCTCCGGCAACTCGAAGGTGATCAACCCGCTGAGCCTGCCGTCGCTTCTGGCGGGCCTGGTCACCGACAGCGTGCGCGTGCTCGACGACTCGTTCACCTTCAACGAGCCGCTCGGCGTCTTCCGCACGATCGGCAGCGTGCTCATGCTGCTCGGCCTGGTCGTGGTCTGGTGGCTCTTCCGCGAGAACGACCGGCAGGCCGTGCGCGGCATCGCCGTGGCCTACGCGGTGGCCTTCGTCTTCAACGCGGTCTCGCTGCCCTGGTACTACGCCAGCCTGCTCACCCTCGTCGCGGTCACCCCGGTGCCGCGCGCCCTGGTGCAGTGGACGGCCGGGGCCTCGGTGGTCCTCGCCGTCGCCTTCACCGGCTCGGGCAACCACCAGCTCTACAACGTGGCGTTCATGGCGATCGCCGCGCTGTGCGCCTGGGTGGCCGTGGGCGCACTCGCGGTGCCGGACCGCTCCCCCGTCAACGCCGCGCCGACGCGCGGCGTCGGAAAGCGAAGCCCCGCCCGGCCCGGGGCCGAAAAAGCCGGCGCCGGGAGAACCGACGCCGGCGCACGCTAAGCCGGGACTGGGCCGGGACTAGAACGCCATCGCCTGGGCGCGGCGCATGACCTCGCGGGCCTTGTGCCCGTGCAGGGCGTCGACGGGGCGCCCGGGCAGGGTGTCGTCCCCGGTGAAGAGGTGACGCAGGATGGCCTCGTCGTCGTAGCCGCCGTCGGAGAGCAGCGCAATGACGCCGGGCACGAACTTGTTGACGCGCCTGGCGTCGAAGAAGGCCTCGGGCACGGCGGTCGCGCCGTCGGCGCGCACGGCGATGATCTTGTGCTCCTTGAGCAGGTCGATGACCCTGGTGACCGGCACGTCGAGGCGCTCGGCGGCCTCCTCGAGGAGGAGCAGCGGCTCGTCGGCGGGCAGGGCGTCACGGGAGGTTGTCTGGATACTCACGGCACCGATTCTAAGCTGTGCGCCCGCCGCGCGGCCCGCCTCCGGTGTTTGCCGCGGCGCCGCCGTCCCCCATACTGGTAGCCATGAGTCATCTCGAGATCGGCGACATGCTCGAGGGGCGGTACCGCATCGACCACCCCATCGCGCGCGGCGGCATGTCCACCGTCTACCGCTGCGTGGACATGCGTCTCGCGCGCGCGGTCGCCGTGAAGGTGATGGACGACCGCTACGTCGACGACCCCGTCTTCCGCCACCGCTTCCGCCGCGAGGCCCGCGCGATGGCGCAGCTGACGCACCCCAACCTCGTCGGCGTCTACGACTTCGGCTCTGACGGCGACGTGATCTTCCTGGTCATGGAGCTGATCACGGGAGGCACTCTGCGCGAGCTGCTCGCCGAGCGCGGGCCGATGCCGCCGCACGCGGCCGCCGCGGTGATGCGCGCGGTGCTCACGGGGCTCGCGGCCGCGCACGCGGCGGACATGATCCACCGCGACCTCAAGCCGGACAACGTGCTCATCGGCGCGGACCACTCGGTCAAGCTCGCCGACTTCGGCCTGGTGCGCGCCGCGAGCGTGGCCACCGGGCGCACCGACAAGATCGTCGGCACGGCCGCTTACCTCTCGCCCGAGCAGGTGCGCGGCGACGAGCTGACGCCGGCCAGCGACGTCTACTCCGCCGGCGTGATGCTCTTCGAGCTGCTCACGGGCACCACCCCGTTCAACGGGGAGACGGCCCTCGAGCACGCCTACGCGCGCCTCGACGACGACGTGCCCGCCCCGTCGAGCCGCATCAGCGGCGTGCCGGGGCTCTTCGACGAGCTCGTCGCCGGGGCCACCGTGCGCGATCCCGAGCAGCGATTCCGGGACGCCTCCGAGTTCCTGGACGCGCTTGACGACGTCGCGCGGGAGCTGTTGCTGCCGACCTTCCGCGTGCCCGTGCCGCACGACGCCGCCGCGCACCGCGCGGCGGCGGTGCCCACGGACACCACCGGGCTGGCCGGGGTGCTGGCGCCGACCGGTGTGCTCAGCTTCCGCGGCCCGGACCGTCGGGACCCGGACGCCGACGACACGACGCTGCTGCCCGCCGAGGGCGAGGGCGAGGGCGACGAAGGCGGCGACGGGCCCGACGGCTACGGGACCGATGACTACGCCGACGGCTACGGGGCCGACGACCACCCCGGGGAGTGGCGGGACCCGCGCGAGACGCGGTGGGGCGGCCCCGGCGCGCCCGACGGTCCGGTGGGCCCCGGGCCGGGCGGGTACGGCACCGCGCTGCTGCCGGCGGCCGACGGCGACGGGCTCTTCGGTGACGCCGGCTACGGCACCGCAGGCTACCCCGCGGCCGGCCCGGACGGCTACGACGGCACCTACGACGACCGCTCCCCGGACCGCTACGACGACCGCCCCGCCGACTACGACGACTACGACGGCGCGCCGCCGGACGAGGAGGGCCGGGCGACGCGCGCGGAGAAGCCGCTGTCGAACCGCTCGCCGTGGCGACTGGCGGCCTGGCTGACCGTGGTCGCGGTGATCCTCGCGGCCGTCGCCGTGGGCGGCTGGTGGCTGGGCTCGGGCCGCTACGGGGAGATCCCGCAGGTCATCGGGCTGGACCGCTCGAGCGCGGTCGCCCAGGTGGAGGAGGCCGGCTTCTCCGCGGTCACCCGCGAGGTCTACGACGACGACATCCCGGTCGATTTTTCCACGGGCACCGAGCCGGACTTCCCCGACCGCCAGGTCCGCGGCCGGGAGGTCACCGTGCTCGTCTCCCAGGGCCGACCCACCGTGCCCGAGATCCAGGAGGGCGCGAACCCGGCGCGCTACCAACAGCTGCTCTCCGAGCGCACGCTGAACTGGGAGTACGGCGAGGAGGTCCACTCCGACGACGTCGCCGAGGGCGACCTGGCCAAAACCGAGCCGGCCGCCGGCAACGCCGTGCCGGTCGGCTCGATGGTCACGCTTCACCTGAGCAAGGGGCCCGCCCCGGTGGAGGTCCCGCACGTGGCGGGCATGTCCACGCAGCAGGCCACCGAGGTGCTCGAGGGCGCGGGCCTGAAGGTCTCCGGCACGGTGGAGAAGTTCGACGCCGAGACCCCGGCCGGCCACGTGATCACCACCGACCCGCCGACGGGCACCGCCACCACGCGCGGGTCCTCGGTGCAGCTGACGGTCTCCAACGCCGTGGAGGTTCCGGACGTCGTCGGCGAGAAGATCGACGCGGCGCGCACGAAGCTAGCCGACGCAGGCCTGACCGTCGAGGTCAAGCGCGACGACTCGCGCACCGCGGACAGCGCCGACGAGGTGCTGGCGGTCTCTCCCGCGGCCGGCGAGCTCGTCGACCCCGCCGACCCGCGGGTCACCGTCACACTGCCGGGCAAGGTGAAGGTGCCGCGCGTGGTGGGCAAGAAGGCCGCCGACGCCCGCGAGACCATCGAGGAGGCCGGGCTGAAGCCCTCGCCGGCCACCGGCGACGGGCGCGTCTACCGCCAGTCGCCGCGCGCGGGCGGCACGGCCTCCCCCGACGACACGGTCAAGCTCTCCACCACGGGCGATTAGCCGCCGCCGGGCCGGTCCCGCCACAGGCCGCACGCCCGGCACGCCCCAGCTCCTCCGCCGGCCCCGGCGCCGGCGATGCAGGCGCCCGGGGTGCCCCAGGCACCCCGGACACGACTACGCCGGCGGTGCACGCACACGCGCGCACCGCCGGCGTCGTCAATCACGGCCCCACGCACCGCGCGGGGCCGGGCGCACCTAGCGGCGCAGCATCTCGGCGACCAGGAAGGCCAGCTCGAGGGACTGCTGGGTGTTCAGGCGCGGGTCGACGGCGGACTCGTAGCGGCCCGGCAGGTCGACGTCGGTGATGTCCTCGGCGCCGCCGAGGCACTCGGTGACGTCCTCGCCGGTCAGCTCGATGTGCAGGCCGCCCGGGTGGGTGCCCAGGCTGCGGTGCACCTCGAAGAAGCCCTGCGCCTCGTCGAGGATCTTGTCGAAGTGGCGGGTCTTGTAGCCGTTGGAGGCGGTGAAGGTGTTGCCGTGCATCGGGTCGCACTGCCAGACGACCTTGTGCCCGGACTCCTCGACGGCCTTGACGATGCCCGGCAGGACCTCGCGGACCTTGTCGTAGCCCATGCGCGAGACGAAGGTCAGGCGACCGGGCTCGTAGTTCGGGTCGATGCGGTCGGCGTAGGCGACGGCCTCCTCCGGGGTGATCGTCGGGCCGATCTTCAGGCCGACCGGGTTGGCGATCAGGGCGGCGAAGTTGATGTGGAAGTCGTCGAGGCCGCGGGTGCGCTCGCCGATCCACAGCTGGTGGGCGGAGAGGTCCCACAGGCGCAGGCGGCCGTCCTCGTCCTCGTGCAGGCGCAGCATGGCGCGCTCGTAGTCGGCCAGCAGCGCCTCGTGCGAGCAGAAGACCTCCGCGGTGCGCAGCGAGGAGTCGTCGACCTGGCAGGCCTGCATGAAGCGCAGGCCGCGCTCGATCTCCTTGGCCAGCGCCTCGTAGCGCGCGCCGGCCGAGGACTTTGCGACGAACTGGCGGTTCCACTCGGTGACCCGGTAGAGGTCCGCGGTGCCCGAGGCGGTCAGGGCGCGCACGAGGTTCATCGCCGCACCGGCGTTGGCGTAGGCGCGCACCATGCGGGCCGGGTCGTGGCGGCGGGCCTCCTCGGTGGGGGCCACGCCGTTGACGATGTCGCCGCGGTAGTTGAGCAGCCCGTTGGCGTCGTGGTCCGAGGAGCGCGGCTTGGCGTACTGGCCGGCGATGCGGGCGACCTTGATGACCGGGGTCGAGGCGCCGTAGGTCAGCACGACGGCCATCTGCAGCAGCGTCTTGATGTTGGCGCGGATGTGCGGCTCGGTATTCGACTCGAAGGTCTCGGCGCAGTCACCGCCCTGCAGCAGGAAGGCCTTGCCGTTGGCGACGTCGGCCAGCTGCTTCTTCAGGCCGTAGACCTCGGGGGCGACCACCACGGGCGGCACCGACTCGAGGATCTTGCGCACCTGGTCGGCGTCGCGCCGGTCCCAGTTCGGCTGCTGGTGGGCCTCACGGGAGATGACGTCCTCCCACGCCTCCCTGATGCCGTCCGGCAACGGCGGCAGATCCGGCAGGGCTTCTTTGGGGATGTCTACAGTCCAGCTCACGCGATTCATTAAAGCATGTTGGCCCCGAAAGGAATCAACCGCGTCACCCGGCGCCGCCTCCGCGCAGCACGCGGTTGTCCTCGCCGAGGGGCAGCGCGGCCACGCAGCGGCGGAACTTCACCAGGTTGAACCGGGCGTCGACCAGGGCGTCGTGGGTGCCGCGCGGCGGATCGGGCAGGCCGGGCCGGCCGGCCATCTCCCAGAGCTGCTTGAGCTCGCGGGTGTAGCGCGGCATCGAGCGCGGCAGCCCGGACATGTCGCCCCACAGCTGGGCGAGCACGACGTGGTCGTAGGCGCCGACCCAGGCCCACAGCTCGGGGTGCAGCCGCTCGCGGCGCGGCACGCCCTCCCCGCCGGTGAGGAACTCCGTCAGGTCGCTGCGGATGCGGGCGCGCGGGCGCCAGGCGCGGTCCTCGGGCGGGGGCAGCTGCGGCAGCACGTGCTCGCGCACCCACGGGTTGGCCCGGGACGGGTCGAACTCGGTGGAGACGGCGTAGAACTCGCGGCCGTCCTCGGCGACCACACCGATGGAGACCAGCTCGATGACCCGACCGTCCTCCAGGAACTCGGTGTCGTAGAAGTACCGCAACGGCCTGCCCGCTTCCTTTACTCGTCGTCCGTGTCTCGTCTCGGCGGTTCGGCCGCCCGCCCACCTCGCTGCGGGGCCGGAGACGGTGGCCGTGCTCACAGTCTAGCGGCCACGTCCCACCGCGTGGACGACCAGGCGCGCGCCGGTCACACCTGGGGCGGGCCGGGGCGTCGTCAGACGTGGCCGGGCACCCTATACTCACCCGGGTGAGCACCGTTCCCGTCCCCGAGCCCACCGCACGCCGCGACCGCCCGATCTCCGGGCCGCCGCGCGGCCTGCTGACCTTCGGCGCGGTCGCCGCCGTGGTCGTCGCGGTCTACTGGATGATCGACATGCGCGCGCTGCGCGGCGGCGAGGGACTGATGTGGCGCAGGCTCGTGGACTTCGGCGTCTACCGCGGCGGCGGCGACGCCTACGCGGAGGGCCTGCCGATCTACTCGATGGGCTTCGAGACCCAGGGCATCGAGCTGCCCTTCACCTATCCCCCGCTGGCGGCCGCGCTCTTCGCCCCGCTGCGGCTGCTGCCGCTCGGCCTCGGCGGCGCGTTGCTCAACCTCGCGAGCGCCGTGGTGCTGTGGGTGGTCATCGCGCTGTTCCTGCGTTCCGCCACCCCGCTTGACGACGTCGCGTCGCGCCGCTGGGCGCTGGTTGCCGCGCCCGTCTGCGCGTTCCTGGAGCCCGCCTCGCAGACCTTCGACTTCGGCCAGGTCAACATCCTGCTCATGGGGCTCGTCGCCTACGACGCCCTGGGCCGCGGGCGCGTGCCGCGCGGGATGCTCGCCGGCCTGGCCGCCGCGGTGAAGCTGACCCCGGCCGTCTTCGGCCTGTACTTCCTGCTGCGCCGCGACTGGGCCGGCGCGGCGCGCATGGTGGCCACCGCCGTGGCGCTCACCCTCCTCTCGGCCCTGCCGGACGTCGCGGTGTGGAAGGAGTACTGGTTCTCCGCGCTCGGCTCCCCGGAGCGCATCGGCGGACTGGCGTACTCGACCAACCAGTCGGCCACCGGCATGATCGTGCGCCTGACCGGCGACCGGCAGACCGGGGTGTGGCTGGTGGCCGTGGCGACCACCATCGCCGCGGTCACCGTCGCCGGTATCCTGCTCGCCCGCCGGGCCCGGGGCGCGGCGGCGCTCGGCGCGGCGGCCACGACCGGGGCCGGTGCCGGGGTCCCTGAGGCCGGTGCCGCCGAGGCCGCGAAGCGCGCGCGGCCGCGCGGGGCGGCCGCCGGCACGCTCGTGCTTGTCTCGCTGATCGCGCTGGTCTGCTCGCCGGTCTCCTGGTCGCACCACTGGGTGTGGCTGATCCCCGCCGCGCTGGTCACCGCGCTCTCCGGCACCCTTACCGGACGGATCTGGGCCGGGCTGGCCGTTGTCGCGATGGCCGTGCAGCCGCACACCTGGCTGCCGCGCGGCAGCGACGTCGAGCTGGCCTGGTCCGCCTGGCAGCACCTGGCCGGCTCCAGCTACCTGCTGCTGGCCGTCGCCCTGATCGTGCTCGCACTTCTCAGCCCGCGCGTGCTGCTGTGGCCGCAGGCCGCGGGCGCCCCGGCGCCCGCCACGCGCCAGGAGTGAGGGAAACGCCCGCGGTGGGTGCCGCGGGCGTCGTCAGTTGGGGGGGGTTCAGTGCCTGCGGGCGCGCTCGCCGGGGACGGGGACGAACATCGCGGCGATGATGAGGACCACCGCGACCGAGCCGACGAGCTCCTTGTGGAACTCGAGGGCGGCGAGGATGACGTAGGCCAGCGTGAAGGCGACGACGAGGGCCAGCCTGACGATGACGATCTTCTTGGCCTTGTCAGTCATGGTGTCGCCTCCCGGTGGGCTGTCCGATTCGCTGTGCGCCCTCGGCTCGCGGGGCGCTGTGGTGCACCCGGGCGAGGATACGCTGCCGCAGCGGCTCGATGGGCGGCGGCTTGAGCGACCAGCCGATCACCGGCACCCGGGCCAGCGCCCAGAGGACGAAGGAGCCGAGCGCGGCAGCCAGCATGCCGATGACCAACCACACGCCGGTACGGGTGGCGAACCCGCCGCTGCCGGTGCCGATCTCCATGCCGTCGGTGGCCAGGAACATCGGGGTGAAGATCAGCGTCAGCGCGATCGGGTGGCCCAGGTAGATCGGCAGGGTGTGGCGGCCGACGAACTGCAGGAAGCCCGAGACGAACGGGACCTTCGACAGTGCGAGCGCGCCGAGGACGGCGGCCGGGAGCATGAGCATCTGGCCGACGGCGCGCACGACGATCCACATCTCGTCGGGGCGGATGACCGCGCCCGGCCACAGCGGCCAGGCCACCGGGTCGAGGCCGAAGTCGGCGACCAGGCGCCACAGCGCGTAGACGGCGAAGCCGGCGATGTAGAGCGCGACCGA
Organism: Corynebacterium sp. MSK006; assembly: GCF_030232385.1. Classification (NCBI taxonomy): domain Bacteria; kingdom Bacillati; phylum Actinomycetota; class Actinomycetes; order Mycobacteriales; family Corynebacteriaceae; genus Corynebacterium; species Corynebacterium sp. MSK006. The sequence goes on from NZ_JASPJZ010000002.1 coordinate 24,525, forward strand.
GGCGACGACCTTGACCGGGGCGACCGGCTCGGTGGCGAACTGGCGGATGGCCAGGCTGAAGTGGACGCCGACCATGAACACTGGCAGGAACATGATCGCCTGGGCCACCGCCGTGAACTCCTGGTTGAGCGGCAGGATCAGCAGCGGGGTCAGCGTCAGGGCGAGCGCGGCCCACCGCGGCAGACGGCGGGTGGCCCACAGGAAGACGTTGAAGGCGATCAGGGCCCAGAGGAACCAGTACATGTTCTCGCTGGAGACGACCGCCGCGATATAGGTGCCGGGCCCGGGCATCTCCTGGTCGAAGAGGAGCTCCCACTGGTGGCGCTTGAGCGACATCTCCACCGGCGTCCACAGCACGTAGGGCACGATGAAGAACCAGAGGCGGCGGCAGAAGAGCTCGCTGAAGGTCATCTGCATGACCTTCGCGGAGAACAGGCCGCTGACGAGGAAGAACAGGCACATCCGCAGCGGGTCGAGGACGTGGTTGACGCCCGCGATCGCGGTCTCCATGCCGTTGGGGACCTCGAGGCAGACGTGCAGGACGACCACGCCGATGATCGACAGGCCCTTAGCCACGTCCGGCCAGGCCAGGCGCACTTTCTTACGCTCGGGAGCCACGGCGGAGAGCCCGGTGGCGGGCCGGGACGCGTGGATCATGGGGCTCCCTCGAGGTGGCTGTGCTGGACCTGTCGCGGCGGATTCGGTGCCGCGCGTGGGGCACAGGATAGCCGCAGGAACCCTTGCAGGGAAAATGGCTCGGCGGCCCCGGGGCATGCGGGCCGGTTTATCCGGCTCCGCGAACGCCCTGGTTGACGGGGTGCCGGGGCGCGTGCGGGGCCCGGCGGGGGCCGCCCCCGCGGTGGAGTGCGGAGTGCTGCCCACCGCTTGGCGGCGCGGGCCACCTGTGCCCTAGTCGGCGCCCTTCTCGGAGGACTTCTCCGCGGCCTTCTCGGCGGCTTTCTCTGCGTCCTTGACGGCGTGTTCGCCGTTCTTCGGGTAGTGGCCGGGGCGGCGGGCGGCCGGGTCGCCCTTCGGCTCGGTGCTGGCCGGGTAGCCCTTGCCGGCCTCGAGCGAGGCGCGCACCTCGGAGGCGTAGGCGTCGACGTACTCGTAGCCGGTGATCTTGGAGAGCGTGTGCATGACGTAGTCGGTCAGCGCGCGGGCGGTCTCGTGGTCGGCCGGGTCCATGCGGCGGTTGCGCGCCCAGGCCAGCGGGTCGATGCCGGCGCCGACGATCGCGCGGACCTTGTGCGGCCGCGGGAAGGTGGTGCCGATCGGGTTGGCCTTGCGGGTGTCGACCATGCCGACCGGGATGATGGTCTCGCCGGTGGACAGGGCGATGCGCGCCATGCCGGTGTGGCCCTTGTAGATGCGGCCGTCGGGCGAGCGGGTGCCCTCCGGGTAGATACAGAACAAGTCGCCGCGGTCGAAGACCTTCTGGGCCGCCGCGGCCATAGTCTCGCCGGCGCCCTTGGCCTGGCGGTCGACGGGGACCTGGCCGACGGTGGTGAAGAACCAGCGCTTGATCGCGCCCTTGATCCCCTTGCCGGTGAAGTACTCCTTCTTGGCCGGGTGGGTCAGCTGGCGGTCGCACAGCAGCGGGAAGTAGAAGGAGTCCATGACCGCCTGGTGCGAGGAGGCCAGAATCGCGGAGCCCTCCTCCGGGATGTTCTGCCCGTTTTCCAGGACCGGACGGTTCCACACCCGCAGGAACGGCCCCATCAGGATGTGCTTGAACGTCCAGTACCACTTGTTATGCATAGCTCTCCCTCGTTGCCCCGCGCCGGCGCGGGGGTTTCGGCGGTCGGAGTGCACGCGTTGCGCTCCTTGAGGTCACGTGCCCGCGCTGCCCCGTGCTTCTGCGACACGGCCACGTTGGCCACATGGTCGCACGAACCAGGTCACGCTCGCGCGGCGCGACGCGCCAGATCGGACACACCGATCATACCCGCGTCGGCGCCCAGCTCCGCGACTGCCACGCGCGCGGTGGGCCGGTAGCCGGTGCCCACCACCCCGGACTCGAAGGTCTCGATCGCCTCGGGCAGGTAGAGGTCGGCGTCGCGGGAGACCCCGCCGCCGAGCAGGATCAGCTCCGGGTCGAAGAGGTCGCCGATCACGGAGAGGCCCTGGCCGAACCAGTCGGAGAAGTCGTCGACGACGGCCTTGCCGGCCGGGTCCCCGGCACGGGCGGCGGCCATGACCTGCTCGCCGGTCACGGCCGAGGGGTCGCGGCGGACGTGCTCGGCCAGCTTGGAGCCGTGGAAGCGGTGCGAGTGGACGATCTCGACGGCACTGACGACGAGCGCGGTGCCCGAGCAGTAGCGCTCCAGGCAGCCGAGCTTGCCGCAGGGGCAGCGCCGCCCGCCCGGCACCACGGTCAGGTGGCCGAGCTCCGGGGCGGTGCCGTAGGCGCCGCGGAAGATCTCGCCGTCGTGCATCTGGGCGGTGCCGATGCCGGTGCCCACAGCGAAGAGCACCCAGTCGCGCACGCCCGTCGCGGCGCCGAAGCGGTACTCGCCCCAGGCCGCGGAGTTCGCGTCGTGCTCGAGCCGCACCGGCAGCCCCAGGCGGTCGGCCAAGGTGCGGCGCACCGGCGCGTCGCGCCACGGCAGGTGCGGGGCGAAGCGGACGGTCTCGCACTCGGCGTCGAGGAAGCCGGCGACGGCCACGCCGACGGCCTCGATGCGGTTGCGCGCGGAGAGCTCGCCGACGAGCCGGACGATACCGTCCTCGAGGCCCGTGGCGGTACCCGAGGAGGCCATGGCCGCGGAGTCGACGATGTGGCCCTCGGCGTCGACGACGGCGGCACGCAGGTTGGTGCCCCCGATGTCGAAGCCGACGGTGAGGCCCGAAAGGGCCTGGGCGTCGGTGCGCGGGCTCGCGATCATGTGCGGCTGGACCTTTCCGGTCGGGTCAGGGTTTCGGTTCGCCTCAGGACCCCGCAGCTGCGGGGTCGCGTTCGGTCAAAGTGGAAATTATAGGCCAGGGCCCTCCCCCAGCCCCAACGCGCGACGCAGACGGAGGTCCATCTCACCGCGGCTCCAGGCGCCCTCTGCGTGGGCGCGGCCGGCCCGGCCCATCCGCGCGCGGCGCTCCGGGTCCGAGAGCAGCCCGACGAGCGCCTCCTCGATGGCCGGCAGGTCGCAGCCGTCGACGACGACGCCGGTCTCCGGGGTGACGGTCTCTGGCGCGCCGCCCGAGCGCCCGGCGAGCACGGGCACGCCGCTGGACTGCGCCTCGAGGTAGACGATGCCGAGCCCCTCGACGTCGAGGCCGCCGAAGCGGGTGCGCGCGGGCATGGCGGCCACGTCCGCGGCGGCGAGCAGGGCGCGCATGCGGTCGAAGTCGAGCGGGCCGGTCAACTCCACGCCTTCCCCGGCACGGCGGGCGAGGATGCGTAGGGTGGACTCGTAGCGGCCGCGGCCGACGACCAGCAGGCGGGCGCCGGGCACCTTGCCGCGCACGGCCGGCCAGGCGCGGATCAGCTGGTCCTGGCCCTTGCGCGGCACCAGGCGGGAGATGACCACCACCAACGGCGCGTCCGCGCCGACGCCGAAGGAGGCGCGCACGTCGGCCCGCGCGGCGTCGTCAATCGGGCGGAAGAGGTCAGTGTCCACGCCGGAGGGCAGGTGGACGAGTTCGGTTCCGCTCAGCAGGCGCGCGAGGCGACGGAGGGTGTAGTCGGAGATGTAGGTGACGACGTCGGCGCGGCGGAAGATGCGGCGCAGCAGCCGGCGCGCGCCCGGCAGCATGGACCAGCCGACCTCGTGGCCGTGGGTGGTGGCGACGATGCGCCGCGCGCCGGCGCGACGGGCGGCGTCGGCGAGCAGACCCAGGGGCGCGGCGGCACCGAACCAGACGGTCTCGGCGCCCTCCTCGACGATCACGCGGGCCATTTCGCGCGCTGTGGCCGGGGTGGGCAGCATGACGCGGCGCGGCCAGCGGTGCACGCGGTAGCCGACGGCGGCGTCGTGGGCGCGGGCGGCCTCGGCGTCCTGGGTGGAGGCGAAGACGGCGATCTCGTCGGCGCCGAGGTGCTCGACGAAGTCACGCAGGTAGGACTGGATGCCGCCGACGGTCGGCGGGAAGTCGTTGGTGACCAGCAGGACCTTGGACATGCAGTCTGTGCGAGCCTCCGGAGGGGGTACGGGTCAGTAGCGGGACGCGCCGGCGAAGGGCATCGAGTCGACGGAGACGACCTGGACCGGGATGCCGTAGTCCGAGGCGTGGACGACCTGGCCGTTGCCGATGTACATGGCGACGTGGGTGACGCCCGGGTAGTAGCCGACGATGTCGCCGGGCTGCAGGTCCGCGCGCGAGACGGGCGTGCCGCCGGCGATCTGGGCCTGCGAGGTGCGCGGGATCGACTTGCCCTGCTGCTGGTAGGCCCAGAACATCAGGCCGGAGCAGTCGAAGGCGTCGGGGCCGGCGGCACCCCAGCTGTAGGGCGAGCCCAGCTTACTCAGCGCGGCGCCGACCACGCCCTCGGCGGCGGCCGGGTCGAGGGTCGGGGCGAGCGGGCCGTACTTGCTCTCCCAGCGGGCGCGGGCCTCCTCGTCGAGGCCGTCGATGCGCTCGCTGAGCTCGGCGGTGCGCGCCTCGAGCTCCTCCTTCTCCTCGTTGAGGTCCTCGAGCTGGATGGCCAGGCGGTTGCTGCGGTACTCGGCCTCCGCGCGGGCGCGGGCGGCGCGGTCGCGCTCCCGGTCGGCGGTGGCGGTGGCGTCCTCGAGGGCCTTGACCGACTTCTCGGCCTGGCGGCCCAGGGTCGACAGGTAGGCGGAGCGGTCGAGGGCCATCTGCGGGTTGTCGGCGCCGAGCACGCTCACCGCGTCGCCGGTGGAGCTGCCGCGGTAGCGGGAGCCGGCGACAAGGTCGACGCCCTCGCGGGCTGCGCGCTCCTCGGCCAGGGCGCGGTCGGCGGCCTCGCGGGTCGCGGCGACCTTGCCGTCGAGCTCGTCGACGCTGCGGCGGGACTCCTCGACCTGGTCCTCGAGGTCCTTGACCTCCTCGTTCTTCGCGGAGGCCTCCTGGGAGAGCTCGTCCATCTCGGAGAGGAGGTCGTCGACCTCGTCGGCCTGGGCGACGTGGGCAGAGCCGCCGAGGACGGCGAGGACGCCGACGACGGACAGGCCGCGTCGAATGAAGTGAGAGCGCACGGGGGCTACCTCCGGGAAGGCGGGACGAAAACTTAGGGCACGCGGGTCCGCCGTGGTCGGCCGAGGTGCCTGCGGCTTCGGTCGGGGTTCCGGGCGGGGTCCGGTGGGCCGGTCGGCCCGGTCGGATTCCGGTCGGTTCGGAACGGGGACGCTGTGCGTGGACAAAGAGAGACTATAGCCTGCAAGGTCACGGAATGTTAACGGGAACCGGGACGTCGTGACCGGTGTGAAAATTGAGGTCAGAGGGGTGCGTCGGCGGGCGGCCGCGACAGCGACAGCTCGGCCGCAACGCCGGCACAAAGCCCGACCGCGGCGCCGACGCCGATGCCGAGGCGGACACTGACGGCGACGCCGACGCCGAGGCGACCCTCTGAAACTGACGCCGACCCCGGACAGCACGAAACCCCCGCCCCGGGACGTACCCGGGATGCGGGGGCCTGCGACACGCTCACCGACCGCTTGCCTCGGCCGGTGGCGTCAGTGACGCGGGGTCCTGACTCTTAGAAGCGGACCGCGTTGTTGAACGGCATGTAGTCGAGCGTGCGGACGCCGACCGGGGTGCCGGAGTTCAGGGCGTCGATGATCTTGCCGTCACCGATGTAGATGCCCACGTGGGAGGCACCGCCGTAGAAGGAGACGATGTCACCCGGCTGCAGGTCGTTGTAGGCGACCGGGGTGCCCGCGGAGGCCTGGGCCTGCGAGGTGCGCGGGATCTGCTTGCCGACCTGGGCGTAGACCCAGGAGGTGAACCCGGAGCAGTCGAAGGCGTTCGGGCCGGCGGCGCCGTAGACGTACGGCGAGCCGATCTTGGACTGCGCGATCTCGACGATGCGCTGGCTCTGGGAAGCCGGGGCGGCCGAGCCGGCGGCGGTGTTGTTCTGGACGACGTAGTCGCTGTAGCCCGGGACATCCTGGATGCCCGGAACGTTCTCGAGGCCCGGAACGTCGACGGTGTAGCCGGCGTTCGGGATCTGGACCTCGGCGGCGCCCGCGACGGCGGGGCTGATGGCGGTGGCGCCCATCGCGACGGCGGTGGAGGCAATGGCGATACGGCGGGTGGTCTTGGTCTGCCGACGGTGCTTAGCCACGAATGATTCTCCCAATCTCAAGTCTTGCTCTCGCGTACCGGTCCCGAAGGTTGTTGGTTCTTCGCGGAGCGCGGCTTGGCTTCTTCGTTCGTTTCATGCATCCGGGGCGTTCCCCCGGCGGCAAGGTCTCGATCAGGTTACGAAACGGCAACAAGTCGTGTCCAACCGACAGGCAAACACGAAGCCGTTATCGGTCCGTTATCAAATCGCGACACTTCCTACACCAACCTCGACCACCGACCCTCACTTCCGCTGACACATCAGCGAAACAGGCCCGTGTACTGCATAAACGACGCAGAAAATTGACCACGCCGCGCATGCATGCGCGTCGCCGAAAATGTGCGGGCATGCATCCGAACGAATATTGTGCGCTTCGTCACACATGCCCCGCGGAGCTTCAAAATGGACCTTTTCGGCCGTCTCGGGGAGCACTCCCCACGACGGTTGCAGCCCCCGATCCGGTTACGTAACGATGCCGTCCGATCCTGTCACATTGGATCCTGGCTCATTGCGGCTCCTCCCCGACGCGATCCCGCCTCAGGCGCTGAATCTCAGGCACTGAAAAAGGTCGGCCGGCCGCCGGCCGTTTCCGGGCCGCCGCCTCCCGGCGCTCGACCTCCCGGCGCTCCGCTTCCAGGCGCTCCCCCGCCGAGCTCACCGTCGTCGGGATCGGTGTCGTCGAAGGTGTCATTTTCCCCGTAGAGGTCCCTGACGGCACCACCGGACCACCCGGATGCGTCTCCGCCATAGCTCCCGGCCGCTCCCTCTCCCGCTTCCTCGGCGTGACAGTCCTCGTAGTCGGCCATCCACGTCTCCTCCTCATCGGAGACAGACTTCTTCTGGTACCTCCTCCTGATCCGCTCGCCCGCGGACGTCGACGCCATCTCGGTCTCGTTGACGATCACGTTGGTCGTGTCCGAGGACGCCGCCGGTGGGGTGTGCCCCACTCGCCCGGTCTCCGGATCCCGCTCGGCTCAGCCGCGCGAGGCATACCTGTCCCGCTTGTCGTTGTTGTCTCCGTGGTGGTCCTTACATCGGAACGTCAGGTTCTCGATGTCGGTGCGCCCACCGTTCAACCACGCGACCAGGTGATGGAGTTCGGACTCGTCGGCTGACGCGGTACACCCCGGATAGGAACAGACCTGGTCTCTGGCGAATACCGCGACTTTTTGGACGAAGCTCGCCGGTCTTCGTGCTCTACCCGCGATCAGCGGGTTGCCGTCGGTTCCGTGCAGGACCACGAAGTCGTGCGCCCCGGCTTTGAGCACAATCAAGTCAAAGAGGCTGACCTGCACCCCAGTGTTCGTCGGGAAGGTCCTCCCCCAGAGTCGGCCGGCGGCCTCCGGATCCATCATCGCCGTGCCGGCGGCCATGTCGATGTTCGTGAGATCTTCCGCGACAAGCGACGCGACGATGCTCGCGCACCCGGTGTTGCAGGTCTGGCCCGACGCGTAGGCGGTGGCCATGTGCAGGAACAGGTCCGCCCTGCGCTGGCCCGGGGTGCGCCGGTCCGGCACGCCCCGCTCGCCACAGCCGGGACCGTGCGTAGCGACTACGCCGGACAGGCCCGGAATAGACAGCCCGGAGAGGTCCACGGTGTCATCGCCCTCGCCCGGTCGGTCGAAGCCCGGCTTCACCTTGATGAAGAGGTGCTTGAGTACGGCCACGGTGGCCGGCGGGATGTAGCCCTTGATCCAGGCGCCGCCGTCCGCGTAAGGCTCCGACATCCAGGGCCAACGGTCCATGTAGGCGGTCAGCGGGTCGCGGAAGGCGCCGTTAGCCTCTGCTACGCGGGCGCGCAGCCAGTCGCGCAGATCCTCCGGTCCGCGCTTGTCGGCCTCCTCCACAGCGAGGCGACGCAGCTCCTCCGCACCGACGCTGGCGCCGTCCTTGAGACTGCGCAGCTCGTTGTTGATGATGCGCAGTTCCTCAGCCGCGAGCTTCTTCTCACGGGCCCGACGGTTGGCCTCCCGACGGTCGGCCTCAGCCTTGCGCCGGCGCTCCTCCGCGGCCCGGCACTCAGCCTTCTTCCGCTCAGCCTCTTCCTTCTCTTTGCGTGCGCGCTCAGCCCGCTCCGCTTCTTCTCGTTCCCGCTCGACGCTCTCGCGTTCCTCGCGTTCTCTGCGGGCACGCTCGGAGGCGTCCTCCGCGTCCCTGCCGACCCCACCAGGGACGGCGTCGTCATCGGCACCACGACCGGCCCCAGCCGCATCGGCGGATCCCGGCTGTTGGCCCGGACCAGAATCCTCGCCCGACCCCGAACCATCCGACTCCGGCTCCGAGGAGGGATCGCCCACATCCGGGCCATCAACATCCAGACCATCCGTCTCCTGCGCCGGAGCGGGGCCCGCCGGACGGGCCGGGCCGTAGATGTTCTCCGCCCCGTCCACGCGCGCGGGCCTCACGACGGGTCAGGTCGAAGATCTCCGCGGGGAAGAGGTCCACGCGGCGCGTCCCCGTCAGGTTGCCCGCGTGATGCAGGCCGGCGAGATGGGCCACGGCGTCGTCCACAGCGGTCTTGGACCCCTGCGTCTTCTCCAGGTCGATCAGAGAGGGCAGCATCGCGGTGAACTCCCGGGCCTCCACCGACGGGCCGATCAGGTCCGCGAGCTCCCCGTAGGCGCCCGAGATCGTCTGCACAAGAGAGGCGGCCCGACGGACACGCGGAGTCGCCGGCCCAGCACGGGCGGCACCGGCGAGGGTCGAAGCGGTCACGGTCATCGGGGTCACCTCCCGGGGCCTCGATACCGGGGCGGCCGCGTCGCGACCGATTGAATTCCCCCCGAACTGTCGTTGTCTGCCCACCAACTTCCAGGCACATGCGTTCGATCGCAAGGGTTTTCGATTGATCGACTTTTACCAGCGCATACGCGGCTAAAACAGCCCTACGTACCCCATCCGCGGATAGACATCGCCGCCGATACCCGACGCGGATCGACCCACATGCAGATCCCCCGCCCCGTGGCCCACGAGAATAGAGCTCACTCCCCCCGCCGCTAGTCCCCATCCCGAGCCCATCCTCCGCCCCCTCGGCAATCAGCCGTCCTCCGACCCAAACCAAACCCCACCCCCACCCAAGCGCGGACAGCCCGCCTGCCCGCCGGATGCGCCGGATGTGCCAGCATCGGCGCCCCACCCTCCCCCACACACGAGGCCCCCGCCCCCGTCAGGATCGACGACCCGTTCCGCGCCCCCTCCCCCACACACGAGAAAACCCCGTCCCCCGCCGGGAAGGCGGGTGACGGGGTCGGTGACGGGCGCTCGACGCTTAGTGGTCGACGTCCTCTCCGCGGGACCGGTCGGCCTCACGGTTGGCCTCATTGAGGCGCTCGAGCATATTGTGCTCCTCGCGCTCGTTCTCCTTGCGGATCTCGCGCTTGCGGCGCTGGATGTCCTCCGGGTCCGCGGAGAAGATGCCGCTCGTCTCGCTGTCGGCGAAGCCGAGGCGGTTGAGCTGCTTCGGCACCTTGGCGCCGGCGTACGGCAGCGGGACCGGGTGCCCGTTCTCGTCGACGGGGCCCAGCGGCTGGTGGACCTCGATGAACGCACCGTTCGGCATCTGCAGGATCGTGCCGGTCTCGATGCCGTGCTCCAGGACCTCGCGGTCGGAGCGCTGCAGGCCGATGCAGATCCGGTAGGTGACGAAGTAGGCGATCGGGGGCAGGACCAGCAGCCCGATGCGGCCGAACCAGGTCATCGCGTTCAGCGAGATCTGGAAGTGGAACGCGATCAGGTCGTTGCCGCCCGAGAGAGTCAGGAGGATGAAGAAGGTCAGGGCCATGGCGCCCAGACCCGAGCGGACCGGGACGTCACGCGGACGCTGCAGCAGGTTGTGGTGCGCGTCGTCGCCCGTGGTCTTCTTCTCGATGAACGGGTAGGCGATCAGCAGGACGACCATGGCGCCGGCGAGCAGCGCCACCCAGAACACGCCGGGGATGGTGTAGCCGAAGAGGTAGAGCTCCCAGGCCGGCATGACACGGGCTGCGCCGTCCGTCCACAGCATGTAGATGTCAGGCTGCGAACCGGCGGAGACCTGCGAGGGGTTGTAGGGCCCCAGGTTCCAGATCGCGTTGATGGTCGTCAGGCCGGCCATCAGGGCCAGGGCGCCCAAGGTCAGCAGGCCGAAGCCGACGGACTTGACGGCGAAGACCGGCATGATGCGGATGCCGACGACGTTGTTCTCGGTGCGGCCGGCGCCCGGGAACTGGGTGTGCTTCTGGTACCAGACCAGGGCCAGGTGCGCGGCGATGAGGCCGAGCAAGATGGCCGGGATCAGCAGGACGTGGGCGATGTAGAAGCGGTCCAGCATCAGCTCGGAGGGGAAGTCCCCGCCGAAGATCAGCCAGTGCAGCCAGGTGCCGATGATCGGCAGGCCGACGACGATGGCGGACATGATGCGCAGGCCGACGCCGGAGAGCAGGTCGTCCGGCAGGGAGTAGCCCATGAATCCCTCGGCCATGCCGAGGATCAGCAGGGTGCAGCCGATGATCCAGTTGGCCTCACGCGGGCGGCGGAACGCACCGGTGAAGAAGATGCGCAGCATGTGCGCGACCATCGAGAACATGAACAGCAGGGCCGCCCAGTGGTGCATCTGCCGGATGAAGAGGCCACCGCGCACCTCGAAGGAGATGTTCAGGGCGGTCTCGTAGGCGCGCGACATCTCGACGCCGTTGAGCGGCAGGTACGCGCCGTCGTAGATCACCTTGGTGATCGACGGGTCGAAGAAGAGCGTCAGGTAGACACCCGTCAGCAGCAGGACGATGAAGCTGTAGAGGGCGATCTCACCGAGCAGGAAGGACCAGTGCGTCGGGAAGACCTTGTTGATCTGCCGGCGCATGCCGGCCGCGGCTGTGTACCGCGAGTCGATGTTGTTGCCGATTTCGGCGAGCTTGTTGCTCATTAGGACTCACGCTCCCAGAAGGCCGGGCCGACAGGTTCGGCGAAGTTGTCTTCCGCGACGAGGTAGCCTTCCTCGTCCACGGTGATCGGCAGCTGCGGCAGCGCACGGGCGGCCGGACCGAAGACCGGCTTGCCGTAGTGCAGCGCGTCGAACTGCGACTGGTGGCACGGGCAGAGAATGCGGTTGGTCTGCGCCTCGTACAGCGAGGTCGGGCAGCCGATGTGGGTGCAGATCTTCGAGTAGGCGTAGTAGTCGCCGTAGTGGAAGTCTTCCTGACCCTCGCGCTCGATGACCCGGGCGGCGTCCTGGGAACGCAGGCGGATCAGCATAACCGCGTTGCGCGGGCCGTGGATCGAGTGCATGTGGTGCTCGTAGACGTCGCGCTGCTTGTCGTACTTGTCACCGTCGTTGACGTCCTCCTCCGCGAGGGGGAAGACGGTCTCCATGCCGCCGGCGGCGAGGTCCTCGGGGCGGACGCGGACCAGACGGGAGATGCCCTGGGTGGTCATGTGCGTGCCGGTGTCCGAGGTGTGCTCCTCGGCGGCCGCGCCCGTGTCGCGGCCGAGGTATAGCTTGACGCCCTTCTCGTGCAGCGTCCAGCCGGAGGTCCACAGCGTCCCGTCGCCGTGGTAGTCCATCTCGCGGCGCTTCCACGGGTTCTTGATCATGCCGCCCAGCGGGGCGATGATCACCAGGCCGGCTGCCACGGCGCCGACGCCGAGCAGGCCCTGCATCGCCTTGCGGCGGCCCAGGGTGGAGGTCTGCCAGGAGTCGTTCAGCAGCGCGGTGATCGTGCGGCGGTCCACCTCGTCGGAGGGGCCGTCGTGACGGCGCTGCACCGAGATCTCCTCGGGGATGAACTTCTTCTGGAACTGGACCAGGTAGATGCCCAGCGACACGATGCACAGACCGGCGGTCAGGCCGAGCAGCGGCGTGTAGAAGGTGTACATCCACAGGCCCTCGTCGCCGTGGCCCTTGTAGTGCCAGGGCCAGAAGAGGTAGACGGCCAGGAAGGCCAGGCCGGAGACGATGGCTATCGTCAGCCAGACGTTCAGCAGGGTCGCGGCCCGCTTCTCGGCGGGGTCGTTGGCGACCGGGAAGCGCTCCTTGCGGTAGGCGACGGTCACGTCGTCGAGCTCGGTGCCCAGCCGGGCGAGCTCGTCGTTGCTCATCGCCCCGAGTTCGCGCTCCGTGTAGGTGTTGTTCTTGTCGCTCATGAGCGCGTTCCAATCCAGATAGCAGCGGAGATGAGGACCATCAGGCCCACGAACCACATGAAGAAGCCCTCAGAGACCGGGCCGAGGCCGCCCAGCGACCAGCCGCCCGGGTTCGGGGTCTCCTTGGCCGACTTAATGAAGGCGATAATGTCCTTCTTCTCGTCGGCGGACAGCTGGCGGTCCGAGAACTTCGGCATGTTCTGCGGGCCGGTCAGCATGGCCTGGTAGATCTCCTGCTCGTTGGCCGGGTCGAGCTCGGGGGCGTACTTACCGGAGGAGAGCGCGCCGCCACGGCCGGTGAAGTTGTGGCAGGAGGCGCAGTTCAGGCGGAAGAGCTCGGAGCCGCGGGCCACGTCCTCGGGCTGGATCTGCCCGTCGTAGTTCGCGCCGCGGAGCTCCTCCATGGCGATCGAGCCGTCCTCGTTGTAGACGAGCTCGGGGCCGCCGCCGTTGGCCGCGACGTAGGCGGCCATGGCCAGGGCCTGGTCCTCGGTGTAGCGCGGGGTCTTGCGCTCGGCCTGGGCGTCGTTCGACATCATCGGCATGCGGCCGGAGTGGACCTGGAAGTAGGTCGCACCGGCGCCGACGCCGATGAGGGACGGGCCGCGGTCCGGCACACCCTGAAGGTTAGCGCCGTGGCAGGTGATGCACGCGACGTCGTAGATGTCCTTGCCCTCCTGGATGATCGCCTGATCATCCTGCTGGGCGGTGGCCTGCTGTGCGTCCGGAGTAAGGGCGCTGGCGAGGACGCCGGCGCCGGTCAGGCCGATGGTGAGCGCGAGGGCACCGCCGACGGCCCGCCGCGCGCGACGACGCGAGCGCGTCTTCTTCGCCGGCGCGGGCGCTTCCGCGGCCCGCGCGGGGTTCTTGGGAGTGGTATCCATCGTTTCCCTTTAGCTTTCAGAGTTTTGGTCGCTGATTTCGGCGGGGGCCGCGGGCGCCGCAGTGACTGCGCCCGGGGGCGGCCCCGTCTACTGGATCAGGTAGACGATGATGAACAGGCCGATCCAGATGACGTCGACGAAGTGCCAGTAGTAGGAGACCACCATGGCGGCGGTCGCCTGCGCCGGCGTGAACTTCGACTTCGCGACGCGCAGCAGCACGACCACGAAGGCGACGACGCCGGCCAGCACGTGGGCGGCGTGGAAGCCGGTCGTGATGAAGAAGACCGAGGCGAACACGCTGCTCGGGATCGTCACGCCCTCCATGATCAGCTCGGCGTACTCGTAGCCCTGCATGCAGAGGAAGATCACGCCGAGGAGGATCGTCACGGTGTACCAGCGCCGCAGTCCGTAAACGTCACCCCTTTCCGCGGCGAAGACGCCGAACTGCGAGGTCACCGAGGAGGAGACCAGGATGATCGTGATGATCGCCGCGTACCACACGGTCAGATGGCTGGTCTGCTGCTCCCAGTCACCCGATTGGCCGTTGGCACGCGCGGTGAAGTACATCGCGAACAGTCCGGCAAAGAACATCAGTTCCTGCGAAAGGAACACGATGGTGCCGACACTGACCATGTTCGGTCGATTCAGCGCCGGCACGCGCTCGCGTTCCGTCGCACCTGGGTTAGAAATTGCGCTCGTCACGCCCTCAAGTATGGCTGGAATCCAAGGGGCAGTCACGTCGTATCCCCCGCTCCCCGAACCTCTGTCACAGGGCCTATTCAGGTTGAGAGGCGATGTGCGCCCGCAGAAATTTCGTCGGAACTCACGGGAACTTCTTCGCCCTCGCGTCCGACCACTCATCGACGCTGGTCATGAACAAACAATCCGGACCTCACCGAGAGATTCTTCCCCTGAAACCATTTCGGACTTTTCGGGCGCCAGGTTTCCCACCGAATTGCAAGCGTTTACGGGGTGACATACCTCATAGTTTTTTCGGGAACTGGTTCGCCGTTCTCCTACTTTCGGCTAACCCCCGCTTATCATTCTTTCAGACGAGCACGTGCCCAACCCCGTGTCTCAACCTTTCCGCCCGAGCCCCTTTTCGACCCCTGACCGGGCCGTCTCTCTTTCGCGAGGAGCCCCGCCGTCCCCGGATCCACCACCGCGGATGCACGTGTGGGCGTGAGATCAGCCCTCTGTCTTCCCCCACCGCTTCGATTGCCGACGCCGCGCGCGCAGCACCCCGGGCGCACATCTTCCCCCTCGCCGCCCGCTCCCCCGATTACCGACGCCGCGCTCCCATCACCGCCGGCGCGTCCCTTCCGGGCGTTGCGCCGGGCACGGCACGTGCTGCGCCACTCCCCTGCGCCGCGCCCCGGCACCGCTTCCCTGTGCCGACAATGCCCGAGCCTTTACGGCCTCGTGGCCGGCCCCGGCATGGCGCATGCCGCGTCGGCCAACCACACAACGGTACGGTACCGGCGACGGAGGCCGACGGGGCGTCGGCAAACACAAAGAACCGGGCCCCGGTCTCCGTGTGTCACGGAGACCGGGGCCCGGTCCTTGTGGCCCGGCCACGGGTGCCGGGCCGACAGCTGCGTGGCCGTCAGGCCTTAGTGCTTCTCCTTCGGCACGCCGTACTGGAGGTTCATCATGGCGCCGGTGTAGATCAGCAGCACCGCGCCGAGGGCGATCATCCAGTAGTGCATGTAGATGATGCCGAGACCCAGCACGAGGATCGCGCCGGTCATGGCCAGCGGCCAGATCGAGCTGGGGCTGAAGAAGCCCAGCACACCGGCGCCGTCCTCCATCTCGGCCTCTTCCCAGTCCTCGGGGAGGACGTCGGCGTGCCGCTCCGTGAAGTGGAGGTAGACGCCGAGCATGGTGGTCAGGCAGAAGGAGAGGGTCAGGGCGACCACGCCGGCCCACTCGAGGCCGCGGACGTAGCCGTCGTCCTGCACGTACATGGTCGCGAAGATGTAGATCACGAGCATCAGCAGCAGGAACGCCGACAGCCCGTACATGATCTTTGCTGAAGCCTTCATTGCTCTTCTCCTCGCCCCTTACGCGTTCTGGTTGTGGTCGACGGCGTTGTCACCGGTGCGGGTGCCGGTGCGGTCCGAGTTGAACGGGTGCGTCGAGGTGGCGTACGGCTCCTGACCGATGTGCTTGAGGGCCTCGGAGTTCGGGGCCTCGGGGTTCTCGGTGCGGAACTTCATGTACTCGGTGAAGTCCTCCGGGGAGACCGCGCGCAGCTCGAAGTTCATCATGGCGTGGTAGGTGCCGCACATCTCGGCGCAACGGCCGACAAAGGCGCCCTCCTTCTCGATGCCCTCGATCTGGAAGGCACGCTGCTGCTGGTTCGCGTCCGGGTGCGCGTAGACGTCGCGCTTGAAGAGGAACTCCGGGATCCAGAACGAGTGGGAGACGTCGCCGGAGGCGAGTCGGAACTCGATCGGGGTGTTGGTCGGGAGGACCAGCACCGGGACCTCCTCGGTGGTGCCGAGGGTCTCGACGGTGTCGTAGTCGAGGTAGGACAGGTCCTTCTTCGAGCGGCCGTGGATCGGGTTGTCACCGTGCTCGGTGCTGACCTCGCCGTTCTCGTCGCGGTCGTACTTGCTGTCCTCGGCCTGCTGCTGACGCTCCTCGTCGGTGCCATCCCAGTCCTGGCCGGTCGGCGAGAGGTCCGCGGCGACCTCCGCGTAGCCGAACTTCCAGTTCCACTGGAAGCCGGTGACGTCGACGGCGACCTTCGGGTCCTTGTCCATCGCGACGACCTTCTGCTGGGTCTGCACGGTGAAGAAGAACAGGGCCATGACGATGACGATCGGCACGGCCGTCAGCACGAGCTCCAGCGGGATGTTGTACTGGAGCTGCTTCGGGAACTCACCCTTGCCGTTCTTCTCGGCGCGCTTGGCACCCCAGCGGAAGATCCCCCAGAGGAAGATGCCCCACATGATGATGCCGATGGTCCAGGCCGCGACCCAGACCCAGATCCAGAAGTTGTACATCTCGTGAGCCTCCGGGGTGATGCCTTCCGGCCACCCCATGTGCAGGAGGTTCGAGACCGGCTCCGGGGGCTGGACGTCACAGCCCGCGAGAGTCATGCCGGCGGCGCCGATCAGCGCGCCGACCGCGGCCTTCCGGCCGAGACCCCGCCTGTTTCGCTGTTCCACGTGTGTCTGCCTTTCTTTTCTACGCAGCTGTAGAGGACACATCTCAACGTTCCTAATCAGGAGGATAGTCGATGCCCAAGCTGAAACCACGGTGATACCCGACCGTGAGAATCCCGGTGTTTGCACAGGTGAGACGATTGCACAGGTACCAGGCTTAACGCCGCGCGCGCACATCTGGGGGCGTAGATATAGATCAATCGGAAGTTTGCACCCGTGTGGGGAACCTTTCGGGTGTACCGGGGCCACCTCAAAGTTTCAGCACCCCTGTCCCGGGTCGTCCGGGACCGCCCGCGGCGCGCGCCGGAACAGAGCCGTCGGCCTCACCGTGGGGGCCCGGCGGGCGCGCCTTTAGGCCCGCGTCGCGCGCTCGTGCCATCATCGGACGGAAAGAACCTGTCCCCTCAGGAAGGAACCATTGCCCTATGTGCGGTCTGCTCGGCCTCCTGACCTCCGACGGGTCGGCGGCGACCCATGTCGACGCCGTCCGGGAGGCGCTGCCGTGCATGCGCCACCGCGGGCCCGACGGCACGGACACCTGGAACGACAAGGACGTCGTCTTCGGGTTCAACCGGCTGTCCATCATCGACCTCGAGCACTCCCACCAGCCGCTGGTGTGGGGCCCCGAGGACGACCCGCAGCGCTACACGCTCACCTTCAACGGCGAGATCTACAACTACATCGAGCTGCGCGAGGAGCTGGCCGCCGCCGGCCTGCCCCTGCACACCACCGGTGACTCCGAGACGATCGTCGCCGGCTACCACCTGTGGGGTGAGGACGTCGTCGAGCACCTGCGCGGCATGTTCGCCTTCGCGGTGTGGGACTCCCGCAAGCGCACGATGTTCCTCGCCCGCGACCAGTTCGGCATCAAGCCGCTGTTCTTCGCCACCACGCCCGCCGGCACGGCCTTCGCCTCCGAGAAGAAGTGCCTGCTCGCCCTCGCCGAGGACATGGGCACCGACCTCAGCATCGACCGCCGCGCCGTCGAGCACTACGTCGACCTGCAGTACGTCCCGGAACCGGAGAGCCTGCACACCGGCATCCGCCGCCTCGAGTCCGGCTGCACCGCCACGCTGACCCCGGGCGGCGTGCTGGTCCAGCGCCGCTACTTCCGCCCGCAGTTCAAGACCACCCCGGTCGCCCACGACAGCGAGCAGCAGGTCTTCGACCGCATCGCGAAGGTCCTCGAGGACTCCGTGGCCAAGCACATGCGCGCGGACGTCACCGTCGGCTCCTTCCTCTCCGGCGGCATCGACTCCACCGCGATCGCCGCGCTGGCCAAGCGCCACAACCCGGACCTGCTGACCTTCACCACCGGCTTCGAGCGCGAGGGGTACTCCGAGGTCGACGTCGCCGCCGAGTCGGCCGAGGCCATCGGCGTCGAGCACCACGTCAAGATCGTCTCCCCTGAGGAGTACGCGGACGCCGTGCCGAAGATCATGTGGTACCTCGACGACCCGGTCGCCGACCCGTCCCTGGTGCCGCTCTACTTCGTCGCCGCCGAGGCCCGCAAGCACGTCAAGGTCGTGCTCTCCGGCGAGGGCGCCGACGAGCTCTTCGGCGGCTACACCATCTACAAGGAGCCGCTCTCGCTCAAGCCCTTCGAGAAGATGCCCTCTCCACTGCTCAAGGGGCTGCGCAAGCTCTCGACCGTGCTGCCCGAGGGCATGAAGGGCAAGTCCCTGCTCGAGCGCGGCACCATGCCGATGGAGGACCGCTACTACGGCAACGCGCGCTCCTTCAACTTCGAGCAGGTGCAGCGCGTGATCCCGTGGGCGAAGCGCGAGTGGGACCACCGCGAGGTCACGCGCCCGATCTACGCGCAGTCGCAGGACATGGACCCGGTCGCGCGCATGCAGCACCTGGACCTGTTCACCTGGATGCGCGGCGACATCCTGGTCAAGGCCGACAAGATCAACATGGCCAACTCCCTGGAGCTGCGCGTGCCGTTCCTGGACAAGGAGGTCTTCCGGGTCGCCGAGTCACTGCCCTACGAGCTGAAGGTCTCCCACGGCACGACCAAGTACGCGCTGCGCAAGGCCCTCGAGCAGATCGTGCCGGCCCACGTGCTGCACCGCCGCAAGCTGGGCTTCCCGGTGCCGATGCGCCACTGGCTGGCCGGAGACGAGCTCTACGGCTGGGCCCAGGACCAGATCAACACCTCGCAGACCGGGGACATCTTCGACAAGAAGGCCGTCCTCGAGATGCTCAAGGAGCACCGCGACGGTGTGTCCGACCACTCGCGGCGCATCTGGACGGTGCTGGCCTTCATGATCTGGCACGGCATCTTCGTCGAGGACCGCATCCACCCGCAGATCGACACCCCGGACTACCCGGTCGACATCTAAGCGCCCGCTCCCCCGGGCCGGGCCTCACCCGGGCCCGGGCCGGGCCCGGAGCAGGCCACAACGAAAACCCGGCGCCCCGCAAGGGGACGCCGGGTTTTTCCCGCGCGGCGCGCGCAGCCACCCACGCCGAACAGTTCCGCCCGGCGTCGGTGCGCGGCGTCGTCAATTGACGACGCCGCGCACCTGAATGTCAGTGGAAGGAGTCGCCGCAGGCGCAGGAACCGCCCGCGTTCGGGTTGTCGATGGTGAAGCCCTGCTGCTCGATGGTGTCGGCGAAGTCGATGGTCGCGCCGGCCAGGTAGGGCACGGACATGCGGTCGACGACGAGGTTCACGCCGCCGAAGACGTCGACCTTGTCGCCGTCGAGGGTGCGGTCGTCGAAGTAGAGCTGGTAGCGCAGGCCGGCGCAGCCGCCGGGCTGGACGGCGATGCGCAGGGAGAGGTCGTCGCGGCCCTCCTGCTCGAGCAGGGCCTTCGCCTTCGCGGCGGCGGCGTCGGTCAGGGTCACGCCGGTCTCGGTGGACGGTGCAGTCATGGCAAGCTCCTGGAAAAACTGGAAGACGTTCACTTCGGGGCCGTTCCTGCCCGGCGTCTGCTCCCACTCCGGCGAGCCCCGGGCGCTGGTCCGGGTGCCGGGCCGGGCGGCGGCCCCACTGCGCTAAACCATACCCGTCTCCACCCGGAGAAAACACCGTCCCGGCCCCGCAGCCACTTCGCGGTGCGCGGCTTGTAACCTGGTGGGCGTGAAATTCCCCTGGCAGAAGAACGACGAGACCGGCGCGACGGCCGCCGAGGCGGGCCACGAGGCCGACGCCGCCGACGAGGCCGCGGCCCAGGCCGAGAAGGCCGAGCGCGACCCCGGCTACACCCCGAAGAAGGGGCACGCGACCCCGAAGCGTCGCGACCAGGAGCTCGCCCGCGGCGTGATCCGCGGCGAGTCCATGGCGCCGACGACCCCGGCGCAGGCCCGCGCCGAGCGCAAGAAGCTCAAGGAGTCCATGACCAAGGAGGAGTGGAAGAAGCACAAGCGCAAGGAGCGCGAGGCCAACCGCTCCCGCCAGCGCGAGGCGCAGGCGCGCATGGACGCCGGCGACGAGCGCTACCTGCTCGAGCGCGATCGCGGCGAGGAGCGCCGCTTCGTGCGCGACTGGGTCGACGCGCGGCGCTTCGCCAACAACTACGTCATGCCCGCGGCCCTGATCCTTCTGGTGTTCATGCTGATCTCCAACGCCGCGCCGAAGATCGCGGCGGCGGCGTCGCTGTTCGCCATGGCGCTGATCGTCATCTTCTTCATCGAGGGTGTCTGGCTGGGCCGCCGCGCCAACGCCGCGGTGCGCGACCGCTTCCCCGGCACCTCGGCGACCGGCTTCGGGCTTGGCATGTACGCCTACTCCCGGGCCACGCAGCCGCGGCGCTGGCGCACCCCGCGCCCGCGCGTGGAGCTCGGCGCGGACGTCTAGGAGCCGGCCGTGGCTGACCCGATTTCCGACGCCCCCGCAGGTTCCACCGGGCAGGTCCCTTCCGCCTCCCCCGCCGCAGGCCCGGTGACCTTCGGCGAGGTGGCCGCGCCCGACACCGCCGCCTACCGGCGGATGCGCCGGCTGCTGCGCAACGCCGCCTCGCCGGCCTCCCCGGTGACCGTGGAGGAGCTCGGCCGGCTGGCCGACGTCGCCGCCTTCTTCGCCGCCTGCTCCGGGCAGGTCCCGCCCGGTGAGATCGGCGAGGCCGAGCTGGTGGTCTTCGCCGCCGAGCACGGCGTGGCCGACCGCTTCCGCGCCTGGCACCGCGCCGACGCCACCCGCCGCCTGGCCGAGACGCTGGCCGCGGGTGCCTCGCCGACGACCGTCTTCGCCGAGGCCGCCGGCTGCCGCGTGCGGCTCGTCGACGTCGCGTTGCGCGGCACCGTCGACGGCGTGGACGCCGGTGAGCGCGTGCGCAACGGCTGCGGGTTCATCGACGTCGAGGACGCGATGACCGCCGAGGAGTACGCCGCGGCCCTCGAGCTGGGCCGCGACCTGGCCGACGAGGCCGTCGACCGGGGCTGCGGCGTGCTCTCGACGGCGGTGCTGGGCGTGGGAGCGGAGACCGCCGCGCTCGCCGTGCTGGGCACGATCACGCGCACCGAGCCGGTCACCATCTTCGGCTTCGGCACCACCGGCACCGACGACCGGCGCTGGTCGCGCAACGTCACCGTGCTGCGCGACGCGATGTTCCGGGCGCGCGAGGTGGCCGACTCCGTCGGCGACGTGCTGCGCATCGCCGGCGGCTGCGACCTGGTGGCCGCCGCGGGCTTCATCGCGCAGGCCGCGGTGCGGCGCACCCCGGTCATCCTGGACACGACGGCCTCGGCCGTGGCGGCCGTGTGCGCCGACGCGCTGGCCCCCGGTGCCCGCGAGTGGCTCTTGGCCGGGCGGCTCACCCCGGCCCCGGCGCACCTGCTCGCACTGCGTCGCCTCGGCCTGCAGGCGCTCTTCGCCATGAACGCCCCGCTCGGGCTGGGCACCGCGGCCCTGCAGACGCTGCCCGTGGCCCGTGCGGCCGCGCGCATCGCCTCGGGCTGCGAGCTGCCCGAGCCCGAGGGCCCCGGGGAACCGGAGGAGTCCGGCGAGCCGGGCGGGCCGGACCCGCCTGGGCCGTAGGCCGGCGCCAGAGTGCACCGGAATCTCGCAGGGGAAAGGCCCCGGGTCAGTGACCCGGGGCCTTTACTCTCGGCCTGATCTGCGTGCGGACTACTTGTCGGCCGCGACCAGCTCGTAGCTCCAGCCGTGGGTGTCCTCGGCCTCGCCGTGCTGGATGGAGGTCAGGGCCTCGCGCAGCTTCATCGTGACCTCGCCGGCCTGGTTGTCGTTGACGTCGAACTCGCCCTCCTTGGAAAGCACACGGCCGACCGGGGTCAGGACGGCGGCGGTGCCGCAGGCCAGGGCCTCGGTCATCTTGCCGTCGGCGACGTCCCGGCGCCACTGGTCGACGGTGATGCGCTCCTCGGAGGTCTCGTAGCCGAGGTCCTCGGCGACCTGCAGCAGCGAGGCGCGGGTGACGCCCGGCAGCAGGGAGCCGGACAGCGCCGGGGTGACCACGCGGACGTTGCCCTCGGCCTCGGTGCCGTAGACGAACATGAGGTTCATGCCGCCCATCTCCTCGATGTACTTGCGCTCGATGGCGTCCAGCCAGACGACCTGGTCGCAGCCCTTCTCGGCGGCCTGCGTCTGGGCCAGCAGGCTGGCCGCGTAGTTGCCGGCGCACTTGGCGGCGCCGGTGCCGCCCGGGGCGGCGCGGACGTAGTCCTCGCAGATCCAGACGCTGACGGGCTTGACCCCGCCGCTGAAGTAGGCGCCCGAGGGCGAGGCGATGAAGTACATCGAGTAGCTCTTCGAGGCGTGGACGCCCAGGGTCGGCTCGGTGGCGAACATGACCGGGCGCAGGTACAGGGAGGCCTCGCCGCCGGCGGCGGGGACCCAGTCGCGGTCGACGTCGACGAGCAGGCGGACGGCCTCCAGGAAGTCCTCCTCCGGCAGGCCCGGCATGTTCAGGCGGCGCGCGGAGTTCTGCATGCGGCGCGCGTTCTGCTCGGGGCGGAAGGTGGCGATGGAGCCGTCGGGCAGGCGGTAGGCCTTCAGTCCCTCGAAGATGGCCTGGCCGTAGTGCAGAACGTTGGCGGCCGGGGAGATGGAGAAGTTGGCGAAGGGGACGACCTCCGCGTTGTGCCAACCCTTGTCCTCGGTCCACTGGATGTGGACCATGTGGTCGGTGAAGACCTGACCGAAGGCGGGATCCTCGAGGATCTTCTCGCGCTGGGCGTCAGGGGTGGGGTTTTCGGTGCGGTGGATGCTGAATTCGAGTGCCATACGGTCACCGTACTCCCCTGCTTTCGTCGCGCTCACCAGCGGTGGGACAAAAGGGGGTGCCCCGTCCCATCAAGTGGAACAACAGGGACGCCGGAAACGCGCCCACGCCACGCCGGATAGGCTGGGGTGACCCACGAGACGTCGACAATCAATGGAGGTCACCCGTGTCCGATTCCGCTCTCCCCGTAACCGGCGCCGTCGCCGCGCCGCGCCAGGGCAAGAAGGTACCGAAGAAGGCCGAGGCGCTGGTGCTGCCGCTCTTCCGCGCCGGCGGCGAGGCCCCAGCCGAGGCCGAGGTCGACTCCGACGGCGACCGGGAGGAGGCCGGGAAGGCCCCGGTCACCGCGGCCGGCGGGACCGTCGAGCTGCCCGCCCCGGAGTTCCTCGGCTCCGAGACGCTCGAGGCGCTGCTGGCCCGCATCGAGGCCGTCGGCGCGACCGGTGCGGCCGGTGAGGTCACGCGCATCGCCGCCCCGACCGAGGGCGAGGCCGGCCACGACGCCGCGCTGCCCGCCACCGTCATCGCGGTGGGCTTGGGGTCGGCCGACGAACTCGACGACGAGGTGCTGCGCCGCGCCACCGGCACCGTCGCCCGCACGCTGACGGCCGTCGAGCCGGAGTTCTCCGCGGTGGCCACCACGCTCGGCGATTTCGGGCTGCGCGCCGCCGTCGAGGGCTGGCTGCTCGGCTCCTACCGCTACACCGGCTTCAAGGCCGCCGGCGCGAAGGCCCCGGGGGTCACCTTCGTGGCCGACTGGAAGGGCGCGAAGAAGGAGTTCGTCGCCGGCCAGGTCACCGCAGAGTCGACCAACCTCGTCCGCGACCTGGTCAACACCCCGGCCAACCACCTCTACCCCGCCGTCTACGCCGACATCCTGGCCGCCACCGCCGAGGAGTACGGCGTCAAGGCCGACGTGCTCGACGCCAAGGCGCTGCGCAAGCAGGGCTTCGGCGGCGTGCTGGCCGTCGGGCAGGGCTCGGCGCGCGAGCCGCGCGTGGTCGAGCTGCGCTGGAAGCCGAAGAAAAAGAAGAAGTCCACCCCGAAGCTGGCGCTGGTGGGCAAGGGCATCACCTTCGACACCGGCGGCATCTCGCTCAAGCCCGCCAAGACCATGGAGGACATGATCTCCGACATGGGCGGCTCGGCCGCCGCGGCCGCCGCCGTCTTCGCCGCCGCCCGGCTCAACCTCGACGTCGAGGTCACCGCGACCGTCGCACTGGCGGAGAACATGCCGTCCGGCTCGGCGACGCGCCCGGGCGACGTGATCACCCACTACGGCGGGATCACCTCCGAGATCATCAACACCGACGCCGAGGGGCGCGTGGTGCTCGCCGACGCCATCACCCGCGCCGCCGAGGGCGAGCCGGACTACCTGGTGGAGACCTCCACGCTGACCGGCGCACAGATCGTCGCGCTGGGCAACCGCACCGCCGGCGTGATGGGCACCGAGGAGCTGCGCGACCGCGTCGCCGCCCTCGGCCGCGAGATCGGCGAGAACGCCTGGGCGATGCCGCTGCTCGAGGAACACGAGGAGACGGTCGTCTCGCCGGTGGCGGACATCCGCAACTCCCCCAACTCGCGCGACGGCGGCATGCTCTACGCCGCGATGTACCTCTCGCAGTTCGTCCCCGAGGGCCTCGAGTGGGCGCACGTGGACGTCGCCGGCCCCTCCTACAACACCGGCGCGGCCCGCGGCTACACCCCGAAGCGGGCCACCGGCACCCCGGTACGTACCTTCATCGCGCTGGCCGAGGAGCTCGCCGCGCGTTAGACGGCCTCAGGTTCCCTGGGCCCGGCCCCTCACGACCGGGCCGGCTCAGGGAGCCCCCGGGTCCTCGCCGCGCTCGAACCGGGCGCGGCGTTCGCGCTGTTCGGCCCGCTTGCGCAGGATGCGGTCGCGCTCGATGCGCTCGCGCATGCGCTGCGGGTAGCCCGTCTCCTCGACGTCGTAGACGGGCACGCCGAGCAGCTTGGAGACGGCGTCGATGCCCTTCGGCCCGCCGATGGGCCGGCGGGTGAACTCGCCGTCGGGGGCGACCAGGACGACCGACATCTCGTTGAGCATCGTCTCCGGCTCGACGAACGCCTCGACCGGCCCGCGGCCCCGGCACCAGGCCACGAGGCGGTCGGCGTCGGCCTTCCGGATCGTGTCGCCCGGGGCGCGGGGCGGGCGCAGGCTGCTTGAGCGGCGCGAGCGGCCGAAGAAGTTGAACACGACCTACGATTGTAGGCGACTGCGCCTACCTCCCACCGCAGCCAGGTGGGGCCGTCACACAACACCCCTATGGGTGACCGGGTACGGTAAAGGGTATTAGTCACAGCATGAACCACACGACTTTCCGAGGAGTCTGACAGAACATGGCGTTCTCCGTAGAGATGCCCGAACTGGGCGAATCCGTCACCGAAGGCACCATCACCCAATGGCTGAAGAACGTCGGCGACACGGTCGCCGAGGATGAGCCGCTTCTCGAGGTCTCCACCGACAAGGTCGACACCGAGATCCCGTCGCCCGCCGCGGGTGTCCTGCTCGAGATCAAGGCCGACGAGGACGACACCGTCGAAGTCGGCAACGTCATCGCCGTCATCGGCGAGGAGGGCGAGGAGCTCGCCGGTTCCGACGACTCCGGCGAGGCCGAGGAGAAGGAGGAGAAGTCCGGGGACAAGGACGACGCCGACGAGAAGCCGGCCCCGAAGAAGTCCTCCGGCTCCGGCGACGCCACCGACATCGCCATGCCCGAGCTGGGCGAGTCCGTCACCGAGGGCACCATCACCCAGTGGCTCAAGAACGTCGGCGACACCGTCGAGGAGGACGAGCCGCTGCTCGAGGTCTCCACCGACAAGGTCGACACCGAGGTCCCCTCCCCGGCCTCCGGCACCCTGCTCGAGATCCTCGCCGAGGAGGACGACACCGTCGACGTCGGCGACGTGATCGCCCGTGTCGGTGACGCCGACGCCGCCCCGGCCTCCGACGACTCCGACAAGGACGACGACAAGTCCGAGGAGCCCGAGGAGAAGGACGAGCCCAAGGAGGAGAAGAAGGAGGAGCCGAAGAAGTCCTCCGGCTCCGGCGACGCCACCGACATCGCCATGCCCGAGCTCGGCGAGTCCGTCACCGAGGGCACCATCACCCAGTGGCTCAAGAACGTCGGCGACACCGTCGAGGAGGACGAGCCGCTGCTCGAGGTCTCCACCGACAAGGTCGACACCGAGGTCCCCTCCCCGGCCTCCGGCACCCTGCTCGAGATCCTCGCCGAGGAGGACGACACCGTCGACGTCGGCGACGTGATCGCGCGCGTCGGTGACGCGGACACCGCCCCGGCCTCCGACGACTCCGACAAGGACGACGACAAGTCCGAGGGGCCCGAGGAGAAGGACGAGCCGAAGCAGGAGAAGGCCGAGGCCAAGGAGGACAAGGAGGACAAGGGCGAGAAGAAGTCCGCCACCTCCGGCAAGGTCCCCTACGTCACCCCGCTGGTGCGCAAGCTGGCCGAGAAGCACGGCGTCGACCTGAACACGGTCGAGGGCACCGGCATCGGCGGCCGCATCCGCAAGCAGGACGTGCTGGCCGCCGCCGAGGGCGGTAAGGACGCCGGCGAGGACAAGCCCGAGAAGAAGGGCTCGGCCGCCTCGACCAAGTCCGTCGACCCGGAGAAGGCCAAACTGCGCGGCACCACCCAGAAGGCCAACCGCATCCGCCAGGTCACCGCGGCCCGCACCGTGGAGGCCCTGCAGCTGACCGCCCAGCTCACCCAGGTCCACGAGGTCGACATGACCGACGTGGCCGCGCTGCGCAAGGCCAGCAAGCCGACCTTCCAGGAGAAGTACGGCGTCAACCTGACCTACCTGCCGTTCTTCGCCAAGGCCGTCGTCGAGGCCCTGGTGGCCCACCCGAACGTCAACGCGTCCTACAACGCGGAGACCAAGGAGATCACCTACCACGACGGCGTGAACCTCTCCATCGCCGTGGACACCGAGCAGGGCCTGCTCTCCCCGGTCATCCACGACGCGGACAAGCTGAGCCTGCCGGAGCTGGCGAAGGCCATCGTCGACATCGCCGAGCGCGCGCGCAACCGCAAGCTGCGCCCGGACGACCTGTCCGGCGGCACCTTCACCATCACCAACATCGGCTCGGAGGGTGCCCTGACCGACACCCCGATCCTGGTGCCGCCGCAGGCGGGCATCATGGGCACCGGCGTGATCTCCAAGCGCCCGGTGGTCGTCTCCGACGACGGCCTGGACTCCATCGCGATCCGCCAGGTCGCCTACCTGCCGCTGACCTACGACCACCAGCTGGTCGACGGCGCGGACGCCGGCCGGTTCATGACCACGGTCAAGGACCGCCTGGAGACCGCGGACTTCGAGGGCGACCTCGACCTCTGATCCGCCGCACCGCGCGGGCGGCGCCCACCGGCGCCCCTGCGTGAGGCACCCGACGCCCGTCGGGTGACCGCCCCACCTCGGAGGGGCGCGTCACCCGGCGGGCGTCTCCGCGTCTGCACCCGCCCCGCCCTGCGTCGCCCGTCGAGTGTTTCCGCGTCTGCGCCCCAGCGCACGCCCGTAAACCCGGCCCCCGGCGACGGGACCACGCCCACACCCGTGACTGAAACGTGCTCCCGGTGACACTCCACGGCGGTAGAATTCATGCCAGTCCATACGACGCCGCGCCCCGCTGGCCGTCAGGTCCGCCCGTCAGGTCCGCCCGGCGCGCGTCACCGCACGTCGCGAAGGAGTCCGAAGACCGCCATGACAAGCGCCTACACCTCCCGCCATATCGGCCCCGACCAGAAGGAGACCGCGGCGATGCTGGCCGCGGTGGGCCAACCGGACCTGGAGGCGCTGATCAGTGCGGCCCTGCCCGCGGCCGTCGGCCGCGACAACTCCGACACGGTCCCGGAGATCGGCGAGCCGCTCTCCGAGGCGGACGCCCAGGCCAAGCTGCGCGGCTACGCCGAGGCCAACACCGTCCTTCGCGCCTTCTACGGCCAGGGATTCTCCGACACGGTCACCCCGCCGGTGATCCGCCGCGGGGTGCTCGAGGACCCGGGCTGGTACACCGCCTACACGCCCTACCAGCCGGAGATCTCCCAGGGCCGCCTCGAGGCCCTGCTCAACTTCCAGACGTTGGTCGCCGAGCTGACCGGCCTGCCGGTGGCCAACGCCTCGCTGCTCGACGAGGCCACCGCCGTCGCCGAGGCCGTCGGCCTGATGGCGCGCGCCCAGCGCAAGGGCACCCGCGTGCTGCTCGACTCCCGCCTGCACCCGCAGGTGCTCGCCGTGGCCGCCGAGCGTGCCCGCGCCCTGGCCCTGGAGGTCGAGGTCGGCGACGCGACGGCCCCGCTGGTCGGCGAGGGCTGGGCCGGCTCGGTGATCGCCTACCCGGGCACCGAGGGCGACCTGGTCGACCCGCGCGGCGCGATCGAGGAGATGCACGGCCGCGGCGGCCTGGTCACCCTGGCCTGCGACCTGCTGGCCCTGCAGCTGACCGAGTCGCCGGGCACCCTCGGCGCCGACATCGCCGTCGGCTCCTCCCAGCGCTTCGGCGTGCCGCTCTTCTACGGCGGACCGCACGCCGGCTTCATGTCGGTGGCCGACAAGCTCAAGCGCAAGATGCCCGGCCGCCTGGTCGGCGTGTCCAAAGACGTCGCCGGCATGCCCGCCTACCGCCTGGCGCTGCAGACCCGCGAGCAGCACATCCGCCGCGAGCGTGCCACCAGCAACATCTGCACCGCCCAGGCGCTGCTGGCCGTGACCGCCTCGATGTACGCCGTCTACCACGGCGCCGAGGGGCTCAAGGCCATCGCCGAGGACGTCCACGCCCGCGCGGTCACCTTCGCCGCCGCGATCGAGGCCGCCGAAAACGCCACCGTGCGCCACGCGGACTTCTTCGACACCGTCACCGTCGAGGTGCCCGGCCGCGCCCGCGCGATCACCGACGCCCTGGCCGAGGCCGGCTACCTGGTGCGCCCGCTCGACGAGGACGCCGTGGCGGTCTCCTTCGGCGAGTCCGCCACAATTGCCGACGTCGCGGTGCTCGCCGATGCGTTCGCTGCGCCGCTGCGCGGCGCAGCCGGGGAAGAGAACGGCGCCGGGGACGGCACCACGGGCGACGGAACCGCCGAGGGGTCGGACGGGACGTCGGCAAGCATCCCGGAGACGCTGCGGCGCACCACGCCGACGCTGGAGCACCCGATCTTCCACTCCGTCCACTCGGAGACGCAGATGATGCGCTACCTGCGCCGGCTCTCCGACAAGGACCTCGCACTCGACCGCACGATGATCCCGCTGGGCTCGTGCACCATGAAGCTCAACCCGGCCGCCGGCATGGAGGCGATCTCCTGGCCGGGCTTCGCGGACGTGCACCCCTACACCCCGGCGCGCTTCACCCCCGGCTGGAAGGCGCTCATCTACGAGCTGACCGGTTGGCTGGTGGACATCACCGGCTACGCGGCGGTCTCGCTGCAGCCCAACTCCGGCTCCATGGGTGAGCTGGCGGGGCTACTGGCCATCCGCCGCTACCACGTCTCGCGCGGCGACCACGAGCGCGACATCTGCCTGGTGCCCTCCTCCGCGCACGGCACCAACGCGGCCTCGGCGGCGCTGGCGCACCTGAAGGTCGTCGTGGTCGACAGCGCCGAGGACGGCTCGATCGACGTCGAGGACCTCAAGGCCAAGCTGGACAAGCACGGCGAGCACGTCGCGGCGATCATGATCACCTACCCGTCCACGCACGGCGTCTTCGAGGAGAACGTCACCCACGTCTGCGACCTGGTCCACGGCGTGGGCGGGCAGGTCTACATCGACGGCGCGAACATGAACGCCCTGTCCGGCATCGCGCGCCCGGGCCGCTTCGGCGGCGACGTCAGCCACCTGAACCTGCACAAGACCTTCGCCATCCCGCACGGCGGCGGTGGCCCGGGTGTCGGCCCCATCGGCGTGGCCGAGCACCTGGTCGACTTCCTGCCGACCGACCCGACGACCGCCGGGGTGGGCCCGGCCGCCGTCGACGAGGGCGTGCCGATGGTGGGCACCCTCTTCGGCTCCGCCGGCGTGCTGCCGATCAGCTGGGCCTACCTTGCCATGAGCGGAACCCAGGGCCTGCGGCGCAACTCCGCGCACGCGATCCTGGCGGCCAACTACGTCGCCGAACAGCTCCACGAGTCCTTCCCGGTGCTCTACACCGGGCCGTCCGGGCTGGTCGCCCACGAGTGCATCCTGGACCTGCGCGAGCTGACCGACGCCTCCGGGGTCACCGCCGCCGACGTGTGCAAGCGCCTGGTCGACTACGGCTTCCACGCCCCGACGCTGGCCTTCCCGGTCGCCGGCACGCTGATGGTCGAGCCGACCGAGTCGGAGGACCTCGGCGAGCTGGACCGCTTCATCACCGCGATGCGCTCCATCCGCGCCGAGATCCAGGAGATCATCGACGGCGAGGTCTCCCACGAGGAGTCGGTGCTGGCCCAGGCGCCGTTCACCGCCGCGGCCGTGGGCGCCGACGAGTGGCCGCACCCGTTCACCCGCCGCCAGGCGGCCTGGCCGGTCGACTCGCTGTACCGCGACAAGTACTTCCCGCCGGTGCGCCGCATCGACGAGGCCTACGGCGACCGCCATCTCGTCTGCTCCTGTCCGCCGCCGGAGGCCTTCGACATCTCCGGCGACGACTCTGAGTCCGCCGAGGTCTGACGCGCACCGAGGCCTGACGCACACGCCCCGGGTCCGCGCCCGGGGCGCCCGCGAGACACCTAAAACCACCACGAGGAGAGCAATGACCGAGTCCAAGCACAGTCCACTGGCCTCCCGGCACGAGCAGCTGGGCGCCACCTTCACCGACTTCGGCGGCTGGCAGATGCCGCTGAAGTACGGCAACGAGCTCGACGAGCACCGCGCCGTGCGCGGGGCCGCCGGCATCTTCGACCTGTCCCACATGGGTGAGCTGCGCGTGCGCGGCGCCCAGGCCGCCGAGTTCCTCGACTACGCGCTGATCTCGAAGCTCTCGGCGATGAAGGTCGGCAAGGCGAAGTACTCCATGGTCGTCGACGCCGAGGGCGGCGTGATCGACGACCTGATCACCTACCGCCTCGGCGAGGAGGAGTTCCTCGTCGTGCCGAACGCCGCGAACACCCCGCACGTGGCGGCCGCCTTCGCCGAGCGCGCCGAGGGCTTCGAGGTGTCGATCGACGACCAGACCAAGGCGACCGCCCTGGTGGCCGTGCAGGGCCCGGACTCCGAGGGCATCGTGCGCGAGCTCGTGGCCGAGTCCGACCACGCCGCCGTCGCCGAGCTGGGATACTACGCCGGGGTGCCGCTGACCGTGGCCGGCGTGGCGGACGTCCTGGTCGC
This sequence comes from Corynebacterium sp. MSK006, assembly GCF_030232385.1. NCBI lineage: Bacteria > Bacillati > Actinomycetota > Actinomycetes > Mycobacteriales > Corynebacteriaceae > Corynebacterium > Corynebacterium sp. MSK006. The sequence continues at coordinate 55,474 of NZ_JASPJZ010000002.1, forward strand.
GCGCACCGGCTACACCGGCGAGGACGGCTTCGAGCTGATCTTCCCCGCCGAGCACGCCGAGACGGTCTGGGACGCCGCGGTCGCCGCCGGAGGCGAGGGGCTGACCCCCTGCGGCCTGGCCGCGCGCGACTCGCTGCGCCTCGAGGCAGCCATGCCGCTCTACGGCCACGAGCTGACCCGCGAGGTGACCCCTCTGGCCGCCGGACTGGGCGTGCTGGTGAGCAAGAAGAAGGAGGGCGACTTCTTCGGGCGCGTGCTTGTCGACGCCGCGCCGCCCGCCCGTGTGCTCGTCGGTTTCACCTCCGAGCAGCGCCGCGCCGCGCGCGAGGGCGCGAGCGTGGTCAACTCCGACGGCGAGGAGGTGGGCACCGTGACCTCGGGCCAGCCCTCCCCGACCCTGGGCCACCCCATCGCGCTGGGCTACATCGACCGTGGACTCGCAGAGCCCGGCACCGAGGTCACCATGGTCATCCGCGGCCGCGAGTACCCCTTCACCGTCGCCGAGACCCCCTTCTACTCCCGCAAGCGCAACTGAGCGCCTACGCACCGATAAGCTTGCCTCCAGGCACCACCAGAAAGGTTTTCCCATGAGCTCCCTGCCCGAGAACTTCTCCTACTCCGCCGAGCACGAGTGGATCGACGCCGCCGCCGACGAGGCGGTGGGCAAGACCGTCAAGGTCGGCGTGACCTCCGTGGCCACCGAGCGTCTCGGCGAGGTCGTCTTCGCCGAGCTGCCCGAGGTCGGCGACACCGTCACCGCCGGCGAGCCCTGCGGCGAGATCGAGTCCACCAAGTCGGTCTCCGACCTCTACTCGCCGGTGACCGGCACCGTCACCGCCGTCAACGACGACGTGCACGACAACTACGAGGTCATCAACGACGACCCGTTCGGCGAGGGCTGGCTCTACGAGGTCGAGGTCGACGAGGTCGGCGAGCTCGTCGACGCCGCGACCTACGCCGCCGACAACGGCGTCGAGTAAGCGGTTCCCCGACCCCCTCCCCCGCAGGGCCCGGCGCCGTCGGCGTCGGGCCCTGCGCGTAACCTGAGACACATCATGACCGCGCCACGTGACCCGTTCTTCCCCTCCGACCGCTCCATCCGTTCCGCCTCAGAGCCGCCGGAGATCCGCCGGCTCGGCACGGTGGACTACCTCGAGGCCTGGCACCTGCAGGCCGACCTCGCCGCCGCCCGCCACCGCGGGGAGATCGGCGACGTGATCCTCGTGCTCGAGCACCCGAGCACCTACACCGCCGGCAAGCGCACGCAGCCGGAGGACCTGCCCGACAACGGCCTGCCGGTCATCGACGTCGACCGCGGCGGGCGCATCACCTGGCACGGAGAGGGACAGCTGGTGGTCTACCCGGTCATCGAACTGGCCGACCCCGTCGACGTGGTCGACTACGTGCGCCGCCTCGAGGAGGCGCTCATCCAGACGGTGCGGCGCGTGGGCGTGCCGGACGCCGGCCGCATCGACGGCCGCTCCGGGGTGTGGGTGCCCGCCGACCCCGACGACGCGGGCGGGCACGTCTCCACCGAGCCCGGCGCGCTGCCCGGCACGATCCTCACCACGGGTGCGGACGCCGGCGCGTCCGCACCAGAGAATGGGGCCGCGCCGGAGAAGGACGAGGCCGCGGCGGGCGGCGGGGCGGGCACCTCGCTGCACCGGCCGGACCGGAAGGTCGCCGCGCTCGGCATCCGCGTCACCCACGGGGTGACCATGCACGGGCTGGCCCTGAACTGCTCGAACACCCTGGAGTACTACCACCACATCGTCCCGTGCGGCATCCGGGACGCCGGGGTGACCACGCTTTCCCACGAGCTGGGCCGCCACGTCAGCGTCGATGAGATGACCGAGCCGCTGCTCGGCGACCTCGTCGACGCGCTCGAGGGTCGGCTGCGCGTGGCCGACCACTCCTTCGGATCGGCACCCGACCCCACCAAGGGCCTGCCGCACCGCAACCACGTCCACCGCGCACACCAGTGACCGGCGGGTCGCGGCGGGCCGAGGGCGCCGGCGCGGCCGTAGCCCGCCCCCTCGCGGGGGTGATGTTGACCATGACCACAAATATGTAAGGTTGAGTCCGTGACTACTTCAGCACCGGAAGGACGCAGGTTGCTGCGCATCGAGGCGCGCAACTCGAAGACCCCGATCGAGCACAAGCCCCGCTGGATCCGCAACCAGGTCAAGAACGGGCCGCAGTACCAGGACATGAAGAACCGTGTCCAGGGCGCCGAGCTGCACACCGTCTGCCAGGAGGCCGGTTGCCCCAACATTCACGAGTGTTGGGAGTCGCGCGAGGCGACGTTCCTGATCGGCGGCGCCAACTGCTCGCGGCGCTGCGACTTCTGCATGATCAACTCCGCCAAGCCGGAGCCGCTGGACCGCGACGAGCCGCGCCGCGTGGCCGAGTCCGTGCGCGACATGAAGCTGAACTACTCGACGATCACGGGTGTCACCCGCGACGACCTGCCCGACGAGGGCGCCTGGCTCTACGCCGAGGTCGTCCGCCAGATCCACGAGCTCAACCCGCACACCGGCGTGGAGAACCTCACCCCGGACTTCTCCGGCAAGCCGGACCTGCTCGCCGAGGTCTTCGAGGCCCGCCCCGAGGTCTTCGCGCACAACGTCGAGACCGTGCCGCGCATCTTCAAGCGCATCCGCCCGGCGTTCCGCTACGAGCGCTCGCTGGAGGTCATCCGCGCCGCCCGCGACTTCGGCCTGATCACCAAGTCGAACCTGATCCTGGGCATGGGCGAGACCTACGACGAGGTCATGGAGGCCCTGCGCGACCTGCACTCGGCCGGCTGCGACATCATCACCATCACCCAGTACCTGCGGCCGGGCCCGCTGTACCACCCGATCGACCGGTGGGTGAAGCCCGAGGAGTTCCTCGCCTACTCCGACGCCGCCTACGAGATGGGCTTCGGCGCGGTCATGTCCGGGCCCCTGGTGCGCTCCTCCTACCGCGCCGGGCGTCTCTACGCCCAGGCGATGGAGGCCCGCGGCCTGGAGCTGCCGGAGAACCTGAGCCACCTCAAGGAGACCTCGCAGGGCTCCACCGCCCAGGAGGCGAGCACCCTGCTGGACAAGTACGGCCCCTCCGACGACGCCGACTCCGCGGTCGTCTCCGCCGAGTCGCGCCGCCACGCGCACGCGCGCGCCTGATCCCGCCCGCCCGATTCAGGTGAACCACACCCGCGGTTAACCCGCGGACCATGGGCCCCGGCCTTCCGCCGGGGCCCATCCCCTATTGTTGAGGGCATGGCAGACGCGAAGAAGGCCGCGGACAAGGCGGCGAAGAAGGAAGAGTCGAAGGCCAATCGCGCCAAGCGCAAGCAGAACTTCACCCAGCTGTGGCAGGCCTTCAACATCCAGCGCAAGCAGGACAAGTGGCTGATCCCGCTGATGCTCCTGGCCGTCGTCGTGCCGGCGGTGCTGCTCTTCGTCATCGGCATGTTCACCGGTGGCAAGTGGTTCCTGCTCGTCATCGGCCTGATGCTCGGCGTCCTCGCCGCACTGTGGGTGATGACCCGCCGCATCGAGAGCTCCGTCTACGACAAGGCGCAGGACTCCCCGGGCGCGGCCGGCTGGGCGCTGGAGAACATGCGCAACACCGTCGGCGTCGTCTGGTTCACCAAGACCTCGGTGGCCATGACCACCCACCTCGACGCCGTGCACCGCGTCGTCGGCGTGCCGGGCATCGTGCTCGTCGGTGAGGGCGAGCCGCACCGCCTCAAGCCACTGATGGCCCAGCAGAAGCGCCGGCTCAACCGCCTGGTCGGCGGCGTGCCGGTCTACGAGATCTTCGTCGGCGACGGCGAGGACCAGGTGCCGCTCAAGCGCCTGCAGCGCGAGATGATCAAGCTGCCGCGCAACTACAAGAAGGACGACGTCTACCCCATCAACGCCCGCATCGAGGCGATGGACAACCACGGCGCCGGCGCCAACCCGATGGCGGGGCTGCCCAAGGGCCCGCTGCCCAAGGGCGCGAAGATCTCGGGAATGAACCGCCGCGCCCGCCGCGCCCAGGAGCGCAACAAGAACAAGTAAGCGCGTCCGCCGCCCACGCGGCCCCAGACAGGCGGAGACCCCGCCGGGAGAAGCACTCTCCCGGCGGGGTCTCCGCCACGTCGCGCTGCGCGACGTCGTCAATCTCTTTGAAAAACGCCTAGCCGCGGATCACCGCGGTGCCGGTCACGCGGTCGTGGACGCCGCGGCCGTCGGAGTCGACCATGGCGGCCAAAAAGATCGTGCCGGTCATCAGCACGCGCACCGCCGAGCGCCACAGGTCGACGCGCCGGCCGGGCTCGTCGACGCGGGCCACCCCCATGCCGAGCACCGCCTGGCCGGGCGTGCGGGCGAAGAAGAGGCACGAGGCGAAGCCGAGCAGCAGGAAGTACAGGTAGGTGTAGGTCGCCGTGCCCAGCCACTCGGAGAACATGTGGGTGAACCCGCCGAGGATCCAGCAGATGATCCAGTCGATGAGCACGCCGCCGGCGCGGCGGGTGACACTGGCCAGCGCGCCCGGGCCGTGCTCCGGCAGTCCCAGCAGCTCGCCGGGATAGGCGGAGACGCGGGACTCGCTCTCGTACTCGGAGGGGATCGCCGGCCCGTCGAGCCAGCTGCGGCGCGGTTGAGTCATGCACACAAGGCTAATGCACACCCGAATCCGTGGGGGTGGCCGGTGCCCCGTCGCGCACCCGCGCGCGATACCCTGGACGGGTGAGCCCGTCGCCCGGCGGAAGATTTATTAGTCGCGCGACAGTTAACCCCCTATACTCGGGCCCACGAACCGTCCGCCCTGCGCGGCAGAGCGCAGAACATCCCTGGCAAGGAGAGACCGTGGCCTTCAATTCGACCGAAGACGTCCTGAAGTTCATCAAAGACGAGGAGGTCGAGTTCGTCGACGTCCGCTTCACCGACGTCCCCGGTGTCGAACAGCACTTCACCATCCCCGCAGACCTCTTCGACGAGGACGCGATCGAGGAGGGCCTCGCCTTCGACGGCTCCTCGATCCGCGGGTTCACCACCATCGACGAGTCCGACATGAACCTCCTGCCGGACCTGGCCACGGCCCAGATCGACCCGTTCCGCACGTCGAAGACGCTGAACATCCAGTTCTTCGTCCACGACCCGTTCACCCGCGAGCCGTTCTCGCGCGACCCGCGCAACGTCGCCCGCAAGGCCGAGGAGTACCTGGCCGCCACCGGCATCGCCGACACCTGCAGCTTCGGACTCGAGGCCGAGTTCTACCTCTTCGACAAGGTGCGCTACTCCACCGAGATCAACAAGGCCTTCTTCGAGGTCGACTCGGAGGAGGGCTGGTGGAACCGCGGCGAGGAGACCAACCCGGACGGCACCCCGAACCTGGGCCAGCAGACCCGTGTCAAGGGCGGCTACTTCCCGGTGCCGCCGTACGACCGCACCGCCGAGGCCCGCGACGCCATGGTGCGTGTGCTCAAGGACTCCGGCTTCGAGATCGAGCGCTTCCACCACGAGGTGGGCACCGGCGGCCAGCAGGAGATCAACTACCGCTTCAACACCCTGCTGCACGCGGCGGATGACCTGCAGACCTTCAAGTACATCGTCAAGAACACCGCGCACCGCATGGGCCAGGCCGCGACCTTCATGCCCAAGCCGCTCGCCGGTGACAACGGCTCCGGCATGCACGCCCACCAGTCGCTGTGGAAGGACGGCAAGCCGCTGTTCCACGACGAGTCCGGTTACGCCGGCCTCTCGGACACCGCCCGCTACTACATCGGCGGCATCCTCTCCCACGCCCCGGCCGTGCTGGCGTTCACCAACCCGACGCTGAACTCCTACCACCGCCTGGTGCCCGGCTTCGAGGCCCCGATCAACCTGGTCTACTCGCAGCGCAACCGCTCGGCGGCCGTGCGTATCCCGATCACCGGCTCCAACCCGAAGGCCAAGCGCATCGAGTTCCGCGCCCCGGACCCCTCGGGCAACCCGTACCTGGGCCTGGCCGCGATGATGCTCGCCGGCCTCGACGGCATCAAGAACCGCATCGAGCCGCACGCCCCGGTGGACAAGGACCTCTACGAGCTGCCGCCCGAGGAGGCCAAGTCCATCCCGCAGGCGCCGACCTCGCTGGAGGCCTCGCTGAAGGCCCTCGAGGAGGACAACGAGTTCCTCACCGAAGGCGACGTCTTCACCGACGACCTGGTGGACACCTACATCCGCTACAAGTACGACAACGAGATCACCCCGGTGCGCCTGCGGCCGACCCCGCAGGAGTTCGAGATGTACTTCGACTGCTAGTCGGAGGCTGCCGGCTCCGGCCCCGACCGGAGCACCGGCTGCCGGGCTGCGCGGACCCGCGATTCCGCGCGCGGAGGTCGTGGCGCGGCGGTAGGCTCGCGCGAGTGAATGAGCCCGCGAAGCCTGCAGACGCCCACGACCTCATTTGTGTGCGTGGCGCCAACGAGAACAACCTGCGCCACGTCAGCCTGGACATCCCGAAGCGGCGCCTGACCGTCTTCGCCGGGGTGTCCGGCTCGGGGAAGTCCTCCCTGGTCTTCGACACCGTCGCCGCCGAGTCGCGGCGGCTGATCAACGACACCTACTCGAGCTTCGTGCAGGGCTTCATGCCCACGCTCGCGCGCCCGGACGTCGACGCGCTCGAGGGGCCGACCACCGCGATCGTCGTCAGTCAGGAGCAGCTGGGCGGGGGCGTTCGACGTCGCGGAAGTGGTTGACGCGGCGCTCTCCCTCGACGAGGGCGCGGTCAAGGTGCCCGGCTACAAGCCCGGCTCCTGGAGCCTGCGCCAGTACGCCGACTCCGGCCTCTACCCCACCGACGTGCCGGTCGGTGAGTTCACCGCCGAGCAGCGCGACCTGCTGCTGTGGGCCGAGCCGCAGCGGATGAACTACCTGGGCCACAACTCGACCTACGAGGGGCTGATCCCGAAGCTGACCAAGTCGGTGCTCTCCAAGGAGCGCTCGGGGCTGCAGAAGGCGATGCGCGAGTTCGTCGACCGCGCGGTGACCATGGGGCCCTGCCCGGACTGCGGCGGCACGCGCCTGGCGCCGCACGCGCTCGAGTCGCGCATCGCGGGCAGGAACATCGCCGAGCTGTGCGCGATGGAGGTCCGCGAGCTCGCCGGGTGGCTGGCAGAGCTGGACTCCCCGTCCTCGGCGCCGCTGGTGCGCGCGATCCGCGAGACGCTGGACAACTTCGTCACCGTCGGGCTGGGCTACCTCACGCTCGACCGGCCGGCCTCGACGCTCTCGGGCGGCGAGGCGCAGCGCATCAAGATGATCCGGCACGTCGGCTCCTCGCTCAACGACGTCACCTACGTCTTCGACGAGCCGACCGCGGGCCTGCACCCGGCGGACGTGGAGCGCCTGGACACGCTGCTGCTCCGGCTGCGCGACAAGGGCAACACGGTGCTGGTGGTCGAGCACCGCCCGCAGACCATCGAGATCGCGGACCGGGTCGTGGAGCTCGGCCCGGGCGCTGGCACTGCCGGCGGCGCGATCGTCTTCGAGGGCAGCGTCGAGGAGCTGCGCCGCACCGACACAGTCACCGGCCGGCACATGGACGTCGGCTACGAGCTCAAGGCGGATGCGGAGTGCCGCACCGGCGACGGGGTGCTGGAGATCCGCGGGGCGGCGGCGAACAACCTGCACGACCTCGACGTGGACGTCCCACGCGGGACGCTGACGGCGATCACGGGCGTGGCCGGCTCGGGCAAGTCCTCGCTGTTGGGCGCCATCGAGCCGGACGAGAAGACCGTGTGGGTCGACCAGTCGCCCATCTCCGGCTCGCGGCGCTCGAACCCGGCGACCTACACCGGGGCGCTGGACCCGATCCGCAAGGCCTTCGCCAAGGAGAACGGGTCAAGCCCGCGCTCTTCGCCCCCGACTCCGAGGGCGCGTGCCAGAACTGCAACGGCGCCGGGGTGGTCTACGTGGACCTGGGCTTCGTGCAGGGCGTCGACGTGCACTGCGAGGTCTGCGAGGGTCGGCGCTTCGACGCGGCGGTGCTCGAGCACCGCTTCGGCGGGCTGGACATCGCCGAGGTGCTCGACCTACCGGCCGCCGAGGCCGCGGAGTTCTTCGCCGACGCCGAGCACCGGGTGCCCGCGGCCGCGCGGATCGCGGGCTACCTGGTGGACGTGGGCTTAGGCTACGTGCGGCTGGGCCAGCCGCTGACGACGCTCTCGGGCGGCGAGCGCCAGCGCCTCAAGCTGGCCTCGCACCTCAACGAGAAGGCCACGCTCTTCGTGCTCGACGAGCCGACGACGGGCCTGCACGTCGCCGACGCGGGCGTGCTGGTCGGTCTCTTCGACCGGCTGGTCGACGCCGGGGCGACCGTGATCGTCGTCGAGCACAACCCGGCGGTGATCACGCGCGCGGACCACGTCATCGACCTGGGCCCGGGCGCGGGTTCCGACGGCGGGCGCGTGGTCGCCGAGGGCACGCCGCGGCAGGTCGCCACGAACAAGGACTCGGCGATGGGACGCTACCTCGCGCGGTTCATGTGAGGGGGCGGGGTTCCGGAGACCGTCAGGGCTGAACCGAGGGATCCTCGCTGCGCCACTGCAATGCCCCCCCCGCGATCAGGTCCGCGGCGAGAAGATCGCTGTGGAAGCGGCGGAACATGGTGCCGCCCCGGCGCATGAGGCGCACGTTGAGCTCGTAGGCCGCGTCGAGGAATGCCTTACGGAACGGCTCCTCGGGATCTGCTTCGTAAAGCTTCTCAAGCCCCTCGATATCAAAGTCCCAGCACCGCACCTGGGCCTCGTTATACGGGCCCGGAAAGTTGTCGACTACGCATTCCTCGGCCAGCGTCGAGTTGTCCGGGATCGAAAAGAGCGCGGTATTGATCTGGATCAGGTAGTAGAACCCTGCCTCGCCAGCCTCTTCATCCATGATCTGGTAGACCACCAGGACCTCGAGATTCCCCATGTTCACGGCCAGCGCCCGCCGACTGAGCGGCGACTTGGCGGTTGAGGGCATGCATGAGACCGTCCACAGGTGGCGCACCGTGTTCACCGGGTCCGGGCAGGTCTCGTAGAGGTACCAGCCGACGATGTCATGCACGTACGCATAGCCCTCGAGAGACATCAGCTCCACGAACCGCTCCGCGTCCTTGCCCACGACACTCTCGCCGGGACGCACCCGGCGGTCGCGTTCCCAGGGCAGGATGACGCTGACCTGCTCGTCGACACTGACCTCCATCTCGCGCTCACCGCCGGGGTGGTCGGCGTCGCGGATGTTGCGGACACCGGCCTCGGCCTCGGTGGTGTGGATGAGCATCTTCTCGGGGGCATCCAGGTCCCCCTCGGGGATCGGGAAGAACTCGAAGGCGACGATGTCGTTCCACCGGCGCCGGTGATTGGCGAACCGGGTGGCCACGTTGACGGACTGGCCCGCGTAGCGCTCGCCGTCGGCGAAGTCGAGGCGGTAGAGGCCGCGCAGCGTCTTCTCCCCGGTCAGGAGGAAGGCCACGGAGTCGAGCTCCCGGATGTCCCATCGCCGGCCGTGCAGCGCGTGTGCCCCGGAACCGGCCTTCACCTTCTCGGTTGCCATTGAGTTTTCCTGTCTAGCAGATCCTGCGAATCTATCAACACAGGAAATTCTATTCCGGCCTTAACCGCCGAAGCTCATGCCCCGGCGCAGGATCTCCGCTGTGGGCCCGCTGCCGGGGATCAGTCGCGCCCGAAGCGCGCCTCGAGGATGCCCTGCAACTGGTCGAAGAGCGGCGTGGGCTCCTTGTAGCGCTCGCCGAGGCGACGCACCGCACCGGCCTGCGAGTCCAGCTCGTTGACCCGGCCGGCGAGATAGTCGCGCTGCATTGAGGTCGTCGCCTCCGCGTCGAGCGAGTCGGCGAACTCCAGTTGCCGGGCCACCGTGTCGTCGGGCAGGTCCACCCCGCTGGCCCACGCCACGCGCGCGGCCTCCTCGAGCAGCGCGGTGTACTGGTCGCGCAGCTCGGTGCGCACGTAGCCCAGCGGGCGCCCGGCCGCCGCGCCCAGCGCGCCAAAGGGCGTGACGAACATGGCCTTGGTCCACACGTCGACCCAGATGTCGCGGTAGACCTCCGTGGGCACGCCGGCCGCGGTGAGCAGGCGCGCGAGCTCGTCGACGCGCTCGTCGGGCGCCCCGTCGAAGGTACCCACGTGGTAGTTCAACGGGCCGTCGGCAAGCTCGACCACGCCGGGGCCGCGGTGGATCATGAAGCCACGCACCACGCCCGGCCACACCCGCCCGGCGCCGAAGGCGTCGGCGGCCAGGTGCGGGACCTCGACGGAGTTCTGGGTCAGCACCACGGGCGCCCCCTCGGTCACGTCGGGGAACTTCTCCTGGCCGGGCAGCACCTTCGTGGCGAGCACGGCGACGTCCACACCGCCGAGCTCGTCGAAGCTCTCGGCGGCCGGCACCTGGACCGTCCGCTCCTCGCCGCGGTGGATGAGGGTGAGACCCTCTCCGTTGATCCGCTTGAGCGTCTCGCCCCGGGCGACGACGGCGACGTCCGCGCCCGATTCCACCAGCCGGGCCGCGAACAGGCCGCCGACGGCGCCGGCGCCAATAATTCCGATACGCATGGCCAACAGCCTAACGCCCGGAGGGGGCGCGGGGGCGGATTCGGCAGCCCCCCCCCCGATCCGCCCCCGGGGGTTGAACCCGCGCGCGGGCGTCCGATACGGCAAATCACCCCCGTTTAAGGGTGTACGTTCATAGTGCAGATATTACATGCCTCAACAGGGGGTTAGCGCGTGATCGGCCAGTTTTCGAAACTGTGAACTGCATTTATGCGTTAACGTGAATGACGGCGGTTGAGAGATCGTCCGGCGGACGAACTAGCCATCAGGCAGGGACGCCACGCGCCGAACGGCCATGGGGGCGCGCCCCGGGTGCACAGCCCGAGCAGGCGCGGCCCCGGAAACCGGAGACCCCGCCGAGCCGGAAAACACCCCCGGCCGAGGCACTGCGCGTCCCCGCCGCACCCAAGGAAAGCTATCGCGTGACCTCTGGATTCCCCGAAACTCCCCGCATCGACTTCCTCTACCTCTCCGAGCCCGACATGATCGAGGCCGGCGTGGCCGACTCCGCAGCGTGCGTGTCGGCGATGGAGGAGGTCCTGATCCTCCTGGCCAACGGCGACTACCGGATGGCCGGCGCCTCCGCGAACTCGCACGGCGCCCAGATCAACTTCCCCGCGAACCCCGAACACGAGGGCATGCCGGCCGACGGCCCGGACCGCCGCTTCATGGCGATGCCGGCCTACCTGGGCGGGCGCTTCCGCAGCGCCGGCGTGAAGTGGTACGGTTCCAACGTGGAGAACCGCGAGCACGGCCTGCCGCGCTCCATCCACGTCTTCGTGCTCAACGACGCCGTCACCGGCGCCCCGAAGGCCGTCATGTCCGCCAACCTGCTCTCCGCCTACCGCACCGGCGCCGTGCCGGGCGTCGGTGTGAAGCACCTGGCGGTCAAGAACGCCGAGACTGTCGGTGTGATCGGGCCCGGCGTCATGAGCCGCACGATCTTCGCCGCGGCCGTCTCCCAGCGCCCCTCGATCAACAAGGTCAAGATCAAGGGCCGCAGCGAGGGCTCGACCCAGCGCGCGGCGGACTGGTTCCGGGAGAACTTCCCGGACGTCGCCGTCGAGATCGTCGACAGCGGGCAGGCCGCCATCGAGGGCTCAGACATCGTCATCGCCGGCACCTCGACCTCGGACGAGGGCCCGTCGGGCTTCCCCTACTTCAAGCGCGAGTGGATCAAGCAGGGCGCGCTGCTGCTCATGCCGGCCGCCGCCCGCCTGGACGACGACTTCATCACCTCCGACGAGGCCAACCTGGTGCTCGACTTCGACGGCCTCTACCGCGAGTGGTTCCACGAGAACGGGCCGGACGTCACCTACGAGCAGCTGCTGGGCATCCCCGGCAACCGCTGGTGGGACATGTACGAGGAGGGCACGCTGCCGGCCGAGAAGCTGGTCAACATGGGCGACATCGCCCAGGGCGACGCCCCGGGCCGCGTCAACGACGAGCAGATCTTCTGCTACTCCATCGGCGGCATGCCCGTCGAGGACGTCGCGTGGGCCCACGACCTCTACGAGCACGCGCTCGAGAAGGGCATCGGCACCAAGCTCAATCTCTGGGAGAACCCGGTCCTCTCCTAAGAGACCTCTCTAAGAGACCTCTCCCCCACCGCGGCGGGCGCCACGGCCCGCCCCGCGCGCACCGCCGGCGCACAACGCCACCACCCGGCCCCTGCCACACCCGACCGGGGCCTTGCCCGGCGCACATCATTAGTCTGTGGATATAAGTACATCTGCACCCGACGCTTCCCGAAAGGAACGCAGCCCCGCCCCGGGGCATTGATCACCGTGAACTTCTCCACACCGGAAGAACTCATCGCCTACATCCGTGACAACGACGTCAACTGGGTCGACGTCCGCTTCACCGACGTGCCCGGCATCGAGCAGCACCTGTCGGTGCCCGCCGACCAGATCTCGGAGGAGTCGCTCCACAACGGCGTGGCCTTCGACGGTTCCTCGATCGCCGGCTACACCTCGATCGAGGCGTCCGACATGATGCTGCTGCCGGACCTGTCGACCGCGGTCATCGACCCGTTCCGCAGGTCCAAGACGCTGAACATGCAGTTCTTCGTCCACGACCCGTTCACCCGTGAGCCGTTCTCCCGCGACCCGCGCAACATCGCGCGCAAGGCCGAGGAGCACCTCTCCGCCTCCGGGATCGCGGACACCTGCACCTTCGGCCTCGAGGCGGAGTTCTACATCTTCGACTCGGTGCGCTACGACACCCAGACCAACGCCTCCTTCCACCAGGTCGAGTCCGAGGAGGGCTGGTGGAACACCGGCGCGGAGTTCAACCCGGACGGCTCGCGCAACCTGGGCCACAAGGTGCGCACCAACGGCGGCTACTTCCCGGTCGCCCCCTACGACCACCTGCAGGACCTGCGCGACGAGATCTCGGAGACCCTCGAGCTGATCGGATTCGACGTCGAGCGCGCCCACCACGAGGTCGGCTCGGGCGGCCAGCAGGAGATCAACTACCGCTTCAACACCCTGCTGCACGCGGCCGACGACCTGCAGAAGTTCAAGTACGTGGTCAAGAACACCGCCAAGCGCAACGGGCGTTCGGCCACCTTCATGCCCAAGCCGCTCGACGGCGACGGCGGCTCGGGAATGCACGCCCACCAGGCGCTCTACAAGAACGGCGAACCGCTGTTCTACGACGAGAACGGCTACGGCGGGCTCTCCGAGACCGCCCGCCACTACATCGGCGGCCTGCTGGCCCACGGCAGCGCGGTGCTGGCCTTCACCAACCCGACGCTGAACTCCTACCACCGCCTGGTGCCGGGTTCGGAGGCCCCGATCAACCTGGCCTACTCGCAGCGCAACCGCTCGGCGGCCATCCGCATCCCGGCGGCCGGTTCCGCGCCTAAAGCCAAGCGCATCGAGTTCCGCGCCCCGGATCCCTCGGGCAACCCCTACCTGGGCCTGACGGCGATGATGATGGCGGGCCTGGACGGCATCAAGAACCGCATCGACCCGGGCGAGCCGGTGGACAAGGACCTCTACGAGCTGGAGCCGGAGGAGGCCGCGGGCATCCCGACGGTGCCGGCCTCGCTCTCCCAGGCGCTCGACGCCCTGGCCGAGGACCACGAGTTCCTCACCGACGGCGATGTCTTCACCGAGGACCTCATCGACACCTACATCCAGGAGAAGTACGACACGGAGATCCAGCCGGCCCGCCAGCGGCCGACGACGCTGGAGTACGAGCTCTACTACGACTGCTAGAGCCCCTTCAATTGACGACGGTCCCGCGGTGCACTGCACCGCGGGACCGTTGCGCGTCCGCGTTCCGTCGGCGTGGGAACGCCGCCGGGCGGGTTACTCCTCGGTGTAGCCCTTGAACTGGGTGGTCTCCGGGTCGCGCGGCAGCACGCGGCTCGACCCGCCCTCGGTGCCCTCGGCACCCGGGGTGTAGCCCGCGGCGTCGTCAGTCTCGTTCCAGTAGTCCGCGCCCTCGGCGCGGTTGCCTCCCTCGTAGCCGGGCTGGTAGCTGTCCTGGTAACCCGCGTACCGGCCCTCTGCGGCGGCCTTCTCGGCGGCCTTGAGCTCGCGGTGCTTGATGTAGACGAACGCGGCCACGCAGGCCAGGCCTACGACGAGGATGCAGGCGCCGATGGTCAGCCCCAGCACCGGGAAGTGCCCGGAGCCGTCCGCGGCCATCAGCTGCACCGGCGACGTCTCTACTTCGGCCGCCGCGGCCACGGCGGTGGCGGGGCCGGCGAGGGCGGCGGTCAGCGACGCCGTGCCGGCGCCGAGGGCGACAGAGGGGCGGAGGTGCGAAGTCATCCTGGAGTGCAGAACCTTTTCGTTGCCTTGATCGTGCGTGGGACGGGGAAAAATGATGCCCGGGTCGGCTAGGCCGACCCGGGCGGGGCTAAAGACTAGCCCAGGTTGCGGGTGCGCCACCAGACGAAGGCGCCCAGCGCGGAGAGGGCGACGATGCCCAGGGAGCCCGCGATCAGGGACCAGTCGGAGGCGGCCATCATGACCTCGGACTGGGCCTGCGGGGCGACGTTCTCCTCGGAGGCGCCGTTCCCGGGCTCGTCCGGGAACTGCACGCCGTTCCAGCCGACGAGCTTGTCGTCCTCGTTGACCAGGGCGAACTTGTGGACGCCCGGGCCCAGGTCGGAGGTGTCGATGCTGATCTGCTTGTTCTTGTCGACCTTCATCCAGCCGAGGCCCTTCGGGGCCTTGTCGTCGCTGAAGACGTAGACGTAGAGCCAGTCGCCGGCCTTGGCCTCCGGGACGGTCAGCAGCAGGCGGTCGTCCTCGAGGGCGCCCTTGACGCCGTGGGCGTTCGCGCTCTTGAGCTCGTCAGTGGTCTTGACCGGGTTCTTCGCGGCCTTCTCCGGCTTGGAGCCGGACTTCTTGGCCTTGTTCGACTTGGTGGACTTCGCCTTCGTCGACTTGGTGGACTTTCGGGACTTACCGGAGGACTTGCTCGATTTGGAGGACTTCGAGCCGGAACCGGAGGACTTGGAACCGGAGCTGGTCGACTTCGAGCCCGAGCCGCCGGAGGTCGAACCGTAGGAGGTCGTGCGCGAGCGGCTGGTCTGCGGCTCCTTGGAGTTGGAGTTGTTCGAGGTCGAGTTCGAGCTCTTCTTGGAGGTCGATGACTTCGTCGAGGTCGACTTGGAGCTCTTGGTGGAGTTCCCGGTGGTATTCGTCGAACCGGTCGAGTTGGTGTCCTGGCCGAAGGTCGCGATGGCGCCGAACATCTTCATCAGGGCTTTGCCGGTGCCCTCGATGGTGCCGTCCGGCACCGAGCCGTCCGACTCGGTGGTGGTGGTCGAGGTGGACGAGGCGGTGGTTTCCTTCGGCTCCTCGATCGTCATCTCGGCCCAGCCGACTACCTTCTTGTCTTCGTCGGTGCTGTCCTTACCCTGGGCAACGAGTGTGATCCCCTCGTCAGTCGGCAAAGCTTCCTTCGGGAGGTGGACATTTCCCTCGGCGTCGATCTGATACCACTCGACCTTGCCGTTCGGGATGTCCTTCCCCGCATCATCCTTTTCCTTAAGGAAGTGCTGCTTCGGGTTGCCGTCCTTGGCCGCGCGCTTTTCCTTGTCCCGGAAGTAGCTGAAGGCGACCCAGTCACCCTCCGTGGCACCGGTAACCTCGACGACGATCTCCTCGTCGCCTTTCTCAAGCTCCTCCACCTTCAGCTTGTGGTTCAGCTCGTTGATGAGCTCGCCGTGCTTGACCGAATGGGGATCGTCCGTGGGCTTGTCTGGGTCCACCTGCTCCTCAGCGCCGGGAGCAGCGAACGGGACCACGGAATTCGCCGAATTGTCAACGCCTGGAGCGTCCGTCGGCACAACTCCGCTCGGCGCGGGAGCGCCGCCTTGATCGGTGGTCTCGGCCGACACCACGGCGGTCGCACCGATGCCCGTCGGGGCGGCGATGATCGCACTCGCAGCGATCATGCCGGCCAATTTGCGGGACAGGTGCTTACGCGCCATGTTTTCGTACCTTTCGTTGCGCATGCGGTGGTTCACCGGACAGGTTCCCCCGAGTCTCGGGGACGGTGGAAGACAGTCTCGGTTCTTAATCATAGATGGTCTACCTTCAAAAGGCTCGGCCAGCTGGGGATCTATTCCTCCCCGCCGACCCCATTGGAGCCATTGCGTCACACTGGCCCCACCCGTCACAGCGACGGGTCGACATCACCTCGAATCAGTACGCGGTGCGGCCCGGCTGACTGCGCTTGCGCCAGCCGATCCGGGTCTCGAATCCCTCGGGGTGGCGCAGCTGGGCCACGGCGTCGCCGCACGCCATCCGCAGGCGCGGGTTGGTCACCGGCAGGTGCATCGCCTCGAACCAGCCGACCTCGGTCGACTCCTCGTCACCGACCACCGGCTCCGCGTCCTCGGGCACCGAGAGCCGCAGGCAGGTGTCCATGTAACTGGCACGGTCGCCGTTGGGGTACTCGGTGGGCCCGACGGCACCGACGCCGAGCAGCGCCTCGACCTTCGCGTCCAGGCCTGTCTCCTCCTTGACCTCGCGGATCGCGGCCACATCCGGGTCCTCGCCCGGGTCCACGATGCCGGTCACCGGGGTCCACTCGCCGTTGTCGGAGCGCTTGACCAGCAGGATCTTCGGCGTCGCCCACACCGGCGCGTCCGCCTGCACGTCACGCACCACGATCGCGGTCACGCCGGGCATCCACAGGTGGTCGTGCCCGATCTTCTTGCGCAGCTCCACGACGAAGTCGGGGGTTCCCATACGTGCTCAGTCCTCTTTCTCGCCGCCGGCGCGGTAGTCGGCCAGCCAGCTCTCGAAGTCGAATCCCCCGCCGCGGCCGGGCAGCGGCTCCGGCTCGACGAGCCGTGCGCCGTCACCGTCTGCAGCGGGCGTGCTTGACGACGTCGCGTCGTGCGACGTCGCATTCGCCTCCACCGTAGGCTGCGGTGCCGCGTGCTGCGGGCCCCAGCCGGCGTGGGCGGATGCGGCGTACGTGGGCGCGACGGGTGCGGGCTCCGCCGTCTCAGGCGCCGCAGGCTCAGCCGGAGCCGGCTCCACGGCCTTCGGCTCGGGCGCGGCGGCGAGCTCGGCGGCCGCGGCCTCGGCCAGCGGCGTCTGCTCGAGGTGGCGGGTGACCACCCAACGCAGCACCGCCGGGTCCACGGCCGCCGCCTCGACCACCACGCCGAGGGCGACCTCGCGGCCGGCGGGCACGACGAGCACGAGGCGGTCGCCGGCGCGCACCAGCGCGTCGACGGCCTGCTCCGGGACCTCCGCGACGCCCGGCTCGGTCCCGGCGCGCTCGCTGGCACCGGCGCTCAGCGCCACCGAGGTCGTCGCCCGGGCCAGGGCGGCCACGGCGTCAGCTGCGGGCTCGGCCTCTCCCCCGCCGGCCAGGCGGGTGGAGCCGGACAGCTCGACCACCACGGCGCCGATCAGCCCGTCGACGTCGGCGGCCAGCCCGCCGAGCAGGTCGGCCAGTGCCCCGGTGTCCTTGTGCCGGGCCATCAGGCGTGCTCCCCGCCCTCGACCTCGGCCTCGCCGGAGTCGTCGCGGCCCTCGCCGCCGACACGAGCCTCACCGTCGGCGCCGACGCGGACCTCGCCGTCCGCGCTCGCCGCCGGCTCCGCGGCCTCAGCCTCAGCGGGCTCAGCCTCGGCGACCTCAGCGGACCCCGAGTTCTCCGCGCCCTCGGCGGTCTCCGGATTCTGCGTCTCGGGCTCGTCCTGGCCGAGCAGCCCACCGGTCAGCTGCGCGGCGAAGCGCTCCGGGTCGAACTCGGTGAAGTACTCCGGGCCTGCGAATCGTTCCTGCGCCATGGTTCCGCCTCTCGTCTTCGCTGTACGTCGACCGCCCCGCGGCGGCCTCAGGGCGCCCACCCTACCGGGCGGCGCGCCCGCCCACGCGGGCTTTACGGACCCCGCAGGCAGCGGCGGTGCGCCCGCCCGCCGGGCGCCACGGGCCCGCCGCACGCGGCCCGAAAACAGCACTACCGCGCGTCGTGGGCGGCGATCGATTCCTCGATGAACTTCTTGACGGCCTCGGCGTCGTTGGACATGTCGGTGACGTGGCGGCCGGCGTCCATGATCCCGGCGAAGCGCTCGGGCACCTCGGGCTCGAGCCCGGTGGCCTCGCGGATCGTCTCGGAGAACTTCACCGGCAGCGCCGTCTCCAGGCACACGATCGGCGAGTCGATCTGACCGCGCAGCCCGCGGGCGACGTGCACGCCGTCGGCGGTGTGCGGGTCCAGCATCACGCCGAGCCTCTCGTGGGTCTCGCGGATGGTCGCCAGGCGGTCGGCGTGCGTGGAGGAACCCGACGCAAACCCGTACTCGTCCGCCGCGCGGCACACCGCGACGTCATCAAGCTCGAAGCCGCCCTCGCGCACCCGGTGCCCGAACAGCTCGGCGGTGAGCCCGGCGTCGCGGCCGTTGAGGTCGAAGATGAAGCGCTCGAAGTTGGACGCGCGCGAGATGTCCATCGACGGGCTCGAGGTCGCCTGCGTCTCCGCCGAGGAGCGCGGGCGGTAGCGGCCGGTGCGGAAGAACTCGTCGAGGACGTCGTTCTCGTTGGTCGCCACGATCAGGCGGTCGATCGGCAAGCCCATCTGGCGGGCGATGTGGCCGGCGCAGATGTCACCGAAGTTGCCGGTGGGCACGCAGAAGGAGACCTTCTGGCCGGGGCCGTCGGTCAGCTTGAGCCAGCAGGAGAAGTAGTAGACCACCTGGGCCATCAGGCGCGCCCAGTTGATGGAGTTGACCGCGCCGATGTGGTGGCGGGCCTTGAAGTCGGCGTCCGCGGAGACGGCCTTGACCACGTCCTGGCAGTCGTCGAAGACGCCGTCGAGGGCGATGTTGAAGATGTTCGGGTCGTCCAGGCCGAACATCTGCGCCTGCTGGAACGGCGTCATGCGCCCGGCGGGGGTCAGCATGAACACGCGGATGCCGGTGCGCCCGCGCATGGCGTACTCGGCGGAGGAGCCGGTGTCGCCCGAGGTCGCGCCCAGGATGTTCAGCGTCGTGTCCCGGCGGGCCAGCTCGTACTCGAAGAGCTCGCCGAGCAGCTGCATGGCCATGTCCTTGAAGGCCGCGGTCGGGCCCTGGGAGAGGTGGCCGAGGTGCAGGCCGTCGTCGAGCGGGGTGACCGGCACGATCTCCTCGTCGTCGAAGACGGGGGTGCGGTAGGCGCGCGCGGTGATGGCCTCGATGTCGGCGGCCGGGATGTCGTCGACGAAGAGCTTGAGGATCTCGGCGGCCAGCGCCGCGTAGCCCTCCTCGGCGAGCAGGGCGCGCCACTTCTCCAGCATCTCCGCGTCGACCTGCGGGTACTCGGCCGGCAGGTAGAGGCCGCCGTCCGGGGCCAGGCCGCCGAGCAGGATGTCGGTGAAGGTCGCGGGGGTGCGGGAGGCGTCGCGCGTGGAGATGTATTTCACGCCGCCCGAGTCTAGTGGGTCACCGCGACGGCGCCCAGGCCGGTCACCGGGACGGGGTTAGTTGAGGTAGCCCATCTCGTAGGCGTAGCGCGCCAGGGAGACGCGGTAGGGCTTGGGCATCGGCGGGCCGGACTTCTCGATGCTGCGGCACAGGTAGTCGATCTTGGAGTTGACCTTCTTCTCCGTCCAGCCGAGCTGCCGGGCGACGGTGGCCACGTCCGGGATCGCCGAGTCGTCCGTGCCGGGCTGGCGCGCCAGGGGCGCGGCCAGCGCCTGCATCAGTTCGAGCTGCTCCTGGTTGGGCACGTGCTTGCCGACGGTCGCGGTCGCCGCGTCCGGCGTGTACGTCGCCCGGGGGCCGTGCACACCGAGGGCGTAGACGTCCACGTGCAGCTCGTAGGTGCGCTCCGAGGTGGAGAAGACGATGGCGGAGGCGCCGGGGGCCAGCGGGGTCTGCGCGCCCGGGCCCAGGTCGGTGCGCGCGAAGCTGCCGCGGCTGCGCGGCTCGATGTCCACGGGCACGCGGCTGCCGACGTTCTTGACCATCCACTGGTTCGCGCTGCACCAGAAGTGCAGCAGGCGGCGGTGCAGGAACTGGTCGTCCTCGCCGACGACGAAGTTGCCGGCGCGCCCGACGATGAGCTCCTCGGACGCCTCGACGACGGTGGACTGGCCGATCAGGTCGTCGAGTCTCAGCAGCGGGGAGCCGGCGCTCTCCGTGCCGGCGGGCTGGCTGCTCAGCATATGGGGATCCTGTTCTTCATCGAGTCGGCCCGGTCACCCCACACCATAGCGAGGAAGCGGGAACGCTCCGCACCCGGCAGCATCACATACGCGCTGCCGTCGGTGGTGTCGACGTCGACCACGTCGACGGTGCACTGGTCGTTGCCCAGCTGAATGGCCTCGCCCTCGACGTAGCGGTCGCGGGTGTCCTGGTCGCCGTAGTCGGCCAGGGTGATGCCCAGCCCGTCGCCGGTGCAGACGATCTTGGCGGCCTGCCCCTCGTCCGGGGCGGCGGAGTGGCAGCTGACCTCGGACCAGCCGCCGCGGCCCTCGCGGTCGCCGGTGATGCTGTCGAAGGCGGCGGCCACGGAGCGGTCCTGCCCGGACCACTTCGGGTGCGCGAGGAACCACCAGGCGCCCACGCCGCCGGCGGCCAGGACCGCCACTGCGGCGACGCCGGCGATGATCCCTACGCCACGCTTGCGCCGCGGCTGGCCGACGGCCTGGGCGGTGCCGGTGAAGGCCGTGGGCGCGGTCTGCATCTGCACGGGGCGCGCGCCCGGGGCGACGACGGGCTCGATGCGGGTGGGCACGTCGTGCTGGGGCGGGTAGTCGCGCGGGCTGCGCGAGCGGCGCTGGCCGGCGGCGTCGCCGCCCTGGGCGCCGGCGCGGGCCAGCGCGTCGATGAACTCGACGGCACTGCTGTAGCGCCGGGCCGGGACCTGGGAAAGCGCGCGCTCGAGGACGCTGCGGATGGCCTCGCGGTGCGGCTCCTCCTTCTCGGCGAAGCGCAGCTCGGAGATGTCCGGGAAGGTGCGGTCGTAGAGCCACTGCGACTGGGTCATGGTGTCCTTGAGCTGCACCAGGGTGAGCATCTCGAAGGCGATGAGCGCCAGCGCGTAGTTGTCCGTGTTCGCCGAGGGCTGCGGGTGGATCACCCCCTGGCGGCCGGCCTCCTTGCCCGGGTAGAGCTCGGGCGCCAGGTAGCCGTCGGTGCCGATGATGGCGGAGAGCTGGGTCACCCGGGTCGACTCCGGGGTCAGGCTGATGCCGAAGTCGGTGAGCATGCTGGCCACGTCGCGCCCGCGGCCGCCGGGGATGAGGATGTTGCCGGGCTTGACGTCGCGGTGGATCACCGGCGGGCTGATCCGGGTGTGGATGTGGTCCAGGGCGCCGGCGATGGGCCGCAGCAGCCGGACGGTCTCGGCGACGGTGAACGGCGAGTCCCACTCCCTGCGGCTGCGGATCTGGTCGTTGAGGTTGGTGCCCGGGATATACTCCATGGTGAAGTACGCCTCACCGTGCGGGGTCACGCCACCGTCGTAGATGTCGACCACCGCGGAGTGGTTGATCTTGGCCAGCGTGCGCATCTCCTGCTGGAAGCGGCGCCGGTTCTCGTCGTCGGCGCCGACCTCCTCGATCAGCCGCTTGACGGCTACCTTGCGGTCGAGGTTCTCGTCACGGCCGAGGTAGATGCGGCCCATGCCGCCCTCGCCGATCTTCTCCAGGATGACGGTGCCGCGCTCGCGCAGGTCGCGGGCGAACTGGTCCTCGGGCGGGGTGACGGGGCCCTGCACCGTCGGCGGGGCGTCCTGGGCCGGCGTGGTGTTGTGCCACTCGTCGCGTCCGCCATCCTCGGCCTGCGGGGCGCGGCCCCATCCCTGCTGACTCATGCTTCTCCAACTGTCCTTCCGCGGGCGGTGATCACCGCCCGCCTTGTCACGTGTGCCTAGAACTCCACGGCGCCCAGGTCGCCGTCCTGGCTGAACACGTGGTCCATCTGCTCGGGGGTGAACGTCTGGGCGGGCCTGCTGACCCGGATGTACTGCAGGCCGCCGTCGCGCTCCACGAAGGCCAGCGAGGCGGTCTCCTGGTCGTTGCCGGCGTTGCCGACGGTGACCAGGTACAGCGCGGTTACGCCGTGGTCGGCGAGCGACTGCGTGGTCGGCACGCCCTCGACGGCGTAGCGGGTGGCGAAGTTGGGCGTGCCGTCGACGACGTCGAGCACCTTCGGCTCGGGCGTGCCGAAGACGGCCTCCGGCGAGAAGTCCTTGCTCTCGCCGAGGTGGTGGTCGACCTGCTTGTCCAGCTGGTTGGGCACGCCGTGGGCGCGGATGAAGCCCTCGATCTGCTCGCGCTCGCGCAGGCCGACGAACTCCTCGGCCAGTGCGCGCACCTCACCCAGGCGCGCGTCCTCCGGTGCCTCGCTTGGCGACGCCGTGGTGGTCACCGTCTCCGTGACCGTCGCCGGCGCGGCCGACTCGGCCTCGCCGTCGCCCTCGCTGCCGGTCGCCCACCAGGCGCCGGCGCCGATCAGGGCGCACACGGCGGCGGTGGCCAGCGCGGTGCCGGCGATGACGGGCAGCAGACCGCGGCGCTTGGGTTCCTTCTTCTTGTCGTTCCTGGCGTCCTGCTCCGGCTCCGGGTGCCCCGGGGCGGGGGCGGCGTTCGGGCCGGACGCGGAGTGCGGGGTGGCAGCGGAGAATGTGTCCGGCGCGGCGGTCTGGCCCGCAGGCCCCCACGCGGCGGTCGCGCCCGTCGCACCCGCCGCGGTGGCAGCGGGCCGGGATGCGGCCGCGCGGCGGTGCTCCTCGGCCAGGAGCGCGTCGTAGCGTGCGCGCCGGTCGGGGTCGCCGAGGATGTGGCGGGCCTGCCGCAGCTCGTCGGCACGCTCGGGGCGACGGGCGTCGGCGCCCCACTCGAGCCGGCCGATCTCCCGGACCAGGCTCGTCGAGTCGGCCGTCGGATCAAGCCCGAGGCTGCGGTAGTAGTCGTGCGTGCTCATCCTTGACCGTCGCTTTCTGGATCGCGGGTTCTCAGACGCCGGTACTGGGCAAGACCCTACTCGGTCGAGCCCGAGATCTCGTCGGCGTCGAAGACCTTGTTTACGGCGACCAGGTACCAGTCGCCGTCCATCTTGGCGAACGTCAGGTGGGCCTTCGGCACACCGGCGTCCTTGTCGCCCACGGAGACCCGGGGGACCGCCGTGACGCCGGCGTCGGACTCCGCGGCCTTGAAGAAGGGCTCGTCGTCCACGGTCATGGTGATGTTGCGGTACGTGCCGTAGTCCACGTCGTCGAGGACGTCCGCGGAGCCGACGCCGACGAAGTCGGTGAAGCGGTCGTTGAGGGCCTCGGCGTCGTAGTCGACGTCGGTGAACTTCTCGGTGAGCTTCTTGTCGGAGTGCTCGCTGATCCAGTCGACGCGGTCGCGGTCGGTGTCCTTCTTGACCAGTTCCTTGGCCATCTTGACGGACTTGCCGCCCTCGGAGCCGCTGCCGCCGGTGACGAGGTTGAAGATGCCGAAGAGGAGCAGGCAGGCCACCGCGGTGACGATGGCGGTGACGATGATCGCCTTGCGCGAGGACTTCGCGTACTCGCCCTTGAGGACGTCGTACTCGCCCTTGAGGTTCTCGGAGGCGCCGGAGAGCTTCTCCCCTGCACCGGCGAAGGCCTTCTTCGCGCCGGCGGCCGCGGTGGCGGCCTGGGCCGAGAAGGCGGACTGCTGGGGCTGCTGGCCCTGCTCGGGCTGCCGCTGGTACTGGCCGAACTGCTGGCCGGCCTGCGGAGCCTCCGGCTGCTGGTCCTGCGACGCGTGCCCGGTGTCGGCCGACGCCTCACCGGCGGAGCCGGCGTCCTCGGCGGCGATGCGCCGGAGGCCGCCGACACGCAGCTCGGGCTGGCTCGGGTCGTCGAGAATCGCGTCGTAGCGGGAACGGCGGGACGGCTCGGAGAAGATGTCGAGCGCGACCTGCAGCTCGTCCGCACCGCCAGGGTTGCCGGTCTCCCCCTCGTTCAGTCGGCGGGTGACCTCCGCGGCGAGTTCCTCACTGGACCGCCCGCGGTCCAGACCGATCGATTCGTAGAGGTTGTAGTGGGCCATCGCTGGCCCTCCTTTCCAGGGGGTCAAGCACGTTGTTTGATCTTACGAAGAAGGAGCCTAAGGCCCCCGCGGGCGGCGACCGCAGCGTTGTGGGGAACCCTCCCCACAGCTAAGCCCCCGGAGACTGCCAGACAGATTTAACCCGCGGCACAGAATAGCAGTCGGTCACATCGCCCACAGCACAAAAATTCGGCTCACGCGGCGGATCGGCTTTTGCCCGCACTCCGCCGGGAGCCAGGGAAAATCAGGAGATGAGCTCGTCGGCGTCCTCGACCTCTTCCGACTCGTCGATGTCGAGCAGATACCAGTCGCCGTCAGCTTCGGCGAAGTAGAGAACGGCCTTGGACACACCGGTATCACGGTCGCCCACGCCAACGGCGTACATAGCGGTGATGCCGGTTTCAGATTCGATCGCGTCCAACATCGTCTCCCCGTCGGCGCTGCCGATGATGCTCATGAAAGCGCCAAAATCCGCGTCTCCGATCACATCGACGGAGCCGACACCCACGTAGTCGGTGTAGAAATCATTGAGATCCTCGGCGTCCGGCGCCGACTTCTTGCTTCCGTGCCAGCCCTCCGCCAGCTTTTTGTCGTAGTGGTCGTTGATCCAGTCGACCCGGTCCCGGTCGGTGTCCTTGGAGATGAACTGCTCGGCCGCCTTCACAGCCGCACCCCCGTTGGACCCGCTGCCGCCGGCGACCCACCACACCAGGCCGAAGATGAGCAGACAGACCAGCGCGGTGGCCGCGGCGGTCACCGCGATCACCTGGTTCGAGGAGCGCGCGTACTCCCCCTTGAGCGTGCCGGGCGCGCCGGACAGCTTCTGGCCGACGCCGGAGAACGCGTTCTTCGCACCCGCGAACGTGGACTGCTGGGGCTGCTGCCCCGGCTGGCCGTACTGCTGGTACTGGTACTGCCCCTGCTGCGGCTCGCCGTACTGGCCGTACTGCTGGTACTGGCCCGGCTGGCCAGGCTGCGGCTGGCCGTACTGCTGGTACTGGTACTGCCCCTGCTGCGGCTGGCCGTACTGGGCGAACTGCTGGTACTGGCCAGGCTGCGGCTGGCCGTACTGCTGGTACTGGCCGGGCTGGGGTTGGCCATACTGCTGGTACTGGCCCGCCTGGCCCTGCTGCCCCATCTGCGGCCCGGCCTGCTGCGCGCCCTGCGGGTTCGCGGCCGCGCCGGCGCCGTTGTCGCCCGAGCCGCCCTCGGCGGCGATCTTGCGCAGGCCGCTGATGCGCAGCTCGGGCTGGTCCGGGTCGTCGAGAATCGCGTCGTAACGGGAACGGCGGGACGGCTCGGAGAAGATGTCGAGCGCCACCTGCAGCTCGTCTGCACCGCCCGGGTTGCCGGCGTCTCCGGCGCTCAGGCGACGCTGGATCTCCTCCGCGAGCTCCTCGCTGGGCCGCGCGCGATCCAGGCCGATCGATTCATAGAGGTTGTAGTGGGCCATCCCTGGCTCTCCCTTCAAGGCGGTGCAGAGTTCATCTGAGCTGACATCTACGGACACTAAGGGCGTACCGGTGTGACGTCCTGCCGCGTGCGGAATCCTCCCCACAGTGGCGACGCCGGAGATTTTCAGCGCAATTTGAATTGGGCCACAGGTTAACAGTCATCGGTGTCACAATCGATGCACACCGACGGGCCCGGGAGGCGCCCACCCCCATGAGTGTTTATGCGGGCAGTACCCCCGACCTCGGGGACATCCCCGAGACATGAAGCCGTCAGAAGAGCAGACCCGAGGATTCGTCACCGAAACCCGAAAATTCCCCGGGTGCATTCGCGAAGAACATCCGCCATTCCCCGTCCCGCTCGACGAAGGCGAGCACGACGTCGAGCTCACCGATGGAAGCGCCCCACGTCGTAGGCGGTGACCCCGTACTCTGATTCGAATCCCTTCATCCCCCGCCCCCGACGTTCAGGGACACATCGAGGAACGGACCGTAATCCTCGCTGCCGAGGATGTCGACGGAACCGGAACCAGCCAGGTCGGCATACTGACCGTTGACCGCATCGGCGTCCGGGACGATCGCAGTTCCTCCGTGGACGTCGCGCGCCAGTTCTTCGTCGTAGTGCTCCCTGAACCAGTCGACACGGTCCTGGCCCGTCTCCTGGGCGATCAGCTCCTCCGCCAGCTTCACCAACTTGCCGCCGCCTGACCCGCCGCCTCGCGCGATCCACAGGACCAGGCCCAGGACAAGCAGACACACCAGCACGATGACCACGGCGGCGATCATGAGCTTGGTGCGCCAGGAGCCTTTGCGTCCGCCCCGGGATCTGTCGGCCTTCGCACCGGAGTCCAGCCCCACGGCCCGGGACTGCCGGCCATCCGGGCGCCCCACGTACTGCGGCTACCGCGGGTGCCCGGGCTGCCGGGCCTGCTGCGACTGCCCCTGCGGGATATCACCACCCCCGGGACCGAACTGGCCGACCGTGTCCCCGGAAGCGAGTCTCCGCAGGCCGGTGATGCCCAGATCCGGATGAGAGGGGTCGTCGAGAATCGCGTCGTAGCTAGCGCGCCGCGAGGGCTCGGCGAAGACGCCGAGAGCCACCTACGGTCCAGCCCGATCGACTCGTAGAGGTTGTACTGGGCCATCTCCGGCCTTCCTTTCGACAGGGTCGAGCGAATTCATCCCCGTCCACGGGGACGAACCCACGGCCGCCGTGGATGTTGACCCACCGCTCTGGAAAGCCGGCGCAGACGTGACGGCACCATCGCTCAGCAACCACACATTAGATTCCTTGCAGTTATGTGCGTCACAAACTGCCAGACCTTTCATCCGTCCACGAGACTTCCGGGCGCAACCTCCGCCGGTGCCGCATTTGAGTCAGGCCATCCCCGGCGAACTCATGACCTGCGGGATATATTCAGTACACCTATACCCACCGAGCACGGTAATTGGTGTTTCCGCCACCCCAAGCGTCTGTCGTCTGATGTCAAGGTCTAGTGTGATTGAACCGTGACCGATCAACAAACCACCGTGAAAAACCGGACCCGTCCACACCCCAGAGAGAAGATCACCGCCCGCGCCCTCATCGTCTGGGGTGCGGCGGTCTCGGTCTACATCGCCGCCATCGCCAGCCGCACCTCCTTCGGGGTGGCCGGCGTGGAGGCCATCGACCGCTTCGAGGTCGACGCCTCGCGCATCGCCGTGTTCACCGCCGTGCAGGTCGGCGTCTACGCGGCCGCACAGATCCCGACCGGACTGTTGATCGACCGGTTCGGGCCGCGCCGCCTGCTCATCGCCGGCGCGCTGATCATGGGCCTGGGCCAGGTCCTGCTGGGTGTGACGGCCAACTACTGGGTGGCCATCATCGCCCGCGTGCTCATCGGCGGCGGCGACGCCACGGCGTTCCTCTCGGTCATGCGCCTGCTGCCCTACTGGTTCCCCATGCGCCACGCGCCGGTCTTCGCGCAGCTGTCCGCCGGCCTCGGCCAGCTGGGCCAGTTCGTCTCCGCCGTGCCCTTCCTCGCGCTGCTGGTCGGCGACGGCTGGGTCGTCTCCTTCGTCTCCCTGGGCTCGGTCACCGTCCTGGTCGGCCTGGCCGCCGCCGTCGCCGTCTCGGACAGCCCCGATCCGGTCGAGGACGCCCACGGGCCGAAGGACGCCCACGGGGCCAAGGCCCACGGCCCCTCGCTGCGGACCCGGATCAAGGCCGTGATCACCAGCTCGGTGTGTTGGCAGGCCTTCTTCATCCACTTCACCTCGATGGTCCCGCAGGCCACCTTCACCCTGCTGTGGGGCGTGCCGCTGATGACCCTGGGCATGGGACTCTCCGGCGCCCAGGCCGGCACCGCCCTGACCGTCAACACCGTCGTGATCATCCTGGCCGGCCCGTTCCACGGCATGGTCTCCGCCCGCCTGGGCGCGCGCCGCGACAGCGCCGTGTTCATCGCGGTGGCGGTCAGCTTCGCCTTCTGGATCTACCTGTTCTCCTCGGACGCCCCGCGCGGGTTCACCGCGGCGATCCTGATGAACGTCATGCTCGGCGCGACGACCCCGGTGTCCAACTTCGGCTTCGACTACGTCCGCGAGCGCATGCCGCGTGAGGCCGTCGCCACCGGCACCGGCCTGGGCAACATGGGCGGCTTCGTCGCCACGATGGTCGCCGCCGAGGCGATGGGCTTCCTGCTCGACCACTCCGCGGCCGGCCACCAGAACTACGCCTGGGCCGACTTCCAGGTCGGTTGGATCGCGCTCCTGGTCATCATGGTCATCGGCGTGATCGGCATGCTCGGCGCACGCTTCGCCGTCTCCCGGCGCACCACGGCGGCCCCGGCCGGCGGCACCGGCCGCGAGGTCCGCTTCATCGAGCAGTCCGACGACTAGGCGGTAAATTACTTCAACGGGTTTCCTCGCCCCGCCGCCCCGGCGGGGTGCACCGGGCCGGCTTTCTCAGCCGGCCCGGTTTTTCTGTGCGGCCACGGCGCGGGCGGCCTGCGGTCCAGCTGCCCGGCGCTGCTGTGATTCAGCGGCGCGGGGGCTCCTGGCGGCCGGTGAGGATGTCGATGACGCTGCGCACGGCGGCCTCGCCGACGCCGCCGATGTTGTCGGCGGTCAGCGTCGGGAACTCGCGGGCGTGCTCCCCGTCGCCCGGGCGCTGCGCGTGGCGCGCGGGGTCGGTGTCGGAGGCGGGGTTGTCGGCGACGACGGTCAGCGTCTGGCAGTCACCGTCGAGGGTCACCGAGGCGCCGGCGGAGACCCCGGCGGTGCGGGCGGCGGCGACAAGCGCCTCGAGGTCGGCGAGGGTCGCGGTGTTCAGGTCCACGGTCAAGGAGAGGCTCATGGCCCCGAGCGTATCCGTGCGCGGGGCTCCCCGGCAGCCGGAGAGCGGGCGACCGGGGAAAGATCAGGGTCCTCCCCCATCCCGCCCCGGAGGCTGACCGCCGCGGGCCCGGCACGCCCGAGCTACGGCTCCAGGGTGTCCTCACCCCAGAAGACGCGGTCGACCACCTTGCGCGCCCGGCGGGTGCGCCGCAGGTAGTTTTCGAGGAACTGCTGGTACTCGTTGGGCGCCCAGCCGGCGGCCGCGGCGACGGCCACCAGCTGCGGGCCCGGCTGGGGCAGTTGGTCGATGCGCTTGCCGCGGGCGAGCACCAGGGCGTTGCGGGCGTGCGTCGCCGCGATCCAGGCGTCGCGCAGGCAGTCGGCGTCGGCGGCGTCGAGGATGTCCTCCTCCTTGAGCACCTCGAGGCACTCGAGGGTGGAGGTGTTGTGCAGCCGCGGGCACTCGTGGGCGTGCTCGAGGATGAGCAGCTGGACGGTCCACTCCACGTCGGTCAGCCCGCCGCGGCCCAGCTTGGTGTGGGTGCTGCGGTCCGCGCCGCGGGGCAGGCGCTCGTCGTCGATGCGCGCCTTCATCCGGCGCACCTCGCGCAGCGTGGCCTGCGAGGCCCCACCCTCGGGGTAGCGCACCGGATCGATGACCTCGAGGAAGGCGCGGGCGGCCTCGGGGTCGCCGGCCACCGGGGCCGCGCGCAGGAGCGCGACGGTCTCCCAGACCTCGCCCCACTGCGTGTAGTAGCGCCGGTAGCTCTCCACCGTGCGCACCGTGGGGCCGCTGCGGCCCTCCGGGCGCAGGCCCAGGTCGACGTCCAGCGGCGGGTCCTGGGAAGGCTTGGCCAGCCGGGCGCGCATCGAGTCGCAGACCTCCACGGCCCACTTGACCGCCTCGGCGTCGTCGACGCCTTCGGCGGGCTCGGCGACGAAGAGGACGTCGGCGTCGGAGCCGTAGCCCAGCTCCGCGCCGCCGAGGCGGCCCATGCTGATCACGGCGATGCGCGCCGGCGGCTCCTCGGCGCCGTCGGCGGCCAGGCGGGCGCGCACCTCGGCGCGGATGGCGGCGTCGAGCACCGCCTCCCAGATCGCGGAGAGCGCCCGGCAGACCTCGGGCACGTCGAGGAAGCCGAGCAGGTCGGCCGCGGCGATGCGGGCCAGTTCGGTGCGCCGCAGCGAGCGGGCCACCCCGATGGCCCGGTCCGGGTCGGCGTGCCGCTTGGAGGCGGCCACCAGGGAGCGGGCGACGGTCTCGCTCGAGGTGTCGGTCAGCTTCGGGCCGGAGGCGCCGTCGCCGAGCATGCGCACGATGTCCGGGTTGGCGACGATCAGGTCCGCGGTGAACTGGGAGGTGCCCAGGATGTGCATGAGGCGCTGGCCGACCACGCCCTCGTCGCGCAGCAGGCGCAAAAACCAGCGGCGGGTGTAGGCGGCCTCGGAGAGCTTGCGGTAGTTGAGCAGGCCGGAGTCCGGGTCGGCCGTGTCACCCAGCCAGTCCATCAGGGTCGGCAGCAGCAGCGCCTGGATCTTCGCCTTGCGCGTGGAGCCGGCCGCCAGGGCCTGCAGGTGCTCGAAGGCACGCCCCGGGAACTTGTAGCCCAGCGCGCCCAGCTGCAGCTTCGCCGCGTCCGGGGAGAGCTTGAGCGCGTCGACGGTCAGCGTGACCACGCTCTTGAGCAGCGGGCGGTAGAACAGGCGCGAGTGCAGCTCGGAGACTAGCCGGCGCACGCGGCGCAGCTCGTGGGAGAGGTGGTCGGCGGAGTCGCCGTCGGCGTCCGGGGCGAAGCCGGCGGTGCGCGCCAGCCAGATCCAGGCGTCCTGGTCGCCGGGCTCCGGCAGGGTGTGGGTGCGCCGCAGGCGGTGCAGCTGCAGGCGGTGCTCGAGGGTGCGGATGAAGACGTAGGCGTCGCGCAGGTCGTGGCCGTCCTCGCGGCCGACGTAGCCGCCGCGGACCAGCTCGCCGAGCGCGGCGACGGTGGCGGTGGTGCGCAGCGACTCGTCGGAGCGGCCGTGGACCATCTGCAGCAGCTGGATGGCGAACTCGACGTCGCGCAGGCCCCCGCGGCCGAGCTTGAGCTCGCGGTCCTTCAGGTCCGCGGGCACGGACTCGAGCACCCGGGAGCGCATGGCCTGGACGTCGTCGACGAAGTCGTCGCGCCGGCTGGCCGCCCAGATCATCGGGGCGAGCTGCTCGTGGTAGTCCTCGCCGAGCGGCAGGTAGCCGGTCTGCGGGCGGTTCTTCAGCAGCGCCTGGAACTCCCAGGTCTCCGCCCAGCGCTTGTAGTAGGTCACGTGCGAGTCGAGCGTGCGCACGAGCGCGCCGGAGCGGCCCTCGGGACGCAGGTTGGCGTCGACGTCGAAGAAGCACTTCGAGCCGATGCGGGCGAACTCGCCGGCCAGGCGGGTCAGCTTCGGGGAGACCTCGTCGACGACGAAGACGACGTCGACGTCGGAGATGTAGTTCAGCTCGCGCGCGCCGCACTTGCCCATGGCGATCACCGCCAGGCGCCCGTCGAGCGGGGCGTCCTTGTAGACGCTGGCCACCGCCACGGCCAGCGCCGCTGTCAGCGCAGCGTCGGCGAGGTCGCTGAGCAGGCCGGTCACGGTAGCGAAGGGCAGGGTGGGCCCGCCGGGGTGGCGCTTGGTGGTCGGGTAGGTGCCGGCCAGGTCGTGGGCGGCCACCCGGGTGAGCAGGTCGCGGTAGGCGACCTTGAGCGCGCGGCCGGCCTCCGGGCCGGTCAGCCCGGCGCGGTAGGTGCCGGCGGTCTCCAGGTTCTCCGCGGCCGGGTCCTCACGGCCGTCGGCGGCCGGCTCGGCGAACTCGGCCGGGCGCGCCTCGACGGCGGTGAGCACGGAGCGCAGCATCTCGGCGCGGTCGGGCAGCTCGCCGAGCAGCTCGCGCCAACGCGCGGCGTGGGCCACGAGGTGGTCGCCGAGGGCCGCCGAGCCTCCGACCAGCGCGAAGTAGCGCACGCGCAGGGCCTCGTCAGCGGTGAGCTCCGCCGTCAGCTCGCCGGCGCCGGCGCCGGCGCCGGCGGCGCCAGCCTTGTCCACGCCCGCGGGCGGGGCCGCATCGGCGTCACCCGCGGCGTCGGCAATCGCGGCGACGAGGCGCACGGTGGTGTTGAGCGCGAGGTCGGGGTCGCCGCAGCCGGCCATCGCCCAGAGCAGGTCGTTGTGGGCGCCGTCGTCCCAGCCGAGGTCGACGAGGTCCTCGGCCGCGTGCGGGCCGGTCAGCCCGAGCACGGCGGCGCGCGGGGTGCGGGCGCGTTCGGTCGCCATCTGCTCGCGTGCCTCCCTCAGTAGTCCAGCAGGCGGGCCAGCTCCCAGGAGGTGATCTGCTCCTGGTAGCGGTGCCACTCGTCCCACTTAGCGCGCAGGAAGTACTCGTAGACGTGCTCGCCGAGGATCTCTGCCATCAGCTCGCTGGACTCGAACTTCTTCAGCGCGTGATCCAGGGAGCGCGGCAGGTCGACGTAGCCCATCGCGCGGCGCTCGCGGCGGGAGAGCAGCGAGATGTTGTCCTCGGCCGGGTCCTCGAGCTCGTACTCCTCGCGGATGCCCTTCAGGCCGGCGCCGAGCAGCACCGCGTAGGTCAGGTAGGGGTTGCAGCCGGCGTCGATGCTGCGCACCTCGACCCGGCGCGACTCCTCCTTGGTCAGCCGGTAGGTGGGCACGCGCACCAGCGCGGAGCGGTTGGAGACACCCCAGGTCGCGGCCGTGGGCGCCTCGTTGCCGAACATGATGCGTTTGTAGGAGTTGACCCACTGGTTGGTCACCGCGGAGATCTCCGGGGTGTGGCGCAGGATGCCGGCGATGAACTGCTTGGCCGTCACGGACAGGGAGAAGTGGTCGTCCGGGTCGTGGAAGGCGTTGGTCTCGCCCTCGAAGAGCGACATGTGCGAGTGCATCGCCGAGCCCGCGAACTCCTTGAAGGGCTTGGGCATGAAGCTGGCGCGCACGCCGTTGGCGGTGGCGACCTGCTTGACCACGTAGCGGAAGGTCATGATGTTGTCCGCCATGGTCAGCGCGTCCGCGTGCCGCAGGTCGATCTCCTGCTGGCCGGGCGCGGTCTCGTGGTGGGAGAACTCGGTGGCGATGCCCATCGACTCGAGCGCGACCATCGCCTCGCGGCGGAACTTGGGCACCTCGTTCTGGCTGGCCTGGTCGAAGTAGCCGCCGTTGTCGGTGGGCAGCGCCTGGTCGATCCGCCCCTCAGGCAGCTTGAGCAGGAAGAACTCGATCTCCGGGGAGATCATGCAGTCGAAGCCGTCGGCCGCGGCGGACTGCACCTGACGGCGCAGCACCTGGCGCGGGTCGGAGAGCGAGGGCTGGCCGTCCGGCATGGAGATGTCGCAGAACATCCGCGCCGCCCGGATCTCCGGCTGGTCCCGGTCGAACGGCATCAGCTGGAAGGTCGAGGGGTCGGGGCGCAGGATCGTGTCGGCCTCGGAGAGGCGCGCGAAGCCCTCGACCGAGGAGCCGTCGAAGCCCACGCCCTCCTCGAAGGCGCCCTCGAGCTCGGACGGCGACATCATCACCGACTTCAGGTAGCCCTGGATGTCGGTGAACCACAACCGGATGAACCGGACGTCGCGTTCCTCGACCTTGCGCAGCACGAATTCCTGTTGGCTGTCCATGTCCCCCACCCTACTGGCCCCTGGTGGGCGGGGGTGGCCGCTTGACGACGTCGCGCCTGCGTGCACGATGCGTTCCAGTCGCCGTTCGAACACATGGGGGTGGCTTGTCACGCCCGTGCAGTTCACTGTGGATTGTTCGCACATTCCACCGAACACCTAAGCGAGGCAGAAATGCACACGGACAACACGGACCACACCGCTCACACCGACGACTTCGACCCCACCGGTTTCTTCGACTCCTTCTCCGACTCTTTCTCTGACTCTTTCGGGTCCTCCCCCTTCGACCCCTTCGAGCCCCTGGACGGTTCCGGGCTCTTTGACGAGGCGGACCGCTACCGCCGGCGGCTGTGGGAGGACTGTCTGGACGCGGTGCGCGACGCGGCGTCGCGCGGCTGGCGCCCCGGCGACCTGCGCCACCTGTGCGGGCCGCAGGTCGAGTACTTCTGCTTCGTCGCCGCGGGCGACCTCGGCGTCGAGGTGCCCTGGCCGATGCGCGAGCTGTGGCTGCGCGAGGTCGAGCCGCCCATCGAGTCGCGGCTGAGCGTGCCCGTGCTCGAGGACCTGCGCCTGGCGCTCACGCGCACCCAGGTCCACCTGGGCGCGACCCCGACCGCGCCCTCGGGCGGGCGGCTCTCCCCGGCGGCCGAGAAGATCGCCCGGCGGGTGCGCGCCCTGCTGGACAAGGCGACCTCGACGAACTACCCGGCCGAGGCCGAGTCGCTGACGGCGGCGGCCCACCGGCTGCGCCGGCGCCATCTGATCGACTCGATCGACGCGGCCGGCGTCGGCGGGGCCGGAGGTTCCGGCTCGGGTCGGGCCGGCGCCGAGGTCGCCGAGGTCGCCGAGGCGCGGGTCTACCTGGACTCGCCCTGGGTGCGCCACCAGTTCCTGCTGCTGGTCAACGTCGCCGCCGCCGGCTCCTGCCGGTGCGTGCTGGTGCACCGCTGCGGCATCGTCGCCGTCTTCGGCGCCCCGGACGACCTCGACCACGTCGTCGACCTCTTCGCCAGCCTCAACCGGCAGCGCGCCCACTTCATGACCACCGGCCCGGGCGCGCGGGCGGCCGCGGCCCGGAAGGCCACCTCCGCCTACCGGCGTTCCTTCCAGGTCTCGTACGCCCGCCACATCGGCGAGCTTCTGGCAGAGGCAGAGGAACAGGTGACCGTGGAGGCCACCGTCGACAGGCGCGACACCGCCGCGGCGCTGCCGGTGCTCGCCGACCGGGCCCGGCGCGCCGAGGAGGCCTGCTCCGAGGCCTTCCCGCAGACCTCGACGATGTCGCTGTCCGCGCGCGACTCAGCCGGCTACCTCGACGGGTGGCGGGCCGCCGAGCGCAGCCGGCTCGGCGGCGACTCCGCCGGGGTGCACGGGCCGCACGCTCTGCCGGGCGGTGTCTCCGACGGCTCGTCCGGTTCGCCGCGGGCGGCCTGAGCACGGACGGGGCGGGCGCCTCCCCGGCGGCGGGGCCGAGGGGTCGCGGGGCCGCTAACATCAGAGGCGGAGAAGTCAGATTCAGACGCACGCATGAGACGGGAAAGGCGGTGGGTGCTGAGGTGAGCACCTTCCTGGAGATCGAACAGACCTATGCGGCCCCGGCCACGACCGAGGTGCCGGACCTGACCCGCATCGCGGAGATCGACCTGGTCGGCAGCACCGACGAGCACTTCCTCAAGGCGCTCTACTTCGACACCCCGGACCTGCGCCTGGCCCGTGAGAAGATCACCCTGCGCCGGCGCACCGGCGGCCACGACGACGGCTGGCACCTCAAGCTGCCCGGCCGCGAGGGCCGCATGGAGATCGGTGCGGCGCTCGACGAGTCGCCCGACGGCGAGACCGTGCCGGAGTCGCTGGTCCAGCGGGTGCGCGCGATCGTGCGCACCCAGCCGCTGGTGCCGGTCGCCGAGGTGGACAACCACCGCCGCGAGTCCGTGCTGCTCGGCCCCGACGGACACCCGGTCGCCCACTTCTGCGACGACCGCGTCGACGCCGAGGCGCTCCTCGAGGGCGGGGAGACGACCTCCTGGCGCGAGTGGGAGCTCGAGCTGACCCCGGAGACGGCGGGCACCGCCGTGGGCCGCGGCGTGCTCGAGTCCGGCACCGAGGTCTTCGCCAGCGTGGGCGCGCGGATCTCCGACTCCCCGTCGAAGCTGGTGCGCGCCCTCGGCTCGACCATGCAGACCGCGCCGGTTCCGCCGCGGCCGACCGAGTTCGAGAGCCCGAACGCCGACGACGACCCCTTCGCCGGCATCCTCACCGCGCTGGTCGAGGCGCGCGGCCGCCTGCTGGCCGCAGACCCCGGCGCGCGCACCGGCCGGGCCTCGGCGATGCGGGACATGCTCACCGCCACCCGCGAGATCCGCAGCCTGATCAGCCTGTTCGCCGATCTCTTCGTCAACTCCGAGGCCGGCGACGAGCGCCTGGACCACCTGCTGCACGACGCCGCGCGCCTGGCCGCGCTGGCCCGGGTGCTCGAGGACGCCGACCGCGCCCACGAGGTGGACAAGCGCATGCGCCTACTCCTCGACGAGGACCAGACCGGGCTGGTCGGCGACGACGCCCCGGGCCGGCTGACCCAGGCGACGCGCTCGCGGCTGACCCGCTCGCGCGGTCGCGTCGTCGCGGCCCTGGAGTCGGAGGATTACCTGGCCGTGCTCGACGACCTGGACGAGGTGCTCGCCGCCCCGCCGGCCCCCGAGCGTGCCGAGCGGATCAAGGCCACGGCGATCATCGTGCGCGAGATCAAGCGCGCCTACATCGAGTTCCGCAACCTGCGCCGGGACGCCCTGGACACCATCGATGACCCGGCGGGCACCCACCGTGAGCTCGCGCAGCTCTTCGGCGAGATGCTCGTGGCCACCCAGACGCTGCAGACCGCGGCCACGCTGGCCCGCCGCCTGACCCCCTACCGCGGCAGCCGGCTCGAGGAGCAGGCGGGCAAGCTGGTCGCCGTGCTCGGCCAGGCGGCCGTCGCCGACGACACCGCCGCGGTCATCCACCGCCGCGCCCGCCAGGCGGCCCGCCGGGGCGTGGACACCTTCGGCTACGGGGTGCTCTACCAGGCGGAGATGCAGCGATTCGGCGAGGTCGCTGAGCAGGCCGACGCCCGCCGCGACAAGACCCGCAAGGCCTACCGCCGCTTCAAGAAGTCGATCGCCGGCTGACGTTCGGTCAAGCGGCGCGCAGCCGGCTGACGCTCAGCCGGCTGTCCCCCACGCCGGCGCGCCCACTTTCCCCGTGGTGTGCGCCGGCGTTTCTTACGTCAGTTCTCCTCGCCCTCCCAGGCCTTGTCCTGCTCGTCGAACTCCTCGTTGCGCTCGGCGGCGGTCTTGAGGGCCTCGCGGGCCTCGGCCTCGGTGTCGTAGGGGCCCATCCGGTTCTCCCAGGAACCGGTCTTGCCCTGGGTGACCTCGCCGGTCGAGGGGTCGAAGTAGAACTTGTCGTCCTGGGCGGCCATGGCTGATCCTTTCCGTCGGGGTTGATCCGCCGCCAGCCTACCCGCGGTTAGAGTGGACCCGTCCCGGTTCGGCGCCGCCTCATGTGCGGCCCGAGCCCCACCGCCGTTCCCGGAGGCTTCCCCCGTAGATGTCCCACGAACCTGACTTCACCAGCACCGACCCGCGCGGCGCCGAGCTCGCCGCCGAGGCCGCCCGCCGTCACGCCGCGCGCACCGGCGCCGCCCCGCGGGCGACCGCCTCGGCGCCGGGCACTTTCCCGGTGCTCGGCGAGGCGGCCGACTACTACGGCGGCGCGGTCGTCGTCGCCACCGCCGCCCTGCGCGCCGGTCTGGCCGTCAGCCCGCGCGGCGACGGCACGGTCACAGTGGAGTACACCGGCCCGGAGGGCACGTTCACCGACGCCACCGACTTCGAGACCCTGGAGAAGCTCGCCGCCGAGCAGGAGCCGGAGATCGACGAGGAGGGCCGCGAGATCGAGCCGCCGGCACCCTCAGGCGGGCTCGCGGTGCGCTTCGGCGGGGTGGCCTGGACCCTGCTGCACCGCCAGCAGATCCCCCGCGAGACCTCCGGGCTGGACGTCACCGTCTGCACCGACATCCCGGCCGACGCCGGGCTCGGCGCGCTCTCGGCGGCCGACGTCGCGCTCGCCCTGGCGCTGCACTCGCTCGACGCGCAGGCCGTCGACGACGTGCCCGGCCGCGCGAAACTGGCCGAGGCCTGCACCCAGGGGGTGGCGATGTTCTCCGAGGTGCCGGCCATGCGGGCCCGGCACACCGTCGCGCTGCGCGGGCGCGCCGACTCGCTGACGGTCATCGACTACTCGGACGGCTCGGCCGCTCCGGTGGTCTCCCCCTTCGGCCGCGGGCTGACCGCGGTCGTCGTCGCCGACCACGCCGGCGCGCCCGTCCGCCGCGACAAGGGCGTGCCCGTGGTGCGCGCACGTCGCCGCTTCCTCGACCACGCCACGCACGCCTTCGGCACCGACTCGCTGCGCAGGCTGCCGGACGCGAACGCGCGCACCGCCGACTGGCTCGACGCCGTCCACGAGGTGCACGGCGCCGAGGGCACGCCGGAGACCGACGAGGTCCGCGAGTGGCTGGGCTTCTGGGAGCGCGAGACCGCCCGCGCGCTGCGCCTGGGCGCGGCGCTGCGCTCCCGCCACGTCGACGACGCCCTGGAGCTGCTCGCCGAGTCCGACCTGGACCAGGCCTCGCGCTACTCGGCCGCCCCGGATCCGGGGAAGGTCTCGGCGGCCGCCCGCTCGGCCGGGGCACGGGTGGCGCGCGCCTGCTGCCTGGCCACGGACGAGGCCGCCCTGGCGGTGCTGCCCGCCGAGGGCGACGCGGCGCTGAGCGTCAAGGACTTCACTGCGAAGCTGACTGAGGCCGCCGCGGGCTCCCCGCTCGTCGTCGAGCTGGGCTCGGGCTCGCCGGCCGCGCTCGAGGGCGAGGCCGCCGGAGAGCAGGCCGCCGGAAAGTAGGCAGCCGCACCAGCCGACCGGCCCGCCCACAGGCCCAGCCGCCCCCACACAGACGAAAGCGCCCGGTGCTGCTCCACGTGGAGCAGCACCGGGCGCCGACGTTTCCGGACCGGGCCCTCCTACACCGAGACCGAGCCCAGCGCGGCGAAGGCGCGGCGCACCAGCACCTCCGGGTCCGCGGGCTTTCCGGCGTCGACCAGCTCGGTGTAGGTGTGGGCGGCCGCGCCGGCGGCGGCACCGGCGGCCCCGATGAACACGCGGGCCTCGAGCTCCGGCAGGTCCGGGTCGCGCTCGGCGACGAGTGCCAGCAGCGGCTGCTCGAACTCCTCGCGCACGCGCACGCGCGCGTCCGCCGGCAGGGCGAAGTTGAGCACGTCGCTGACGCGCACGATCACGGACAGCGGCCCGGGCGCGCCCTCGCGGGCGGTCAGGCCGCACACGGTCGCTTCCTCCAGGGCCGCCAGCAGCGGCTGGTCCTTGGGCGCGGCGCGCAGCTCGTCGATGAGCAGGGTGACCTGGCCGACGACGTACTCGAGCAGCGCGTCCTCCCGGGAGGAGAAGTAGTTGTGGAAGGTGCGCGGTGAGACGCCCGCTTCCTCAGCGATCGCCGCGACGGTCAGTGCCTCGGTGCCGCGCTCGAACAGGATGCGCGCGGCCGAGTCGATGATCGCGGCGCGCGTCGCGGCCTTCTTGGTGTCCCACAGTCCGGCCATGCCGGTTCTCCTCCTCCGGTCCGCCACCGGGCCTTTTCGTGGCCCTCGATTCTACGCTGCCCGGAACTACATCAGTGCGACCCGGCACCCGCGGAGACCGCGGTGCTGCCGCCGCCGACCCCGCCGGCCCCGCCGGACTCCTCGGCGCCCTCGGACGCCGCGGCCGGGGCCTCGAGGTCCTTGAGTCCCTCGCCCTCGATGTCGACGTTGGGCAGGATGCGGTCGATCCACTTCGGCAGCCACCAGGCCTGGTCGCCGAGCAGGAACATCGTGGCCGGGATGATCATCATGCGCACCACGAAGGCGTCGAAGACGATGGCCGCCGCCAGGGCGAAGCCCATGGTCTTGATGAAGGGCATGTCCTGCAGGGCGAAGGCCGCGAAGACGCTGGTCATGATCAGCGCGGCCGCCGTGACCACGCGGGCGCCGTGCTTGAATCCGTTGGCGGTGGCGTTACCGGCGGTCTTGCCGTGGTGGTAGCCCTCGCGCATGCGGGTGACCAGGAAGACCTCGTAGTCCATGGCCAGGCCGAAGACCAGTCCGATGAGCATGATCGGCAGGAAGCTCAGCAGCGGCTGCGGGTCCTCGACGATGCCGCCCCAGCCCTCCTGGAAGAGGGCCACGGTCACGCCGAAGGTCGCGGCCACCGACAGCCCGAAGCCGAGCGCGGCGATCAGCGGCACCCAGATCGAGCGGAAGACGAGCATGAGCACCAGGAAGGCGAGCACCAGCACGATGGCGATGTACGGCAGGAGCACGTCGGCCAGACGCTCGGACATGTCGTCGAAGATCGGGGTGGCGCCGGTGACGCCGTAGCTGGCGCCGGTCTCCTCGTGGAAGTCCGTTTCGTGGGCGCGCAGGTCCACCAGCGTCTGCGAGGTCACCGCGTCGGTGGCCCCGCCGGTCGGGGTGATCAGCACCTGGGCGGCGTCGCCGGCCTCGGAGACGCCGACGATCTGGGCGTTCTCCACGCCGTCGATGGCGGAGAAGTCCTCGACGGCCTGGCCGTAGACGGCCATGTTCTTCTGGGCGGCCATCTGCGCGGCCTGCTGCGGGTCGGCGCCCGCGGCGGCCTCCGCAGCGTCGGCGTCCTCGGGAGCCTCGATCAGCGCGATCATCGGGGCGTTGCGCCCGTCGCCGAAGGCCTCGGCGGTCGTCTCGTAGGCGGTGCGCTGCGGCGAGCCCAGCGTCGCCGAGCCGTCGGTGGGCATCGCCAGGCGCATGTTGGCCGCCGGGATGGCCAGCAGGCCGAGCACGATCACGCCCGCACCGAGGACCAGCCACGGGTGGGCGCGGACCTTGCGCACCCACAGCAGGCCCATGGTCGGCTTCTCGTCCTCGGGGTCCGGGACCTTGGGCCCGGGCACGCGGCCGGCGAAGGCGCGGGTGCCCAGCAGCCCCAGCAGGGCGGGCAGGAAGGTCACGGCGACGAGCACGGCGATGGCCACCGTCACCGCGGCGGACAGGGCCATCCACGTCAGGAACGGGATGTTGATGATGGACAGCGCCCCCAGGGCGATGAGCACGGTGGTGCCGGCGAAGACCACGGAGGTGCCGGCGGTGCCCGTGGCCACGCCCATCGTGTGCGCGCGCTGCTCACGGCTGAGCCCGCGCAGCAGCTCGGCCACGCCCTTGGGGTCGGTGTCGTAGGCGCCGGCCGCCGCGATGAGCTCGTTGCGGAAGCGCGAGGTGATGAACAGCGCGTAGTCGATGCCGACGGCCAGGCCGATCATGGAGGCCAGCACCGGAGTCATCTGGTTGATGTCGTCGGAGAAGACGGTGCACAGGCGCACGCCCAGCACGCCGAGGGCCACGCCGACCACGGCGGTGATCAGCGGCATACCGGCGGCGACCATGGAGCCGAAGGTGACCAGGAGGACCACGGCGGCGACGGCCAGGCCGATCAGCTCGGAGGTCATGCCGATCTCGTCGGCGCCGTTGAAGGCGTTGCCGTTGTAGGAGACCTCGAGGCCGTCCTGCCCGTCATGCTCATCGAGCACCCCGGTCACGGCGTCGAGGTCACCCTCGGGAATGTCCATCGCGGTCTCGGCGTCGAAGGTGACCTGGATTGTGCCGGTGGTCTTGTCCCCGCTCAGCGGGCTGACCGCTGCGATGTCCTTCTCGATCTTGTCCTCCGGCACGCCCTGGGCGGCCAGCTGCTGCGTCATCTGCTGGCGCATGCCGGCGGCGGCCATGACCGGGCTGACCAGAGGCTGCTCCCCGGTCTCCTCGAGCGCACCGGTCCCGCGCAGGTCCTCGATCAGCGCGTCGACGGCTTGGGCGTTCCCGGGGTCGGCGAGCGTGCCGTCCTCGGCCTTGACCACGACCGAGCCGCTGGGCTCGCCGATCGCGTCGCCGGCCTCGGGGAAGTACTCCTGCATCTTCTCCTGGGTCTCGACGGCCTCGAGCCCCGGGATGTTGAAGTTCGTCGACGGTGCCTTGGCGAATGCTCCGGCCAGGCCGCCGACGGCGACCAGGAGTATCAGCCACACGGCCAGAAACGGCCATTTCATCCGGTAGGCCGTGCGGCCCACCTTGTAGAGGAATTTCGACATATGTGTCCTTCTCGGGAAAGTCGGTTACCCGGTTCCCCCTCCCGCGCGACTGCCCCGTGCAGCCGATGGGAGGGTTTGCACAATGAGCGCAAACCCTTCGCGGGAAGGGCCGCCTCACCTGTGCCGCCCCGCCCCGAAACCCCGGATGCTGTCCGCGGCCGGGTGCGGGGGTACTCTGGTTCACCGCGAATGAGTCGGCCCACGGGAGCCGCGGCGCAGCGAACCGGCCGGTTCAACCGGTCAGGCGCACACGTCGAGGAAAGTCCGGACTCCGCAGAGCACGGTGGTTGCTAACGGCAACCCGGGGCGACCCGAGGGCACAGTGCAACAGAGAGCAGACCGCCGCGCCGGTTCGCCGGCGCGGTAAGGGTGAAAGGGTGCGGTAAGAGCGCACCGGCGGGTCAGGTGACTGGCCCGGCCAGGTAAACCCCACCGGGAGCAAGGCACCGAGGTCCCACCTCCGGGCGGGCCGGGAGCGGACGTTCGAGGGCTGCTCGCCCGAGTCCGCAGGTAGCTGCTTGAGGCGGCCGGCGACGGTCGACCCAGATGGATGGTTCCCGCGGCCCCCGCCGAAAGGTGGGGGACGACAGAATCCGGCTTACCGGCCGGCTCATTCGCCCCACTTCTTTCTCAATTTCCGACGTCGCGCCGCACCCGGGGGGCGGGTGCGCGGGACGTCGCTGCCGCGCGGCGTCGTCAATTGCCGACGCCGCGCGCCACTCAGCGCGGCAGGCCGCCGGTGACGTTGACGGCGCGCACCGTCCCGGCGCCGTCGGTGAACTCGACCACGGAGACGCCTGCGAGGTCCAGGAAGACGTTGCCGAAGGTGTGCGCGTCGCCGCCGAGCGCGTTGGCCAGCACGGACTTGATCGGGTTGACGTGCGAGACCGCGAGCACGGTCTTGCCGGCGTACTTCTCGAGCACGCCGTCGAGCCAGCGCGAGACGCGCTTGTGCAGGTCGGCGAGCGACTCGCCGTTGGGCGGGGCGATCGTGGGGTCGGCCAGCCAGTCGGTGTGGGCCTCGCCCGCGCGCTCGTGGGCCTGGGTGTAGGTGAGCCCCTCGAAGTCGCCGAAGTCGACCTCGATGAGGCCCTCGTCGACGTCCACCGCGAGCGAGAGGGCGTCGGCGCAGAACTGCGCGGTCTCCCGTGCCCGCTTCAGCGGCGAGCAGACGATGGCGTCGATGCCGCCGCGGGCGCGGATGAGCGCGGCGGCCGCGGCGGCCTGGTCACGGCCGGTCTCGGTCAGGGCCGGGTTGGCGTGCCCGGAGTAGTAGCCGGCCGCCGAGTAGGCGGTCTGGCCGTGGCGCAGCAGGATCAGCCGGGTGGTCGTCCCGCCCGGCGCGCGCCACCGCTCGGGCCCGCTCGCGGCGGGCGCGGACTTGGCGGGCTTCTCCCCCGCCTCGGACTCGGTGCCCGTGGAGCCGGCACCGGTGGACTCGGCGGCGATCTCGCCGACGGGGTGGCCGGCCTTGGCGGCGTCCATGGCCTTGTTGGCCAGCTCGTCGGCCTCGGCGTTCTCCTTGCGCGGCACCCAGGTGTAGCTGACCGAGTCGAAGCCGGCGGCGATGCGATTCGCCTCCATGGCCAGCTTCTTCATGCCGGGGTGCTTGATCTTCCAGCGCCCGGACATCTGCTCGACGACGAGCTTGGAGTCCATGCGCACTTCGACGGCACGCGCGCCCAGCTCGGCGGCGGCGGTCAGCCCGTTGATCAGGCCCTGGTACTCGGCGACGTTGTTGCTGGCCTTCGTGCCCACCACCCAGGCGATGCGGCGCAGCACCTCGCCGGTGGCGGGGTCGGAGACGAT
Source organism: Corynebacterium sp. MSK006 (assembly GCF_030232385.1). Classification (NCBI taxonomy): domain Bacteria; kingdom Bacillati; phylum Actinomycetota; class Actinomycetes; order Mycobacteriales; family Corynebacteriaceae; genus Corynebacterium; species Corynebacterium sp. MSK006. The sequence continues at coordinate 98,971 of NZ_JASPJZ010000002.1, forward strand.
CGAGCCGCAGCCGGCCACCCCGGGGTTGCCCCGGGAGCCGCCGTCGGCCTGGACCCGCAGCAGGTCCGCCGCCATCAGGCGACGCCCCGCACGAGGTAGGTGCCGCAGTTGGGGCACTCGGGAAGCTCATCGGCCGGGGCCGCGGCGATGCGCGAGCGGTCGGCGGCCGGCAGCACCATGTAGCAGCCGGAGCAGGAGCGGCCGTTGAAGCGGGCCACCCCGACGTTGTTCTCGGCGCGCCGCGAGTCGTAGGCGGCCAGCACCTCGGCGTCGAGGTCCGCGCGCAGCTCGTCGACGCGGGCCGCGGGGTCCTCCGGGACAGGCGCCGCACCGGCGGCGACCTCGGCCTCGGCGACCTTCTTGTCCAGTTCTTCGAGGTCCTGGACCTGGCGGTCGTAGTTGCCGCGCAGGGCGTGGACCTCGTTGTGGCACTCCATGAGCTCGCTCATCAGGTCCGCGATGCGCGACTTGGCCGCGTACCGGTCGTGCTCGAGGTCGCGGCGCTTCTCCTTGTCGGTCTCGGCGGTCAGCTGACGCTTGTCGTCACGCTCCCGGGCGCGCAGGCGACGCTCGTCCTCCTGGATGCGCAGGATCTCCGCCTCCATGTCGGTGACGGCCAGCTTGGCCGAGGCGACGGAGCGCTGGGCGCGCTTGCGGCGCTCGGTGAGCTTGGCCAGCTCCTTGTCCTCCTCGGTCTGCTGCGGGGCGTCGCCGCCGGCGGCGATGCGGCGCTCGAGATCGGCCAGCTGGAGCAGACGCTGCTGGGCGGCGGGGTCGAGTTTCACGGTCAGTGTGGTCCTTTTCTGCGGGTTGTGGGTTTCTCGGTTACTCGGGATTACTCCGGTCACTTGCCGGCCGGGTGCGCCGACAGGGTCCAGGGGTCGGTGCGCAGACCGATGATCTCGGTGTCCACCCCGGTGCGCCCGGCGATCAGCTCCGCGGCCTGGCCCGTCCAGGGGAACTCGCTGGCCCAGTGGGCGGTGTCCACCACGGCCGGTCCCGCGGCGCGCAGGTACTCGTCGACGGGGTGGTGGCGCAGGTCGGAGGTGACGTAGACGTCCACGTCGAGCCCGCGCACGGCGTCGAGGAAGCTGTCGCCGGCGCCGGAAGAGACGGCCACCCGGCGCACGATCCGCTCGGGGTCGCCGGCGGCGCGCACGCCCCCGACGGTCTCGGGCAGGCGGTCGGCCACGCGCTGGACGAACTCCTTCAGCGGCATCGGCCGGTCGAGCTCGCCGACGCGCCCCAGGCCGGGCAGGGTCTCCGGGTCGCCGGTGGGGGCCATCTCCACGATGTCGAAGGCCGGCTCCTCGTAGGGGTGCGCGGCGCGCAGCGCGGTGATCAGCTGGCGCCGGCGCGCCCGCGGGGCGGTGAAGACCACGCGGGTCTCGGTGGCGGAGTAGAGCTCGCCGACTTCGCCCTCGGTGGGGTCGGCGCCCTCGTCCGGGCGGAACTGTCCGGTGCCCTCGTAAGCGAAGGCGCAGTGGGAGTAGTCTCCGATCTCGCCGGCGCCGGCGGCGAAGAGCGCGTCGGTGACCTTCTTCAGGTCGGCCGGCGGCACGTGCACGCCCCAGTGGTCCAGCAGCGCGGCGCCGCCGGCGTCCTCGGCCGCGACGATCGGCGCGCCCGGGTGGACCCCGAGCAGCTCGGCGAGGCGGTCGTTGACGCCGGGGCGGGCGGCGTCGGCGTTGGTGTGGGCCGCAAACAGCGCGACCCCGCCGCGGATCAGGGTGTGCAGCACCTTGCCCTTCGGGGTGTCGGCTGCGACGGTGCTCGTCCCGCGCAGCAGCAGCGGGTGGTGGACCACCAGCATGTCCGCGCCGATTTCCACCGCGCGCTCGGCGACCTGCTGGGTGCACTCGAGGGCGAAGGCGACCTTGTCCACCTTCGCCTCGGGGTCGCCGCAGATCAGGCCGACCCGGTCCCAGCTCTCGGCGAGCCGGGGCGGGTAGGCCGTGTCGAGGACCGAGCGGATCGTCTCGACGGTTGCCGTGGTCGCCATGGTCTGCGTCCTCCCTGTCTGTGTCCTCGGCCGCCCCGGTCTCACGGGGCGGCCCTCCGGATTCCGTGGCCAGTCTAGCGGTGCCCCGCGACCGCCCCGCACGACGCCGCCGCGGGGTTTCTGCCATGCTGGACTCCCGTGAGACGCGTGAGCCATCTGCTGCTGGACCTCGACGGCACCCTGGTCGACACCTTCCCCGGGGTGCGCGCCGGTCTGCTGCACGCCCTGGACACCCTGGGCCACCCGCACCCGGACGAGGCCTTCCTCGCCGGCATCGCCGGTCCCCCGATGGAGGAGACACTCACCGCCGCCGGGGTGCCCGCCGAGCAGGTGCCCGCGGGGCTGAAGGCCTACCTCGACTACGCCGCCGGCGGCGGGTGGCTTCAGGCCAGCCCCTTCCCCGGGGTGGCGGAGCTGCTGGCCGGCTGGCACGACGAGGGCCTGGTGCTGGCCACCGCGACCTCCAAGGGCGAACACTTCGCCCGCATCACCCTCGAGCACTTCGGTCTGCTCGACTACATCGACTTCCTCGGCGCCGCCCAGGAGGACGGCCCGCGGCGCACCAAGACCGCGGTGCTCGAGCACACGCTCACCAACCTGGGGCTGAAGGGCCCGAAACCGCCGGCGCTGATGATCGGCGACCGCATCCACGACTTCGACGGCGCGCGGGCCTTCGGCATCGACTCGGTGGCCGTGGCCTGGGGCTACGGCACCGACGCCGAGCGCGCCCACGCGATCGCCGTCGCCGCCGACCCCGCTGAACTGGAGAGGATCGTCCATGACCGCACCCGCTGACAAGCCCCTGCACATCTCCTTCGTGTGCACCGGCAACATCTGCCGCTCCCCCATGGCGGAGATCATCACCCGCGACGCGCTCGCCGAGGCCGGGCTGGCCGACCAGGTGCGCGTCGACTCCTGCGGCATCGGCGGCTGGCACGTCGGCCAGCACGCAGACGACCGCGCCCGCGCCGAGCTTGCCGCCCACGGCCACGACTCCGGGGACTTCCGCGCCCACCAGTTCGGCCCCGCGGACGCCGAGGCCGACCTCATCGTCGCCCTGGCCGCCAACCACCGCGCCGAGCTCAAGGCCCGCGGCGCGGAGCCCGACAAGATCCGCCTGCTGCGCTCCTTCGACCCCGCCGCCGAGGAGAACGCGTCCGTCGACGACCCCTACTACGGCGGGCCCGAGGGCTTTTCCGTCACCTACGAGGAGATCACCGCGGCCGTGCCCGGCATCCTCGACTGGGCCCGCGCCCGCCTCGGCAACTGAGCAGCCTCGGAGTCGGAGCGCGCGCCCGCCCCGGGTAGGCTCGGGGACCGTGAGCAGCACGACGAGTGACCGAACGACGCCGCGGGGACGCCGCCGCGGCTCCGCCCTCTCGGCCTTCCTCAAGCCCGGGTGGTTCCTGGCCGTCGTGCTCATCATCGCCTTCTCCTACTTCGCCTTCACCTTCCTGGCGCCCTGGCAGCTGGGCAAGAACGAGGCGATCGGTGAGCGCAACGAGCGCATCGAGACCGCCTTCCACACCGACCCGGTGTCCTACGACGAGATTTTCGACGCCCGCGGCGCCGTCGCCGAAGACGACGAATGGCGCCGTGTGACGGTGACCGGGCACTACGTGCCTGAGGCCGAGACCGTGCTGCGCATGCGCCCGGTCGAGGGCACCCCCTCCGTGCAGGTGCTCACCCCGTTGAAGATGGACGACGGCCGCCTCGTGCTGGTCAACCGCGGCTGGCAGCAGGCCCGCGGCGCGGAGGTCCCCGACTTCGACGCGGCCCCCGACGGCGAGGTGACCGTCACCGCGGTGGCCCGGCGCAACGAGTCCACCCCGGACCGCGAGCCGATGGAGGGGGAGGGCCACCTGCAGGTCTACGGCATCGACACCGGCCAGATCTCGCAGGCCACCGGCGTGGAGCTGGGGCAAGACTTCGTGCAGCTCTCCGACGAGGACCAGCCCGGCGTGCTCAACCCGATGCCGATCCCGAAGCTGGACCGCGGCTCGCACCTGTCCTACGGCCTGCAGTGGATCGCCTTCGGCATCATGGCCCCGGCCGGCCTCGGCTACTTCATCTGGGCCGAGCTCAAGGAGCGCCGCCGCGTCGACGACGAGGAGTCCGAAATGGCCGGCGCCGCAGGCGCAGGCCCCGACGCCGACGGTGCGGGGAGCGGCGACGACGAGGGGCGCGACGTCGGCAAGCGGACGCGGCGCGGGGCACGCGCGCGGTTCAACGACATGCTCTGGGACGACGACGATCTCTCGGAGCCGCCGGCCGACGCGAAGACGCACGAGCACTCGCGCAGCGTGGCGGACCGCTACGGCGGGGCGCGCCACGACGACTACGCGAAGTTCGCCCGCCGCGACGAGGAACGGTTCTAGGCGTTCACATGGTGCGCCCCGACGGACTCGAACCGCCGACCGCTCGGGTGTAAACCGAGTGCTCTCCCAACTGAGCTAGGGGCGCCTGAAAGGACCCGTCGAGATTAACACGGGCCTTTCCCGCTCTACTTGCGGGTCGAGCCGCGCTGGACGAGGCAGGAGCCCTGCCAGTCGCCGAGGCGCTCCGAGGCGGTCTGGACCAGGCCAGCCAGCTGCGCGGACTCGGCGATCACGCCGGTCTCGATCGCGCCGGGGCGCCCGGTGGCCGGGGTCATCAGCCAGACACGGCCGGACTCGTCGAGGGGCCGCACGGCGTCGACCAGGCCGTCGACCAGGTCGCCGTCCTCGTCGCGGAACCACATCAGGACCACGTCGCAGATCTCGTCGGTGTCGTCCTCGAGCAGGTTCTCCCCCAGCACGTGCTCGATCGACTCTGAGATGGAGCTGTCGCAGTCCTCGTCCCAGCCCACCTCCTGCACGACCTGCCCGCGGGTGATGTCGAGCTGGCGGGCGTACTCGTCGGCCACCGTTGAAGATCCTTCCTTTGTGGTTGAGCCCACACCGCGGACGTGCCGGGCGCGGGCGGAATGTCTTTTCTCGCAGGATACAGGCTGAACCCCGGCTCGGCAGAGTCCGCAACACCACACGCCCGGTGCGCCCCACCCGCGCCACCCCCGGAGCTCGCGCCCGCGCCCGCGCACGAGGAATCGCTAGGCTCGGGGCGAATAGGTTGTACCAACCCGAAAGAGGAAAACCCATGGCCGACAGCCCCCTCGGCGGCTCCCGCGCCGACGACACGAACTTCGCCATCATCCGCGACGGCGTCGCCTCCTACCTCAGCGACTCCGACCCGGAGGAGACCCGCGAGTGGATGGACTCGCTCGACGGCCTGCTCGAGCACGCCACCCCCGAACGCGCGCGCTTCCTGATGCTGCGCCTGCTCGAGCGGGCCTCGGCCAAGCGCGTGCCGCTGCCGCCGATGCTGTCGACCGACTTCGTCAACACCATCCCCACCTCCTCCGAGCCCGAGTTCCCCGGCGACGAGGAGGTGGAGAAGCGCTACCGCCGCTGGATCCGCTGGAACGCCGCGATCATGGTGCACCGCGCCCAGCGCCCCGAGATCGGGGTCGGCGGCCACATCTCCACCTACGCCGGCGCCGCGCCGCTCTACGAGGTCGGCTTCAACCACTTCTTCCGCGGCAAGGACCACCCGGGCGGCGGCGACCAGATCTTCTTCCAGGGCCACGCCTCGCCGGGCATGTACGCCCGCGCCTTCCTCGAGGGCCGCCTGACCGAGGACGACCTCGACGGCTTCCGCCAGGAGGTCTCCCGACCCCAGGGCGGGCTGCCCAGCTACCCGCACCCACACGGCATGCCGGGCTTCTGGGAGTTCCCCACCGTGTCCATGGGCCTGGGCCCGCTGGACGCCATCTACCAGGCGCGCTTCAACCGCTACCTGCACAACCGCGGCCTGAAGGACACCTCGCAGCAGCACGTGTGGGCCTTCCTCGGCGACGGCGAGATGGACGAGCCCGAGTCGCGCGGCGCGATCCACCAGGCCGCCCTGAACAACCTGGACAACCTGACCTTCGTGGTCAACTGCAACCTGCAGCGCCTCGACGGCCCGGTGCGCGGCAACACCCAGATCATCCAGGAGCTGGAGAGCTTCTTCCGCGGCGCCGGCTGGTCCGTGATCAAGGTGATCTGGGGCCGGGAGTGGGACGAGCTGCTGGACAAGGACAAGGACGGCGCCCTGGTGGAGATCATGAACTCCACCCCGGACGGCGACTACCAGACCTTCAAGGCCAACGATGGCGCCTACGTGCGCGAGCACTTCTTCGGCCGCGACCCGCGCACCCTCAAGCTGGTCGAGGACATGACCGACGAGGAGATCTGGGCGCTGCGCCGCGGCGGCCACGACTACCGCAAGATCTACGCCGCCTACAAGCGCGCCATGGAGACCAAGGACCGCCCGACGGTCATCCTCGCCCACACCATCAAGGGCTACGGCCTGGGCCACAACTTCGAGGGCCGCAACGCGACCCACCAGATGAAGAAGCTGACCCTCGACGACCTCAAGCTCTTCCGCGACAAGCAGGACATCCCGATCTCCGACGCGGACCTGGAGAAGGACCCGACCCTGCCGCCGTACTTCCACCCCGGCGAGGACGACGAGGTCATCCGCTACATGAAGGAGCGCCGCAAGGAGCTCGGCGGCTACCTGCCCGAGCGCCGCACCGACTACGAGCCGCTCGAGGTCCCGCCGCTGGACAAGCTCAAGAGCGCGCGCAAGGGCTCCGGCAAGCAGGAGGTGGCCACCACCATGGCCACCGTGCGCACCTTCAAGGACCTGATGCGCGACAAGAAGCTCAAGGAGCGCCTGGTGCCGATCATCCCGGACGAGGCGCGCACCTTCGGCATGGACTCCTGGTTCCCGACGCTGAAGATCTACAACCCGCACGGCCAGAACTACGTGCCGGTCGACCACGACCTGATGCTGTCCTACCGCGAGGCCACCGACGGCCAGATCCTGCACGAGGGCATCAGCGAGGCTGGCTCCGTGGCCAGCTTCATCGCCGCGGGCACCAGCTACGCCACCGAGGGGCTGGCGATGATCCCGATCTACGTCTTCTACTCGATGTTCGGGTTCCAGCGCACCGGTGACTCGATCTGGGCGGCCGGCGACCAGATGGCCCGCGGCTTCCTGCTGGGCGCGACCGCCGGGCGCACCACGCTGACCGGCGAGGGCCTGCAGCACATGGACGGCCACTCGCAGATCCTGGCCTCGACCAACCCGGCCGTGGTCTCCTACGACCCGGCCTTCGCCTTCGAGATCGCCCACCTGGTCCACCGCGGCATCGACCGCATGTACGGCCCGGACGGCGGCGAGAGCGTCATCTACTACCTGACGATCTACAACGAGCCGACCCACCAGCCGGCCGAGCCGGAGGACCTCGACGTCGAGGGCCTGCACCGCGGCATCTACCGCTACTCGGACGGCTCCGAGATCGAGGGCGCGGACGGCGCCGAGCACGAGGCCTCCATCCTGGCCTCCGGCATCGGCATGCAGGCCGCCCTGGAGGCGCAGAGGATCCTGGCCGCCGAGTACTCGGTGCGCGCCAACATCTTCTCGGTGACCTCCTGGGTCGAGCTGGCCCGCGAGGGCGCGCGCATCAACAAGCACGCCCTGCAGCACCCGGCGGAGAAGGCCCCGGAGCCCTTCGCCACCAGCCAGCTGAAGAAGGCCGCCGGCCCCTACGTGGCGGTCTCCGACTTCGCCACAGACCTGCAGGAGCAGATCCGCGCCTTCGTGCCCGGCGACTACACGGTGCTGGGCACCGACGGCTTCGGATTCTCCGACACCCGCCCGGCCGCGCGCCGCTTCTTCAACACCGACGCGCCCAGCGTGGTCGTCGCCGTGCTCGCCGGCCTGGCCCGTGCGGGCGAGATCGACGTGCACGTGGCCGCCGACGCCGCCGAGAAGTTCCACCTGGACGATCCGACCCAGGCCTAGGTTCCAGTGACCTTGGTCCTGGGCCCCAGGTCCCAGGTCCCGGGCCCGGAAAGGTAAGCCCCGCCGGTTCCCGGCGGGGCTTTCTGCTGCGTGGGGTCGGTGCAGGCGCGGCGCCGGACGGGCGCTAGCCGACGGCCCGGGCTACTCCCCCTGTTTCTCCGGCTGCGCCTGCTCCTCCGGCAGGGCGTCGATGAGCACGTCGAGCGCCTTGTTCACCACGGCCGGCGCCTCGAGGATGATCATGTGCCCGGAGCCGAAGGCGTCGATGCGCTTGGCTTCGGGCCAGACCTCCTGGATGCGGTCGGCCTGCTCGCCCGGGGTGACCACGTCGCCGGTGCCGGTGATCACGAATCCGGGAACGCCGGCCAGCGCCGGGCCGGCCTCGAGCTCGTCGTGGCTCTGCAGGGAGTCGAAGAAGCCGACGAAGGTCTCCAGCGGGGTCTCGTGGATCATCGCGGCGTGGAACTCGATGAGCTCGTAGTTCGTCGGCCGGCGGAAGACGCCCACGGCCAGGCCCGGGGCGATCATCTTGGTGACCTCCTCGCGCAGCCACTCGGCCTCCTTCGGGCTGGCCTCGACGGCCTCGTAGACCGCGTCGGCGGCCGGCGAGGCCAGGAGCTGCGGCACGCCCTGGTCCGAGAGCGCCTCGATGGAGGTGGCCACGACCACCACGCCGGCGACGCGGCGGCGGATCTCCTCGGGCGCGCGGCGCAGGAAGTTGAACACGGCCAGCCCGCCGAGCGAGTGGCCGACCAGGATCAGCGGGGCGTCGGTGTGGTCGGCGTCGGTGAGCGCCGCCAGGGCATCCTCGGCGAGCCCGTCGACGGTGCACAGGTCGGGGTCGGTGGGGCCGGTGCGGCCGTGACCGCGCATGTCCGGGCACACGCAGCGCACGTCCGGGTGGCTGTCGCGCAGGTGCTCGGCCTGCAGGTAGAAGGAGTCGCCGGCCAGGGTGAAGCCGTGCAGGAAGAGCACGGTGGCGCGCGCCGGCTCGTCGGCGGCGGGCCCGGTGGTCTCCCAGCGCACCATGATCCCGTCGGAGGAGGCGGCGAAGCCGGAGTCGGTGACTTCGGTGAGGCCCGGGCGGCGGTCTTTGGAGTGCAGCGCGCCCTGTTCGAGGGCGATGCGGCGCCGCCCGCCGGGGGTCAGGCGCAGCGCCCAGGAGCGGGTCAGCGCGATCGTCTTGTCTAGCAGTTGCATCACCGGAGATCCTACCTGCGCAGCCGCCGTGGCCCGCAGCCGGCAAAATGTGGACCAGGTTTCCGCCCGGCCGGATCTGCCCTGGGGAAACGCGGAGGCGCGGCGAACTTGGTCCACATTTTGTCGGCGCAGCTGACCGAACCCGCCCCAACCCGACCGGACCCGGCCCCAACCCGACCGGACCCGCCCGCGCCCCGCGCCTCCCACCCGCCCGCGCCCCGTACAGTGGGATGCGACGCGCGGGAGACCCCGCGCCCGGGCGGATCCCGCCCGGAACATCCCGGGACCTACCGGGAACTACCGGGACAACCCGACACAGACCGAGGAGGACGCACCGCGATGGGAGATCTGGCGGCGCAGCTGGCCGCGAAGTTCAACACGGAGGTGCCCCTCGACGCCGACGAGCACGCGGCGGCCGAGGCCGAGGGCGCGGCGGCCACCTCGACCGGCGGCACGGAGAAGTCGACGAAGGCGCAGGCCAAGGCCGACCCGCGCGCGGGCGCGGATCCCCTGCTGGCCGAGTTCGCCGCGCTGGTCGAGGACGTCGCCGGCGTCGAGGCCGGCGAGGTCACCCGACAGTCCCGCCTGCGCGAGGACCTGGGCGTGGACTCGCTGAGCCTGATCGAGCTTACCGTGCGTGCCGAGGAGACCTTCGGGGTGCGCCTGGAGGACACGACGGTCGCGGCCTTCGGCAACGTCGGCGAGGGCCTGGACTACCTGGCCGAGCACCGCTCCCCCGCCGAGTAGCCCGCCCGCGCCCGCCGCACCCGCGCGAACCGCCCCGAAACCCGACCCCCGTGGTACTACCCACCGGCCACACCCCGCGGTACGCCACGCACCCCTGCCGCGCGCCCTGCCCGCCCCCCCGAACCGGGCACGTGGCGCGCGAGCGGCCCCCGAGCCTGCGTGAGCGCGCTCACTTCCTCGTCCCCCTACGATTTTCGTTCACGACACCGGCATATACTCCCTGGTAAGACGCGGTTGTCTGACATCGAGCGCCGCGTCGGAGCGACAAGACGCGAACGCAAGGAGAACGCATGCGCATCGGAATCCCGCGGGAGCCCGATCCCGATCAGCCGCTGGTGTCCGCCACCCCGGACACCGTGCGAAAGCTGGTGAAGCTCGGATTCGAGGTCGACGTCGAACGCGGCGCCGGCTCCCGGGCCGCCTACACCGACGCCGCCTATGAGGCGGCGGGCGCCCGACTTACCGGCGAGGACGTCTGGTCCGCCGACATCGTCACGTGCCTGGACACCCCGCCGGCCGAGTACCGCTCCCGGATGCGTCCGGGCGCCACGCTCATCGCCCGGATGGCCCCGCGCCGCAACGCCGAGCTCATCGACCAGCTGGCCGCGGAGGACCTGACCGCCCTGGCCATGGACGCCGTGCCGCGCATCTCGCGCGCGCAGTCGATGGACGTGCTCTCCTCCATGGCGAACATCGCGGGCTACCGCGCCGTGATCGAGGCCGCCGCGAACTTCGGCCGCCTGTTCACCGGCCAGGTCACCGCCGCCGGCAAGGTCGACCCGGCCACCGTCTACGTCATCGGCGCCGGGGTCGCGGGCCTGGCCGCCATCGGCACGGCGAACTCGATGGGCGCAGTGGTCAAAGCCACCGACCTGCGCCCCGAGGTCGCCGAGCAGGTCGAGTCGATGGGCGCCGAGTTCGTCGCCATCCCCGCGGCTGCCGAGAAGTCCGAGGACGGCTACGCCAAGGAGATGACCGCCGACCAGGCGGCCGCCGCGGCGAAGCTCTACGCGGAGCAGTCGGCCGCCGCCGACATCGTGATCACCACCGCGAACATCCCGGGCCGCAAGTCCCCGGTGCTGCTCACGGCCGCGGACGTCGCGGCGATGAAGCCCGGCTCCGTGATCGTGGACATGGCCGCCGCCAACGGCGGCAACTGCGAGCTGACCGTGCCCGGCGAGGTGACCGTCACCGACGGTGGCGTGACCGTCATCGGCTACACGGATCTGGCCGGCCGGCTGCCGGGCCAGGCCTCGCAGCTCTACGGCCAGAACGTGGTCAACCTGTTCAAGCTGATCACCCCGCACAAGGACGGAAAGGCCACCCTGGACCTCGGCGACGAGATCGTCCGCCAGATCACCCTGACCGCCTCCTCCCGCGGCCCCGAGGTGACCTCGAGCAAGGAAGAGATTGACGACGCCGCGCAGGGCGCCGTCGCAGCGTACGCCGCGGCCGACGGCGACGGCGCCTCCGGCGCCGGCGCCCCGGTGGCCACCACGCTCTTCCCCGCGCCCCCGGTGAAGGTCTCCGCCGCCCCGAAGCCCGCCCCGGCCGCCGACGCCGCAGGTGCCGGCGACGGTGCGGCCGACGAAGCGTCGGGAAGCAAGCCGCACCGCTGGTGGGCCTGGCTCGGCGGCCTGCTGGGCGTGGCACTCATCCTGGCCAGCCCGGCGGAGGTCTCCGCGGACTACCTGGTGCTCATGCTGGCCGTCGTCGTCGGCTTCTACGTGATCACCGCCGTGACCCACTCCCTGCACACCCCGCTGATGAGCGAGACGAACGCCGTCTCCGGCATCATCCTCGTCGGCGCGGTGCTCCAGGTCGGCTCGGCCAATCTCGCGGTCTCGGTCCTCGCGTTCATCGCGATCGTGATCGCCAGCATCAACATCTTCGGCGGCTTCACGGTGACCCACCGCATGCTCGCCATGTTCCGGCAGGAGGCCTGAGATGACCCACGTCCTCTACGCACTCGGCGCCACGTCGTCCGAGACCACCACCGCGCTGTCCGACTGGACGGGGCGGATCACCACCCTGGCCTACCTGGTCGCCGCCGTGCTGTTCATCCTGGCGCTGGCGGGCCTGTCCAAGAACGAGACCGCCCAGCGCGGCAACACCCTCGGCGCGACCGGCATGACCGTCGCGCTGGTGGCCACCGTGGCCAAGGCCCTGGTGCAGTCGCACGAGAACCCGGGCGAGTACCGCTCGGCGATGACCACGCTGCTGCTCATCGCGGTGGCCATGCTCGTCGGCGCGCTGATCGGCGTGCCGATGGCCAAGAAGGTCGAGATGACCGGCATGCCGCAGCTGATCGCGCTGCTGCACTCCTTCGTGGGCCTGGCCGCCGTGCTCATCGGCTTCAACTCCTGGCTGCACCCGCAGGACGTCTCCGAGGAGATGGAGTCCTTCCACCTCGGCGAGGTCTACCTGGGTATCTTCATCGGTGCGGTGACCTTCACCGGCTCGATCATCGCCTACCTGAAGCTCTCCGGGAAGATCAAGGGCGCCCCGCTGACCCTGCCCGGGCGCAACCTGCTCAACCTGACCGTCATCGTGTTCAGCCTCGTCGGCATGGGCCTGTTCATCGCCGGTAAGGGCGAGTCGACGCTCGCGGTGGCCAGCCTCGCGGTGATGACCGTACTGGCCCTGCTGCTGGGCCTGCACCTGGTCGCAGCCATCGGCGGCGGCGACATGCCCGTGGTGGTCTCGATGCTCAACTCCTACTCGGGCTGGGCCGCCGCGGCCGCCGGCTTCATGCTGGCCAACCCGCTGCTGATCATCACCGGCGCGCTGGTGGGTTCCTCGGGCGCCTACCTGTCCTACATCATGTGCCAGGCGATGAACCGCTCCTTCGCCGCCGTGATCCTGGGCGGCTTCGGCACCGGCTCGGCCACGGCCGCCGAGCACGACTACGGCACGCACACGGAGACCACCGTGGCCGAGACCGCGCAGGCGCTGCTGGCGGCCAAGAAGGTCGTCATCACCCCGGGTTACGGCATGGCCGTCGCCCAGGCGCAGTACCCGGTCGCCCAGCTGACCGACACGCTGCGCAAGGCCGGCGTGGACGTCACCTTCGCGATCCACCCGGTCGCCGGCCGCCTGCCGGGCCACATGAACGTGCTGCTGGCCGAGGCCAAGGTGCCCTACCCGATCGTCCACGAGATGGACGAGGTCAACGACGACTTCGGCGAGGTCGACGTGGTGCTGGTCATCGGCGCCAACGACACGGTCAACCCGGTCGCCTACGAGCCCGGCTCCCCCATCGAGGGCATGCCGGTGCTCAAGGTCTGGGACGCGGAGAAGGTCATCGTGTTCAAGCGCTCGATGGGCTCCGGCTACGCCGGCGTGCAGAACCCGCTGTTCTTCCACGAGAACACGGACATGCTGCTCGGCGACGCGAAGGCCTCCGTCGACGCGATCAACTCCGAGCTGGCCAAGCTCGCCCCCGCCAAGTAACGCAGACCGGGCCGGGTCCGGTCCGTGATTTCCGACGCCGCGCGTGCCCCACGGGTGCGCGCGGCGTCGGCGTTCGGGGCACAATGGTCACATGACATCTCACATCTCGTATCTGAGCGACATGGACGGCGTGCTGATCAAGGAGGGGGAGATGATCCCCGGCGCCGACCGGTTCCTCAAGGCGCTGGTGGACAACGACGTCAACTTCATGGTGCTGACGAACAACTCCATCCAGACCCCGCGCGACCTCTCCGCGCGCCTGCTGGCCCAGGGCCTGGACGTGCCCCCGGAGCGCATCTGGACCTCGGCGACGGCGACCTCCGACTTCCTGCGCCGCCAGGCCGAGCGCGGCACCGCCTACGTCGTCGGCGAGGCGGGCCTGACCACCGGCGTGCACGAGGCCGGCTGGATCCTCACCGATGTAAACCCCGAGTTCGTGGTGCTCGGCGAGACGCGCACCTACTCCTTCGAGGCGATCACCACCGCGATCAACCTGATCCGTGCCGGCGCGCGCTTCATCTGCACCAACCCGGACGTCACCGGCCCGGCCCCGCAGGGCGTGCTGCCGGCCACCGGCGCCGTGGCCGCGCTGATCACCGCGGCGACGGGCCGCGAGCCGTACTACATCGGCAAGCCCAACCCGATCATGATGCGCTCGGCGCTCAACACCATCGGCGCGCACTCGGAGCGCACGGTGATGATCGGCGACCGCATGGACACCGACGTCAAGTCCGGCCTGGAGGCCGGCATGCGCACGATCCTGGTGCGCTCGGGCATCTCCGACGACGCCGAGGTCGGCCGCTACCCCTACCGGCCGACCGCCATGATCGACTCGATCGCCGAGCTCGCCGAGCGCTGGGACGACCCGTTCGGCGACGGCTCCTTCCACGAGCCGTTCCCGACGGACGATTAAATTCAGCTGGCCGCCGGCCACGGCGGCCCGTCAGCGGGCGCGGGTCAGCGTCGCATCGAAGGACGCGGTCTCGGCCAGCTCGCGCAGGGCGCGGCCGAAGGCGCGCAGCTCAGCGGCGGGCGCGGTGAGCACCTGACGGCAGCCGGTGCACCCGGCGCCCTCGCGGCGCCAGTCGGTGCACCAGTCGGCCTCGAGCGGGTCGGTGCCGGGTGCCACCCACGATCCTTCGGTGGGCAGGTGCTTGACCATGAGCGCCTCGACGTCGCGGCGCAGGCGTACGGGCATGCCCGCGATGTGTAGCACGGCGTGGACGAGCGACACCGGGGCGTCGGCCGGGCGGTGCCGGCACGTCGACGGTGCGGTCATCATCATTGTCACGGGGATGTCCCCTCACATGTCCGGTGGAACGCCGCGTGTGCGGCGCAAGACGAGGTTCGTCTTCCCCAACGATCTCGTGTACCGGTTGTGTGCCCCGATTGTCCGGGGCGTCCCCGTGGTGCGGCAACAGTCAAGTGGCACTTGATCCCCCGTTTACTCAAGTGCACCTTGAGACTCGCATGAACGCTGGTGTACTCCTGTGGGCTCCGGTGCGCGACTCACACGCGGGGCCCCGGTGGCTCAACGCCGGCGCTGCAGCTCCTGCCAGATAAATTCGTTGGTGCGCTCCCACAGTGGTTTGACCCAGTCCTGGAAGCGGCGGTCGGTCAGCGCGACCATCGCTGTGCCGGCGCAAGGCAGGTCCGCAAAGCGCCCGACGGCGGGCACGGCCCACAGGTAGGTGCCGGACATGCCGAAGTGCCCGACGGTCTCGCGGGGCATGTCCGGGCCGGTCCAGTGCGGCGACTTGTGGTCGGCAATCTCGAAGCCGAGCCCCCACAGGCACGGCTTGTGGAAGCCGTAGCCGGGCACCATGCCGTTGAGTTCGGGGAACTGGGGACTGAACGCCTCCTCGAGGGTCTCGGGCGCGAGCAGCCTCGGATGGGCGAGCTCCTCAGCGAAGGCGACGAGGTCGGCGACGGTGGAGACCGCGCCGTGGCCGGCCGAGCCGCGCAGCTCGGTGGCGGACATGCCCAGCGGCTCGAAGACTCCCTCGGCCAGGTAGTCGGGGAAGTCAATGCCCGTCTCCTCGCCGACGCGGTCGGCGAGGATCTCGAAGCCGGCCGAGGAGTAGAGGCGCCGCTCCCCCACCGCCCGCTCGGGCTCGGGGTCGCGGAAGCCGACGCCGGAGGCGTGGGCCAGCAGGTGGCGCACGGTCGAGCCCTCCGGCCCGCAGGGGGTGTCAAGCTCAAAGACGCCCTCCTCGACGGCCATGAGCACCCCGTAGGCGGACAGCAGCTTGGTCACGCTGGCCAGCTCGAAGACGCGGTCGGTGTCGCCCGTCTCGGCGAGCACCGTCTCGCCGTCGGTGACGGCGGCGGCGAGGTTGTCCACGGGCCAGTTCTCCAACGGGTGCAGCAGGCTCATGGTCACCATCGTAGCGGCGCGTGTCCCCGCTCACGGGCGAGCGGCGGCGTCGAAACTGTACCGAACGTTTGTTACAGTTACTCGCCGTCAACACATCAACTCGACTCAGAAGGTGAAGTCTCAGGAGAAGGAAATGACGACCATGAACACCGCGCCGGACGCGAAGAACGCGACTGCCCCGATGACGACCACGAAGCGCACCACGCCCGCCCAGACGACGGCCCCGGCCCAGCGCTGGGGCTTCCTCGCCGTGATCAGCCTGGGGCTCTTCCTCGTCGGCGCCGACAACTCGATCCTCTACACCGCCCTGCCCGTCCTCCGCGACGAGCTGCACACCACGGAGCTGCAGGGCCTGTGGATCATCAACGCCTACCCGCTGGTGCTCTCCGGGCTGTTGCTCGGCACCGGCACGCTGGGCGACAAGATCGGCCACCGGCTGATCTTCCTCATCGGCATCTCGCTGTTCACGGTCGGCTCGCTGGCCGCGGCGTTCTCCCCCTCGGCGTGGTTCCTCATCGCCGCCCGCGCGGTGCTGGGCCTGGGCGCGGCCGCGATGCTGCCGGCCACCCTGGCGCTGGTGCGCGTGACCTTCCCGGACCCCCGCGAGCGCAACACCGCCATCGGCATCTGGGGCGCGGTCTCCGTCGTCGGCGCCGCCGCTGGCCCCGTCCTCGGCGGGCTGCTGCTCGAGATGTTCTGGTGGGGCTCGGTCTTCCTGATCAACGTGCCCGTGGCGATCGTGATCATCGTGGCGACGATGCTCATCGGCCCGCCGAACATGCCGCGCCCGGAGAAGCGCTGGGACGCCGTCTCCTCGGCCTTCGCCCTGGTGGCCATGGTCGGCCTGGTCATGACGATCAAGGAGTCCGCCAACCCGGCGCGCTCCGGCTGGCTGATCGCCGCCGCGGTGGTCTGCGCCCTCGTCGGCGGCGTCGCCTTCGCCGTGCGTCAGCGTGCGCTGCGTGCGGCCGGCCGTGAGCCGCTGCTGGAGGTCTCGATCTTCCGCAACCGCATGTTCTCCGGCGGCGCGGTGGCCGCGGTGGGCGCGATGTTCGCGCTCTCCGGCGCGGAGCTGCTGACCACCCAGCGCTTCCAGATCTCGGCGGACTTCTCCCCGCTGGACGCGGGCCTGCTGGTGGCCACCGCCGCGGTCGCGGCGATCCCGGCGTCCGTCATCGGCGGCTCGGTGCTGCACCGCGTGGGCTTCCGCACGCTGATCACCGGCGGCTTCCTGCTGATGGTCGCGGGTGTCACCGGCTCCGTGCTCTCGATGGGCAACGCGCCGCTGTGGGTCTTCGCCTGCTGCCTGGCGATGACCGGCTTCGGTTCCGGCAGTGTCATGAGCGTGTCCTCGACGGCCATCGTCGGCTCCGCGCCGTTCTCCCGGGCGGGCATGGCCTCCTCGGTCGAGGCGGTCTCCTACGAGTTCGGCAGCCTGCTGTCGGTGTCGATCCTCGGCTCGCTGATGCCGGCGGTCTACGCGCTGCGCGCGCCGGCCGAGGTCGCCCACGACGTCAACCACGGCGTGGACCACCCCGTCTTCGCCGAGGCCGCCACCGCCGCCTACGATTCCTCGTACCTGACCGTCCTGAGCCTGTCCGCGGTGATCGCGCTCGTCGCGGCCGCCGTGACGGCCTGGTGCTTCGCCGGAAACCCGAAGGAGGTCGAGGCCCGTGAGGCCGAGTAAGCGCGAGCAGATCCTGGAGACCGCCGTCGAGATGATCGACGCCGACGGCCTCGAGGCGGTCACCTACGACTCGCTCTCCCAGGCCACCGGGGTGAGCAAGTCGGGGTTGATCTACCACTTCCCGTCGCGCCACGAGCTGATGCTCGGCGTGCACCACCACCTCGCCGACGAGTGGGAGAGAGAGCTTGTCGACGCCGCGGGCGCCCCCGCGGCGGACCTCTCCCCCACCGCGCGGCTGCGCGCGCTGGTGCTCTCCCTGTCGGGCTCGGCGACGCGGGCGGATCTGCTGGTGCAGCTCGACGCAGCGAGCCACCCCGACTTCGAGAACGTCTGGCGCGAGGTGGACCGGCGCTGGTCGCCGGCGCCCGAGGAGGTCGGCTCCTCCCCGGAGGTCGACGCGGCGTATCTGGTGCTGCTGGCCGCCGAGGGGCTGTGGCTGCACGACCACGCGCACCTCTACTCCCTCACCCCGGAGCAGCGGGAGTCGCTGACGGACGCGATCATCGCGATGATTCCGGTGGAGGATTCCTGACCCGAGGGCCCTCCCCTCCCGCGCGCGGAACCGCCGCACACAAACTCGCGCATGCAAAACCGCCCGCAGACTCGGGGAGCCTGCGGGCGGCGAGAACCGGCGATCCCGGTCGGTGACTAGCGGACGTAGTCCGCGG
Source organism: Corynebacterium sp. MSK006 (assembly GCF_030232385.1). Lineage (NCBI taxonomy): Bacteria > Bacillati > Actinomycetota > Actinomycetes > Mycobacteriales > Corynebacteriaceae > Corynebacterium > Corynebacterium sp. MSK006. Next base: position 116,997 of record NZ_JASPJZ010000002.1, read on the forward strand.
TGATCTGAGCGATCGCCTCGTTGCCGTTGGCGGAGGGGTGGAACATCATCTGGTGGATCTGGTTGTCGATCAGACCGTGCACCCAGCGGTTGCCGGAGGGCTCGCAGGTGCCGGTGCCGGGGCGACGGGTCTCCACGTACTCGTAGCCCAGCTCGCCGGCGGCGTCGCGGGCGATGTTGTCCAGCTTGTTGACGAAGCCGGTGGCGTTGGTCGGCACAGGCGCGGCGATGTTCGGGGTGCCCAGCTCCGGCGGGACGTCCGCGTTCATCAGGCAGACCTCGCCGCGGTCGTTGCCCACGGCCGGGTAACCGACGAAGAGGATGCGCGCGTTCGGCGCGTGGTGGCGGATCGTGTTCAGCGGCCCGCGCATGCGGTTGACGAACTCCTGGTAGTTCAGGAAGTCGCCGCCGTTGATGACGCCGAAGTCGCGGCGGTCGGGCATCGCCAAGTTCCAGCCCTCGGCGCCGCCGACGGTGATGGTGACCAGCCGGGTGTTGTCGCCGAGCTGGCCGCGGGCGGCGGCACGGTCGGCGGTGAAGCCCAGGCCGGGGCCAGCCATGCCGTTGATGGTCACGCCGTTGCAGGACGCGTTGGCGTAGCTCATGCCGAGTTTCTTGCCGAGGCGCACCGGGTAGGCGTCCGCACCCTGGCCGCAGCGGTCGGGCTGCGTGAAGCCGGCGAGCTGCTCGGCGACGGTCGGGTTCGCCGAGTAGGAGTCGCCGAAGGCGACGTAGCCCACCCCGCTCGGAGCCGCGGAGGCGGTCGGCGCGGCCGCCAGGGCCCCGGCGGCCGCCATCAGGCCCGCCGCGGTCGCGGCGAGCACGCGGCGCATGCCGCCACGGCGCTTCTTCTGGTCAACGGTCTTTCGCATCTGCCACCTCGTCGTCTCGTGCTGGTGACCGCTCCCCCGCGCCCACCTGGGCGCCGGCTGGAGCGGACATGGGTCACGCCTCTACTTCGGCTGAGACGATCCCAACGTTAACACGCGCCACGCGAAGATCACAGAGGAAAACAATTTCCCCGTTATGGGCGGAAGCGCAATTGGTGGGGCCAGCGGGGCTCGAACCCGCGACCGACAGATTATGAGTCTGATGCTCTGACCGACTGAGCTATAGCCCCGCGGGCAGTATATCGGCGCCGCCCCACGGCCTTAAAAACGACCGGCACCTGAAACTCCGGTGAATCCTCGCCCAACTTCCGCCGCCCCGGTTGCGGCCCCTGAAGGCCGGGGCGACGGTGTGCAGACGTGAGCCACGCACCGCGCCCGCTGCCCCGCCGCCGCTTCCTGCAGTCGGCGGCGATCGCGGGCACCGGTGTCGCCTGTGCGCTGGGCGCCGGGAAGATGGCCGTCGAGGCCGACGCCGTACGTGGCGGTGCGAGCCCCCGCCCGCTCGAGGTCGACATCCCCGCCGACCTCCCCTTCGCCCACGGCGTCGCCTCGGGCGACCCGCTGGCGGACTCGGTCATCCTCTGGACGAGGGTCACCCCGTCCGTCGAGGCCCTGCCCGGCTCCGGGGTCGGTGCCCCGGTCGCCGTCAGCTGGCAGGTCTCCGAGGACGAGGACTTCACCCGCGTCGTCGCCTCCGGGACCGCGCACACCTCGGCCGCCGTCGACCACACCGTCCACGTCGACGCGCGCGGCCTGGCCCCGGCGCGCGTGTACTACTACCGCTTCGTCATTGACGACGGCACGTTCGCCGGCGCGGTCAGCCCCACGGGACGTACGTGGACCGCACCGTCCCCCGGCACCCCGCTCAACTCGTTGCGGCTGGGCGTTGCATCGTGCGCGAACTGGGAGTCCGGCTTCTTCAGCGCCTACCGAGACATGGCCGAGCGGGCGCGTGAGGGCGAGATCGACGTGGTGGTCTTCCTCGGCGACTACATCTACGAATTCGCCCGCGGCGCCTACCCGGGCAAGACGGGCGTGACCCGGCACCACGAGCCGGCCGAGGAGCTCACTAACCTGACCGCCTACCGCATCCGGCACGGTCACTACCGCACGGACCCGGACCTGCGCGCCGCGCACGCGGCCTGCCCGTGGGTGGTGGTCTGGGACGACCACGAGCTAGCCAACGACGCCTGGCGCGAGGGCGCCGACGCGCACCACGAGGGCGCCCACGGACCGTGGCCCGAGCGGCGCGACGCCGCCATGCAGGCGTACTTCGAGTGGCTGCCGATCCGGGCGACCAGCCCCTCGCAGGAGGGTCACCTCTACCGCAGCCTGACCTTCGGCGACCTGGTCGAGCTGACGATGATGGACCTGCGCACCTACCGAGACCAGGCGCCCGGGTACCGGGGGCTCGCGGCCGCCCGCGAGGAGGCCACGATGCTCGGCGCCGAGCAGTTCGACTGGGTGCGCGGGGTGCTGGAGCGCTCGCACACCCGCTGGAACGTCATGGGCAACTCGGTGATGATCGCCCCGCTCGAATTGGCCGAGGTGCGCCGCGACGACGCGACCGCCGTGGTCGCCGAGTTCCTCGGGGCCCGCTCGGCGGCCGGCGTGCCGATGAACCTGGACCAGTGGGACGGCTACGCCGCCGAGCGGGACCGGCTGCTGCGCGAGCTGGCCGAGGACCACACGCCGGTGCTCTTCCTGACCGGGGACATCCACTCCGAGTGGGCGAACTCGATCACCTGCGAGGGCCGTGAGATCGGCGCCGAGCTGGTCTGCTCGTCGATCTCCGCGCCCAACGTGGACGACAAGCTACGCATGCCGGCGCACTCGCCGTTCTCCCGCGCGGCCGAGGCCCGGCTGCGCGCGGCGAACCCGGACGTGCGCCACGTCGACCTCGACTCCCACGGTTACGCGCTCGCTGAGATCACGCCGACCGCCGTGGAGATGACCTGGCTGCGCGTCGACAACGTGGAGGCCCCGGGCTCACCGGTCAACCCGGGGATGTCGCTGACGTGGCGGCCGGACCTCGGTTTCCTGCCCGGAATGACACTGCCGTGAAATCCCGGTGAATTTTCTCTGCACCTATTCCGCCCCGGTTGAGGGGTGTACCCGGTGGGCTCACGATGAGCTCCATGTCGCAGTATTCCCGTCGCAAATTCCTGTCCGCCTCCGCCGTCGCCGCAGGTGTCGGCGTCGTCGGCCAGGCCACCTCCGCCCACGCCCAAAGCTCCGGCAGCTCCGTCGACGAGTTCTTCGGTTCATCCCAGAAGCTCGAGCCCACGAGCAACCCCGGCGTCGAGATCCCGTTCGGTCACGGTGTCGCCTCCGGCGACCCGACCGACTCCGCCGTCATCCTCTGGACGCGCGTCACCCCGACCCCGGAGGCCCTGCCCGGCTCCGGCGTGGGCGACCCCGTCACCGTCGAGTGGACCGTCGCCCGCGACGAGGCGCTCGCCGACGTCGTTGCCAGCGGCACCGCGGAGACCTCGGCGGCCATCGACCACACCGTCCACGTCGACGCCACCGGCCTGGAGCCGAACACGGTCTACTTCTACGGCTTCCGCGTCGCCGACGGCGAGCACGCCGGCAAGACCAGCCCCGTCGGACGCACCTGGACCGCCCCGGCCGCCGGTGCGAAGACCGAGCATCTCAACGCCGTGGTCGCCTCCTGCGCGAACTGGGAGTCCGGTTTCTTCAGCGCCTACCGCGACATCTCCGCCCGTGCGCGCGCCGGCGAGATCGACCTGGTCATCTTCCTGGGCGACTACATCTACGAGTACGGGCGCGGCGAGTACGTGGGCAAGCGCGGTGCGGTGCGCAACCATGAGCCGGCCCACGAGATCCTCGACCTGACCGACTACCGCGTCCGCTACGGCACGTACCGCACCGACGCCCACCTCCAGGCCGCGCACGGCGCGTGCCCGTGGGTCGTCGTCTGGGACGACCACGAGGTGGCCAACAACGCCTGGCGCGACGGTGCGGAGAACCACACCGAGGGCGCCGAGGGCCGCTGGGTCGCGCGCCGGCAGGCGGCGATGCAGGCCTACTACGAGTGGCTGCCGATCCGCGCGACGAGCCCCTCGGTCGGCGGCAAGCTCTACCGCAAGCTCGCCTTCGGCGACCTGGTGGACCTGACGATGATGGATCTGCGCACCTACCGCGACGAGGAGCAGAGCTTCGGCGACTGGGTCTCCGGCAACCTCAACGAGACGATGATGGGCTCCGAGCAGTTCGGCTGGGTCGCCGAGCAGGCCCGCAACTCGAAGGCGCGCTGGCTGGTGCTGGGCAACTCCATCATGTTCAGCCCGATGACGCTGCTGGGACTGCGCCAGAACCCGGACACCTCCTCGGTGGCGGACTTCCTGTCGGGCCGCACCGGCGACGGCCTGCCGCTCAACGGCGACCAGTGGGACGGCTACTCCGCCGAGCGTGACCGGCTGCTCGACGTGCTCGACGGCATCGACCCCAACATTCTCTTCGTCACCGGCGACATCCACTCCGAGTGGGCCCACTCGGTGCGCCACGACGGCCACGAGATCGGCGCGGAGCTGATCTGCTCGTCGATCTCGGCGCCCAACGTCGACGAGATCCTCAAGCTGCCCGTGGACAACGCTCTCTCGCAGGCGGCCGAGTCCGTGCTGCGCCACGAGAACCCACACATCCAGCACGTCGATCTTGACGCGCACGGCTACGCGCTGGCGGAGATCACCCCGGACCACGTCGACATGTCCTGGATGCGCGTGGCCGACCTCAACTCCCCCGACTCCGCCGTCAACGAGGCGCTGCGCATGCGCTTCACCCCCGGCCACGGCTGGTCCTGACGGCCCCCAAATAAGGTCTCTGCCTGCCGATTTGCCCGCCTTCCGAGCCAACGTCTATAGTGACTCTCCGTTGCCGAGAGCAACGCGATCCCCTATAGCTCAGCTGGCAGAGCGTTCGACTGTTAATCGAAAGGTCACTGGTTCGAGCCCAGTTGGGGGAGCTTCGATAACACCCCCGCCCACCTGCATTGATGCAGGTGGGCGGGGGTGTTACGTTAGCGATCACCGGGGGCCGACGCGGGCGTGCCGCCTCTGCAAGCGCCTCCTCAAGGCTGGCCAGATCCACCGTCGGCTCAGATGGCTGATGGCCTGCCTCGATCCATGTGCGCAGCGCTCGCAGCATCGTCACCGCGGCCTCCAAGGCACGAGCCAGACGCGTCGACCGGCGACGCTCTTCACTGAGATCCTTGTTGACCCGGTTGAGGCGTTCCTCCAGCGAATCTGTGCGCACCTTCAGCGTCGAAATCCTGCTTCCCTGCGCCGTCAACAGCGCCTGGGTCTGCTCTACGGCGATCTCCTCCTTCTTTCCGAGGTAGATGAACAGGGCGGCCCCAGCCAGTGCATCCGCAGCACGCCCGGCCAGCACCTCGATCATTGACCGCGTCGTCTCATCCGCGCCTGAGCCGCCTCAACACACGCCGCCAGCGTCGCCGAGGCCACCCTCAGGCACCACCAGGGGCACCACCTCGCTTGGCGCGCCGCCATACGTCAGCACCTGCGCGGCAGGTCCCGGAAGGCTATCGAAGACGATTCGACCTCCATCAACCGCGACCGTATGGTTTTCTACCGTCACCAGACCATCAGAATGCGGGCGCGCCGACCGTGCACGCACCCACACCGAGACCACCAACGACGGCGACGCCGTCACGTCAACCACATCACCAGAGACCGATGTCATAGCATTCTCCTCTTGTCCTGAAAATTTCCGACCACTCCATCACTGCTCGACTCAGCCAACGCGCATCGCAGCGGACTTGAACGACTGCGACCACGACGCGCACTGCGTCGCGGCCACTGACGCAGTCAGCACATCCCCCGCCACCATGTGCTGGGAGTGTGCCGGGACGGTGCCTGCCAGGACTTGTTTGACCAGTGCGTCGGTGGTCGCCGCGACCGTCGGGGTGGCAGGTTCACCCCAGCGGGTGCCGACGGGGTCAACACTGTCGGCCTTCTGCCGGTTTGTCCGGCGCGGACCAGCCGGCCGACCTGCGACCAGGAACGCCCGAAGGTCTTCTGGCGGCGCTCGGCCCGTTTGCCTAGGCGAGCTTCCATGGCGCGGATTGCGTCGAGTGGTGGCGGGGGCGGGAGAGGCCGGGGCGGGCGGCGGATTTGTCGCCGCGTGAGCCGGGTCCGGGTGATGACGGCTTCCACGATGGACCGTGAATCGTTTGCCCTGTTCACAGGCCCGACCATGTAACAGTGCGTGTGATATTATCGCATTTGTGTGAAAATATCACACGCACTGTTACACTCGAGAGGTGCCCGATGGCCAGAAAACGAGACGAGAACGCTCTCCTGATGCGACGCGTTCTGCGCAACCTCGAGAAGGACTACGACAAGCTGCGCGAAGCAATCGGGCTCGCGCAGACCTATCGCGAGAAACTCCCCTACAAGCACTACCTGGAGAAGTGCCCGAGCCTGGATCGCGATTCCATGGTCGTCGCCATCCATGAACTGTTCTCAGAGACCGGCCTCGGCGGACTTCACCTCTCCGCGAGCGCTTCGTTTCCGATGTGCCTCTGGTTCGAAGACGACGACATCGTCCTGATGTGGAGGCGAAGCAGCGGTTTCCGCGCCAGCCAACCCGTCTCCCGTGGCCAGGCCCCACTCATCGAGGCCAAAGCGCGCATCGTGTTGTTCTGGGAATTCCCCCAGCCCGGCGCGGATGCGCTCAGTGCCCTGTCGCTGCAGATGTTCGACAACGAAGACGCCCTCGAACACGCCCGGGCACTCTCGCAGCGGGTACCGTTAAGCACCAACGCAGACGAGATCACCGCAGAGAAGTTCTCCCCCACCGAGGCCGACCAAGAAGGGTTCAACTTCGGCAGCTAGAAAGCACGGCGCCACATGTCCACCACAGCCACCAACCTCAAGCACGTCAGGATCCTGCTCGGCTACACACAAAAAGCGTTTGCCGCCCGACTCGGTGTCGCCCAGTCCACACTCAGCGGCGTCGAACGCCAGAACCGCGCGCTTTCCGACAAGCTGCTGACCACCACCCAGTTCGTCACCGGCATGACGCGCGACTTCTTCGACGAGGACATCGACTACTATGGGCAGAACGACCTTCTGTTTCGGACTGCACGGCTCGGTCGGCCCGACGCCGAGAAGATCGCGACGGCGTTCTCCATCACCGAGCACTACCTGAATCACCGCTACCCGGACCTCGTCAGCGACGTGCCTGCCCTTGACGTGCCCGACGGGCCACTCGACGCGCCCGTCCTGGAGGCGGCAGCCGCGCGCGCCCGAGAGCACTTCGAGCTAGAGCCGGATACGGCAATCGGGAACATCACCGCGGTCCTCCACCTCCACAACATTCTCGTGACAGAACTGCCCGAGAGCGTCATCAGCGGCACCAACTTCGACGGCGTATCCACCCCAAGCGCAGCACCCCTGCGCGTCATCGCACTAAATAGGCAGCGCAGCGGTGACCGATACCGTTTCAGCCTCGCCCACGAACTCGCCCACCTCATCCTGCACGCCTCCACGAGCCGATCAGACCTTACCGCGATGGAAACCGAAGCGAACATGTTCGCCGCAAGCTTCCTCATGCCCCGCCGCCTCATGACGCCTGCCATCACCCCCGAGAGCACGCTGGCTGACTACGCGGCACTCAAGTCACAGTGGGGCTACTCCATCCAGGCGATCGTACGTCGAGCACACGAGCTCGAGCTCATCGACTACCAGCGCTACCGCAGCCTACGCATGCAGATCTCCGGACGCGGCTGGAGAGTCCACGAACCAGTCGACGTTCTGCTCGAAAACAGCTACATCGATCCTGTCACCGTGACGCGCCCTGACCGCCAGGACACCGACACTGCCAACGACGAACTCGCCAGTGTGACGCCACTTGCAACACCGAGACATGAATAGCCCACCGCCCCAACGATGTCCCAACAGCGTGGACCACAAGAGGACGACCCCATGACCACACCAGACCAGATCGCGATTTATACCACCGAGGACGGCAAAGCCCACGTTCGCCTTCAGCTCCAAGAAGGAAGCGCATGGCTTAGCACGCGCCAAATGGGAGACCTCTTCGCGATCGGACAACATGCGGTCAACCATCACATCAGAGAGATTCTCCGTGGCGGAGAGCTGGACGAGACCAACTGTAAAAAGCTTTTACAACAGCCAGGCCACGACCGGTCCGTCAACCACTACAACCTCGATATGATTCTTGCCGTCGGCTACCGGGTGCGTGGGCCACGCGGCGCGCAGTTCCGCAAGTGGGCTACCGAAGTACTCAGCGAGTACCTCGTCAAAGGCTTCGCCATGGACGACCAACGCCTCAAGAACGACGGCGTGGACACCCACTTCGACGAGTTGCTGGAGCGCATCCGGGACATCCGCGCGAGCGAGCGCCAGTTCTTCCGCAAGATCTGTGATGTCATCGCCGCGACAAGTGCCGACTACGAAGAACGCAAGTCCTTCCAGGAGGTACGCAACTTCTTCGCCAGTATCCAGAACAGGCTTCACTTCGCCACCCACGGCATGACTGCGGCAGAGCTCATCTGGGAGCGCGCGGACCGAACCAAGCCGAACGCCGGGTTGACAAACTGGTCAGGGGAACAACCACGGCGCTCAGACCTAGCGGTAGCAAAGAACTACCTCGACCGCGATGAGCTCACGCGCATGAATCGCCTCACCTCGATGTTCCTCGATTACGCAGAAGACCAAGCGTCCTTGGGCAATACCATTCTTCTCGACGAGTGGATGCAGAAGGCTGACAAGTGGCTTGTCTTCAACGACCGCGACGTGCTGTCAGGATTTGGCAAGCGGCAGAGGAAGCAAGCCGCGGTGAAGGCACACGCTGAGTGGGACGCCCACCTTGCCACACAGGATGCCCGTGTCAATGAGAAGGACATGGCCGAGCTCGCCGAAGAGGTCAAGGCCCTGAAATCAGGACACAGTGGCGCATAGCTACTACGACCTGCTCGACATGGCCACCGAGCAGGACGCGTTCGTGGACTACGACGACATGGGGTGGCTCGAAGGCGCCAAGGGCGGCTGGTTCCCGGAATACTACCTGATCCTGCTCCGAGACGACCTGACCCACGTCAAGCAGGTGTGCACGCTCGCACACGAACTCGGCCACGCCGTTCTCGGACACCGGGCCGACGTCGCCGGCTGGTGGTCGGCCCGCCAAGAGCGCCAGGCGGACCGGTGGGCAGCAGAGCTTCTGATCTCGCCGGAGGACTACGCGACCGCCGAGGCCCTTTACGGGCCGCACGCCGGGGCCCTAGCCGCGGAGTTCGGCGTCACGGTGCACATGATCCAAACCTGGCGATCGCACCGGAATTAGATCATTACACGAGTTGCATCGTACTGGTGACTACCATGACGGGGCGTGATTCAGGTTTACTTCCCGATCCCGCGGAAGTAGCATGAGAAGCGACATGATACCCCCATGTCACCGCTAATGGCGAAGCCCTCCACCCGCCGCTAAGCAAAGTGAAGGGCTTCGTGAGACTAGTTAGCTAACCAGACAGCCAACTCGCGAACCGCATCCGCGAGCACACTGGCAGCTAACGCTCCCAGGGCCTGGGCGACGATCTCACCAATCGTCGCCCAGGCCTTCCTCTTTTCCGGCTGTTCGCCGTACTCAGTATCAGGCATTCGTCTCACCTCCCTCCTAACGAGAGTCGGTGACCCTGCCGCCGATGGCCTCCGGGCTCCGCTCGCATGACGATGGAGACCGAGTCGCATCGACAGGAGGGGAACTACACACGTGTAGTTCAACGATTGATAATACCGCACTATGCGGCGGTTCCCATCCCTCCGCCGCTGAGGCCCCGATTAGGCCATACGCCGGGACCCTGGCCGCGGAGTTGGGCGTCACGGCGAACATGATCCGAGTCTGGCGATCGCGCCAAAACTAGCATGTTCCCCCACTTGCCATATACCGCACGTCTACGTTGCTACGAGGATAGTTCCGCAAGGGACGTCAAGAAAACTCAACAGAGAAAGGAGGCGATGTGGAACACATCTCCTGGTGGATAGCCGGACTCTACGCAGCATGGAGAGCCGCAAACGAGACACTCCGAATCATCCTGGACTACAAGACCAAGATGAAAGAGTTGGACTCACCACCCGAAGAAGAGTGGACCCCGGGGACCTACTCCAACTAGGCCCCCGGGGGACACCCTAAGCATAACGCAGGAAAGGACCCTTCATGAGACACATGACCGACATCGGAATCATCGCCCTATTCGTCCTCGCAGCCCTCAAAGCTCCTACCTGGATAATCTGCGCGCTTGCCGCGCTGTTGACCATCCCCCTCGCCCGCCAAACAGCGCGCATCATCACCAGCTACAGGAAGCTCCGCTCATGACCCCCATCATCATCGACAAAGACACCGGCAACGAGCTGTGGCGCACCGCCGAATGCGCAGACCACTGCAACATCACGCCACGCACCTGGGCCAACTACTACGCCAACGGCCGCACCCCACAACCGGTGGCCATGCTCGACAAACGAAGCCCCCTCTGGGACGCCGAAGAAGTCTGCGACTGGCAGGCACACCGCCCCGGCTCCCCCGTCCCCGGCGCGCCGACGAGCGGGCGCCGGCACGCCTGATGGCGTCGATCAAGCGGTACAAGACGAAGAGCGGGGCGCGGGGCTTCCTGTGGCGGGTGCAGTACCGCTCCCCTGACGGGCGGAGTCGCACCAAGCAGGGCTTCGCCACGAAGGACGCCGCGCAGGCGTGGGCGGAAAAGAACGCCACCGAGGTGCGCACGGGCGAGTGGCTGGACCCGAGCTCGGGGAAGACCACCGTCTCCGAGCTCCTGCCGGCGTGGGAGGCGACGATGACGCGTCTCAAGCCGAAGACGAAACACGAGGCGATGGCGAAGTGGCGTCGTGCGGTCGAGCCGGAGTGGGGCCTGCGGCAGGTGTCCACGATCCGGCTGTCCGAGGTGCAGGCCTGGGTGGCGTCCATGCGACAGGGGGCGTCGTACGTTCGGCAGGCGCACGCCGTGCTCGCCCAGATTCTCGACGTCGCTGTCGGTGACCGGGCGCTCAAACTCAACCCGGCGCGCGGGGTGCGCCTGCCCCGAAAGGAGCGCTCGGTGAAGGTGTATCTGACGGCCGGACAGTTGGCCGATTTCGCGGCGGAGCAGCGCACCCGGAGATCATCTGGCTACTGGGCACCGTGGGCCTGCGGTGGGGCGAGATGGCTGTGCTGCGGCCGCAGGACGTCGACGTGCTGCGCCGCCGGATACGGGTGGACCGAGCGTCGGTCACCGTCGGCGGTGAGGTCGTCATCGGCACGCCGAAGACCCACGAGCGGCGCACGGTGATGGACATGCTGGTGCCGGTGATGGACGGGCGCGCCCCTGACGAGCTGATCTGGCCGTCGAGGTCCGGGGAGCCGAAGCGGCCGCCGACGCACGGGTCCTGGTACCACGGCGCGCTGGCACGTATGCGGGAGCGTGATCCGGAGTTTCCGTGGGTGACCCCGCATGGTCTGCGTCATGTGGCCGCGGGGCTGATGGTCTCCGAGCACGCTAACGTCCTTGCGGTCAGCCGGCAGCTCGGGCACGCCAGCCCGATGATCACGCTGACGACCTACGCGGAGCTTTTCACCGAGGACCTCGAGGCGTTCGGCAAGCGCATGGATGAGGTCGTGCGCGTCGCGCCAAGGGTAACGAGGCGTGCACACATGTCGTGGAAATGTCGTGGGATTAACCCCTGAAACCGTCGTGACCTGCGATATTAAGCCATAATCAGACTGGTTCGACCCCAGTTGGGGAAGCAGAGAAAGGCCCCGGCACCGATTTAATTCGGTGCCGGTGCCTCCTTATCGTCTATCCACCAACCGAAGCCCGGGGCGTCGCACCGAACAGTAGTGTCAGCCGCATGGACTGGTCCCTCGTCATCTCCGCCCTGTCGTTGAGCTTCGCACCGATCACGTTATGGCTCGGTTGGCTTGAGCTGAACCACCAGCTACGCCGGGAAAGAGCCACTCAGCTGAAACTGGAATTCGGGCGTACCGGCAACACAGCCAACATCGGGGACGGCCCGACATACAACTCCTACAGCGTCAGCGTCCGCAACAGTGGACTCCAGAGCTATCAGCAGTTGAAGTGCAGAATGGTGGGCCCCCAGGGCGCCTACGCCTCCATCGGGAGCCCGACGAACCTGGCAAGCGGCGAAGAACTGGAACCCACGCGTGTGTGGCTTACTGATGAGGAAGCCGAGACGGTGTACCTCCACGTCTCCTGGACCGTTCCCCGCCAGTATCAGCCAGGAATCGACTACCGCGCCGTCCGGGTGCATGCACAGGGTCAGGTGGAGATCTGGCGACCGTACCGGTTCCGCGCCCTGCGGCGGTGGATGAAGAAAGACATCGGTGGTTGGCGAGGATTCAAGTCGCATCCCATTCCTATCGAGCTCGCCCCGGGCTGGCCCCGCGGCAAGCCCACCACCCACCTCGACTGGGGCTCGCGCCCTTCCCGCCCCGAGCCGTTAGACTTGCGGTCGCACCCCACCGTCGACCATCAGCGAGGAACCGCCACCACATGATCCAGTTCGTCATCGGCGCCGCCGCGGGATACGTCTTCGGCACCAAGGCCGGCCGCAAGCGTTTCGACCAGATCAAGCGCGGCTACCAGATCGCCGTCAACTCCCCGGTCACCCGCTCCGCCGTCAACTCCGCGCGCAAGGCCATCGCGAACCGGCTCGACCCGAATCCGCGCATGCGAGAGGTCAAGAACCTCCGCCGCGACGACGGTTCCACCGTCCTCGAACCCGACGAGGACTAGGCCCTACCGGGCCGGCCGGCCCCGACCCCTCACCGGTCGAACGGCCCGGTGGTGCGGAACGCCCGGTCGTTGAGGTCCCGGCGCGCCTGCTCCAGGGCCACCAGGTCCGCGAACATCGAGTTGTAGGTGACCTCGTCGTCGCTGGGCCGCATCCGCTGCAGCTCCCCCTTCAGCTGCGCGATCTCGTTGCCCACGCGCACCTCCTGAAGGCGCGAGAGCACCGCGTCCGCGTAGTTGGCCAGCTCCTCCGGGTCGACGTGGATGTCCTCCACCGCCAGCTCGGAGACCAGCGAGCGCCCGCCCAGATCCGTCATGCGGTCGGCCACCGTCGCGATCCAGTCCACCCCGGCCGCGCCGTGCTCGCAGCCGCCGGCCTCGCGCACGGCCTCGCGCACCATCTTGTAGGCCGGGTGGCGGAAGGTCTCCGGGTCCAGCCCGTCGAAGTAGGCGCCCGCCAGCTCCGGGTACTGCAGCGCCAGCTTCAGCGACTCGCGCTCCGGCCACAGCACCGGGTCCCGCGGGTTCGGCGCCGGTACCTCCGGCACCTGCGGGACGGCCTGTGGCTCCTGGTTCTCGAAGCGCCGCGCGCGGTGCGGCTGCTCCTGCTGCTTCGGGCGGCGCGCTTCGGCGCGCACCTGGGCGAGCACGTCGTCGGTGTCGGACCAGCCGACCCAGCCGGCCAGCTGCCGGGCGTACTCCGTCTGCAGCGCGCGGTCGCGGATGCCCGCGACCACCGGCACCGTACGCCGCAGCGCCTGCAGGCGGCCCTCGACGGTGTCCAGCGAGTACTGGGAGAGCAGCGAGCGCACCACGAACTCGAACATGGGCACCCGGTCCGCGATCAGGTCGCGCACCGCCGAGTTGCCCTTGACCAGGCGCAGGTCGCACGGGTCCATCCCGTCCGGGGCGACGGCCACGAAGGACTGCCCGGTGAACTTCTGGTCCCCGGCGAAGGCACGCATCGCGGCCTTCTGCCCGGCCTCGTCGCCGTCGAAGGTGTAGATCAGCTCGCCGCGGAAGTAGCTGTCGTCCAGCATCAGCCGGCGCAGGATGCGCAGGTGCTCCTCGCCGAAGGCGGTGCCGCAGGCGGCCACGGCCGTGGTCACCCCGGCGGCGTGCATGGCCATGACATCCGTGTAGCCCTCCACCACCACCGCCTGGTGGCCGGCGGCGATGGCCTTCTTGGCCTGGTCCAGCCCGAAGAGCACCTTCGACTTGTCGTAGAGCAGCGTGTTCTGGGTGTTCATGTACTTGCCCATGCGGTCGTCGTCGAAGAGCTTGCGCGCCCCGAAGCCGATGACGTCGCCGGACATGTTCTTGATCGGCCACAGCAGCCGGCGTGAGAACGCGTCGATCGGCCCGCGCCGGCCCATCTTGGAAAGCCCTGCCACCTCGAGCGTCTTGTAGTCGAAGCCGCGGCGCAGCAGCTCCTTGGTCAGCGTGTCCCAGCCGCCCGGGGCGTAGCCACACTCGAAGCCGTAGATGTGCTCGCGGGAGAAGCCGCGGTTCAGCAGGAACTCCCGGCCCGGTGCGGCCTCCGGGGTCTCCAGGCGCTCCCGGTAGAACTGGTGGGCCGCCTTGTTGGCGGCGATGAGGCGCTGGCGGGTTCCGGGCTCCTCGCGGCGGCCGGGCGAGCCGCCCTCGTAGTTGATCTGGTAGCCGATCTTCTCCGCGCACACCTCGACCGCCTCGGGGAAGGTCAGGTGCTCCATCTCCATCAGGAAGGAGAAGACGTCGCCGCCCTTGCCCGTGGAGAAGCAGTGGTAGTAGCCGCGGTTGGGACGCACGTGGAAGGACGGGGTGCGCTCGTCCTTGAAGGGGCTAAGCCCCTTCAACGAATCGGTGCCCCCCGGCTTGAGCTGCACGTACTCCCCCACGATCTCTTCGATGGGGGTACGCTCCCGGATCGCCTGGATGTCGCGCTCCGGTATCCGTCCCTTACCCATGGCACCCGAGGATACCCGGGCGCGCGCCCACCCGGCGCGCGGGCCGGATGCCGGAACCGCGGGGCGGGTGTGTAAAGATATCGCCATGTCTCGACGCTCCTCGACCGGCTGGCTGGCCGGAGCCGCCGGCCTCGCCGTCGCCGTCGCGGCCGCATGGTTCGGCATCGACTTAGGCTCCGGCGACGGCGCACAGCCCGCCGACGCCACCGCGGCCGACTCCACCGCAACCAGCGCGGTCGGCAGCACCGCCACCACCGCCGCCGGCCACGGCGGCGGCGCAGCCACGGCGACGGAACGTGCGACGGGGACCGACGGGACGTCGGCAATTGAGACCTGCCCGCTGGACACCCTGCCTGAGGAGGCCGCGGACACCGTCGCGGACGTGCGCGCCGGCGGGCCGTTTGAGCACCCGGACAACGACGGGACGCGCTTCGGCAACTACGAGGGGCGACTTCCGGATCAGGCCCGCGACCACTACCGTGAGTACACCGTGGACACGCCGGGGCTCGACCACCGGGGCGCGCGCCGGATCGTCACCGGCGGCGAACCGCCCGAGGACCCCGAGACCTGGTACTACACCGCCGACCACTACGAATCCTTCTGCGAGATCCCGGACGCCTGAACCTGCCATGACCCAGACCCACACCCGCTTCATGCGTAACCCGATCATCATCACCACGCCCGTGCGCGAGCCGCGCGACCTCTACGACGCGCTCGCACGTGCCACTTACCGCGCCGGGCGGCCCGCGCCGCGCAACCTCGACGGCATGGCGGACCTGATCAAGGAGTACGGCGTCTCGCGCGTTCTGTGCGCCCACTGGCGGCTGCCCGACTCCGACGACGCCCGCGTGCGCGCCGTCCTCGCCGACCTCGGCGTCGAGCTGCAGCTCTAGCCCATGAACACGGAGAGGTCCGCGGACTCGCGGGCCATGCGCTCCAGGCGCGACTCTGTCAGCGAGGCGATCTGGTCGACGACCACGCGCTGACGGCCGGCCTCCGAGTCGGCCTGGCGCCACCAGTCGGCGAACATCGGGTCGAGTGCCCCCGGCGCGCCCGCGCTCAGGTAGTCGAAGACGCGGAAGATGCGCTCGCGCTGCCGGTCCTGACGGGCGATGTGGGAGCGCTGGTCCATCACGTAGAGCACGGCGATGGTCTTGAGCAGCGTTACCTCCGCGCGCGCCTGCGCAGGCACGACCAGCCGGCCGTGGTGGCGGCCCAGCTTCCCGGCCTCCGCGTCGGCCTCGTCGAGGCTGGCCTGCACCGTGGCGCCGACGTAGCGGCCCACCAGCTCGCTGGTCATCTTCTTCAGGCGGGCGAAGGAACGCAGGTTGCCGGTGAATTCGGCGGCGTCGTTGACCACGTCGAGCTGGCGCAGGTGGTCGGCGGCGGCGACGAGCTCCTCGGGGGCGCCGCCGAAGGCGCGCGCACCGGCCTCCGCGAGCTCGGCGAGCTCGACGAGGTCCCACAGCACCGCCAGCGAGATGCGCCCGGAGACGATGCCGTCCTCGACGTCGTGGACGGAGTAGGCGATGTCGTCGGCCCAGTCCATCGCCTGCGCCTCGAGCGACTTGTCCGTGCCCGGGTTGCCCTCGCGGATCCAGGCCAGGACCGCGGCGTCCTCGTCGTAGCAGCCGTACTTGCGGCGGTGGCTGCCGTCGGCGGCGGTGCGGGTGTACGGGTACTTGCACGCGGCGTCGAGGGCGGCGCGGGTGAGGTTGAGCCCGTAGCTGGTCTCCCCGTCGACGGCCTTGGGCTCGAGGCGGGTGAGGATGCGCAGCGTCTGCGCGTTGCCCTCGAAGCCGCCGCATTCCGCGGCGACCTCGTCGAGGGCGCGCTCGCCGTTGTGGCCGTAGGGCGGGTGCCCGATGTCGTGGGTCAGCCCCGCCAGCTCCGAGAGGTCCGGGTCCATGCCCAGCCCCGAGCCGATGCCGCGGGCGATCTGGGCGACCTCCAGCGAGTGCGTCAGGCGCGTGCGCGGCGTGTCGCCGTCGCGGGGGCCGACGACCTGGGTCTTGTCGGCCAGCCGGCGCAGCGCGGCAGAGTGCAGCACGCGCGCGCGGTCGCGGGAGAAGGCGCTGCGGTGGTCGGTCTCGGTCGCGGCGATCCAGCTGCCCTTCGGCCCCTCGGCCAGGCGACGTTCGGTGTCGGCGGACGAGTAGGTGTACACGCAGGCGATACTAACCGCCGATGGTGCGGAAATGGCTGCGACGTGCCGGTTTCACCGCCTCCACTATTGTTGGCCCCATGACGAAACCGCGCGTGATCCTCGCCGCCCTCGGCGCCGCCGCCATTGTCCCGCTTGCCGACGCCGCGCTGCTCCCCGTCGCGTTCGCCGCGACCGATGCGTCGGTCGCCGTCTCCCAGGGGCCGCAGTCCTACAGCCAGAGCGTGGTCGACGAGGCCGGGGTGCTCAGCGACGACCAGGTCGCGGACCTGAACAAGCAGATCGCCCAGTACCAGGTCGACCACCAGCGCTCGCTGATGGTCGTCTTCGTGCCGGACTTCGGCGGCCTGGGCCCCGAGGAGTACGCCCGCGACACCGTGCAGGCCAACGGCGGCAACAACCTGGCCGTCATGGTGGTCGCCCCGGAGCTGCGCCAGTACTTCGTGCAGGGCGGGGTGGACTGGTCGCAGTCCGAGATCGACGACCTGGACAAGGCCGTGCGTCCCCACCTCTCCGACGGCGACTGGAACGGCGCCGCGCAGGCCTTCATCGACGCCGCCGTGAGCTCCGGGCAGATCTCCGGCGAGTCCGTCGCCTGGCTGGGCGGGGCGGCGGTGGCCGCCGCGGGTGCGGGCGGTGGCCTGTGGGCCTGGTCGCGGCGCAAGCGCAACCGCGACGAGGCCGAGCAGCTCGAGAGCGCGCGGCGCATCGACCCGACCGACACCGACTCGCTGGCGCGCCTGCCGCTGGAGACCCTCGAGCAGCTGGCCCACGAGGCCGTGGTGGCCACCGACGAGTCGCTGCGCCGGGCCGAGGAGGAGCTGCGCCTGGCCCGCGCCGAGTTCGGCGAGCAGCGCGCCCGCCCCTTCGCCGAGGCCGCCGCGCACGCCCGCCGGGCGATGGACTCCGCCTACGCCACCCAGGACCGCCTGGACGCGGCCGCGGGCTCGGACGCCGAGCGCCGCCAGCTGCTGGCCGGGGTGATCACGGACTGCTCGAAGGCGCAGGCCGCCCTCGATTCGCAGGCCAAGGACTTCGCGGACAACCGCGAGATGCTGCTGACCGCCGAGAACCACATCGCGGAGCTGATGCGGCGCACCGTCGACGTGCGCGCCCGCATCCCGGAGGCCCGCCGCCGCCTCGAGGCGCTGCGCGCGAACCACTCCGAGGAGGCGCTCAGCTCGGTGGCCGACAACCCGGAGCTGGCCGAGGCCGGCGTCGACGAGGCCGAGAAGCGCCTCGACCAGGCCCGCGAGCTGGCCGACCGGCCCGCCGGCCAGCAGGGCGGCGTGGTGGCCGCGATCCGCGACTCCGAGCACGCCGTGGAGGTCGCCGAGCGGATGCTCGACGCCGTCGAACACGCCGAGGACAACCTGGCCACCGCGCGCACCCAGCTGCCGGACCTCTACGCCGAGATCGACGGCGAAATCGCCCAGGCCCGCGAGCTGGCCGCCCGCGGCCGGGCCAGTGGTGCCCAGGGCGACTGGGCCGGCCTCGAGGCGCTGGCCGACGAGGCGACCTCGGCGCTGGCCGCCGGGCGCGAGCGTGGGACGGCCGATCCCCTGGGCGCCTTCACCGACCTGACCGAGCTCGACGGGCGCCTCGACGACGCCCTGGAGCAGGCCGGCGAGGCCACCGCCGGGCAAGAGCGGCTGCTGCGCGTCTACCGCCAGCAGCTCGACGCCGCGCGCGCCGCGGTGCAGTCGGCCGACGACCTGATCGCCTCGCGCGGGCCGATCGTGGGCTCCCGGGCCCGCGGCGAGCTGGCCGCGGCCGCCCAGCTGCTGCAGCGCGCCGAGGCCGCCGGCGACCCGCGCCAGGGCGCGGACCTGGCCGGGCAGGCCGCCCGGCGTGCCCAGCAGGCCGCCCGGCTGGCCAAGAACGACTACGACGACTACCAGCGCCGCCAGCGGCGCAACCAGTCCGGCGGCAACGGCGGGGCGTTCCTGGCCGGCATGCTCGTCAACGGGATCCTCTCCTCCGGCGGCCGCGGCGGGTTCGGCGGCGGCTTCGGCGGCGGAGGCGGATTCGGGGGCGGCGGCTTCGGCGGCGGGGGCGGCGGTTTCGGCGGCGGCGCCGGCGGGCGGTTCTAGCCGCTAGGTGCGCGTCTTGCGCACCGGGGAGTCGACCATCACGCACGCCCAGGACAAGAACACCGCGTCGGCGGCGGGCATGGGCGACATCTCCTCGGGGTCGTCGACGATCTCGACGGCGCCAGAGATACGCGGGCGCACCAGCGCGACGGGCCCCGAGTTGGCCCGGATCACGCGCTCCTTGCGCCACAGCGAGGTGCGGTTCATCTCGTAGTCGCGCCCCTCGCACGAGCCGTGCAGGTGCTGGACCGTCAGCCCCCTCTGGGCGGCGGTGTAGACCGCGCCGCCGGCGGTGGTGGCCCGCAGGCGGAAACGCCCGCCCGGGCTGTACTCGAGGAGCATGCGCTCCCCGGCGTGGAAGAGGACGTCGGAGCGCACGGAGGCGACCTGGTGGCCGAGGCCGTCGAAGAGCTCGTTGCCCCGCCACACCCAGGTGCCCGTATCCGCCCCGCCGAACAGCCCCGTCGCGTCCGTCATGGCGTCGACCCTAGATCAGGAAGGTCAGCACGGCCAGGATGGTGGCCGCCACCAGGGTCACGATGACCATCCCCGAGGTCCGCGAGAGCTTCGCCTCCAGGATCGTGCGGGTGAAGAAGCTCAGCGCCACGACCTCGTCGCGGGTCAGCGCGTCGATGGCGGCGCGGGCCTTCTCCGGCTCCTCCTCGTCGGCGGAGAACTCCAGGATGCTGCGGCGCACCCCGTTGTTGGTGCCGGAGAACTGCGCGATCTTCACGCCGTCGGGGTCGAGGACGACCCAGTTGGAGCTGTTCTCGTTGACCAGGGTGAGCTTCTTGCCAGCCAGGTCCACGGCGACCTGCTTCTTCGGGCCGGCCGCCCCGTCGGCGCGGAACTCGCGGCCGTCGCCGGTGCGCACCAGCACGCCCTTGGCCCCGTCGGCCTTGAGCTGCCAGGTCTCGCCGCCGACCTCGGCCTTCTCCACGCCGAAGCTGCCCAGCTCCTCCGGGCCCTTGCCCACCAGCAGCACGGCGTTCTCGCCGGCGTGGCGCGGGCCCCACGAGGTGTAGTGGATGTCAGTCACACAAATCTCCTCCCTAGTCCGCGTGTCAGCAGCCGATGAGGCGGGCGGCCAGGTAGCCCTCCAGCTCGTCGAGGGCGACGCGCTCCTGCTCCATGGTGTCGCGGTCGCGAACGGTCACCGCGGCGTCGTCAAGCGTGTCGAAGTCGACGGTGACGCAGAACGGGGTGCCGATCTCGTCCTGGCGGCGGTAGCGGCGACCGATCGCGCCGGAGGTGTCGAAGTCGACGTTCCAGTGCTTGCGCAGGGTCTCGGCGACCTCGCGGGCCTTGCCGGCCAGCGGCTCCTTCTTGGACAGCGGCAGCACGGCGACCTTGACCGGCGAGAGGCGGTAGTCGAGCTTGAGCACGACGCGCTTGTCCACGCCGCCCTTGGCGTTGGGGGCCTCGTCCTCGTGGTAGGCGTCCACCAGGAAAGCCATCATCGCGCGGCCCAGGCCGGCGGCCGGCTCGATGGTGTAGGGGATCCAGCGCTCCTCGTTGTTCTGGTCGTAGAAGCTGAGGTCCTCACCGGAGGACTCGGAGTGCACGCGCAGGTCGTAGTCGGTGCGGTTGGCCACACCCTCGAGCTCGCCCCACTTCGAGCCGGTGAAGCCGAAGGCGTACTCGACGTCGACGGTGCGCTTCGAGTAGTGCGACAGCTTCTCCTTCGGGTGCTCGTAGAGGCGCAGGTTCTCCGGGTCAATGCCCAGGTCGATGTACCACTGCAGGCGGTCGTCGATCCAGTACTGGTGCCACTGCTCGTCCTCGCCGGGCTTGACGAAGAACTCCATCTCCATCTGCTCGAACTCGCGGGTGCGGAAGATGAAGTTGCCGGGCGTGATCTCGTTGCGGAAGGACTTGCCGATGTTGGCGATGCCGAACGGCGGCTTCATGCGCGCCGAGTTCATCACGTTCTTGAAGTTGATGAAGATGCCCTGGGCGGTCTCCGGGCGCAGGTAGTGCAGGCCCTCCTCGTCGTCGACGGGGCCCAGGAAGGTCTTGAGCAGGCCGGAGAAGGCGCGCGGCTCGGTCCAGTTGCCGGGCTGGCCGGTCTCCGGGTCGTTGATGTCGGCCAGGCCATTCTCCGGGGCGTGCCCGTGCTTCTCCTCGTAGGCCTCGATGAGGTGGTCGGCGCGGTAGCGCTTGTGGGTGTGCAGCGACTCGACCAGCGGGTCGGTGAAGACCTCGACGTGGCCGGAGGCGACCCACACCTGGCGCGGCTGGATGATCGAGGTGTCCACGCCGACGACGTCGCCGCGCGAGGTGACCATGTGGCGCCACCACTGGCGCTTGATGTTCTCCTTGAGCTCCACGCCGAGCGGGCCGTAGTCCCAGGCGGAGCGCGTACCGCCGTAGATCTCGCCGGCCGGGTAGACCAGACCGCGCCGCTTGCACAGGTTGACGACGGTGTCGATGACGGATTGCTGCGCCATGGGAGAGAGGGCTCCTCGTTGTGGTTGATGGGTGGGACTGTCTGGACACACCGTACAAAAGTTGGAGCACGGTGGCACACGTGCGCTCCATTCTAACCGTCCGCCCGACCCGCTCCCCCGACGCCCCCGGGGCCGCGTCGCGGCGGGCACGGGCCTGCGCGGACCCATGCGCGCGGCGACGTATGCGTTACGAACTCACAAACGAAGCTAAATCACCGACATAACACGTCTGTTGTATGATTCTTCACATCAAGGAACTTGCTCCGTGAATGCATTTCACCTAATGGTCCTGGTAGCGGGCCTGCCGGGCGGTTGCGGCAGGCGAAGCGCTGGCCACACGCCTGCGGTGACTTCTTGGACCGAGTAGACGGCGTCGATAGAATGCGGGCCCGGAGGCACCGAACAAGATTGGTAAGACTCTCATGACGACGAAAAACTTGATAGGGAACAGCGACGACCGGCCCGAAGAGGTCACTGACGCCGCCCGGGTGCTCAGCACCCTGGACTCGGTGCTCCGTTTGAAGATCGTGAAGCTCCTGCAGCAGCACGACCACTTCGTCCACGAGCTGGTCAAGGAGCTCGGCAAGTCCCAGCCCCTCAGCTCACAGCATCTGAAGGTGCTCAAGATGTCCGGACTCGTCGAGTCCGAGCGTCGCGGCCGCGAGGTCATGTACCGCCTGACCACCCCGGAGGTGGGCGACCTGATCGACCAGGCGGCCCGGCTCGCCGCCATCGTGCGCGGCAGCGCCCCGCAGATGAGCCACCAGGCCTGAGCGCGGCCGCTGTTTCCCTAAAGCACATCACGCTCCTCACACAACCGACCGGCCGGGCCGGTGACGACACGCGACGTAGTCACCGGCCCGGCCGACGCGTCTGTTCACCCGGTCGCGCCTCGCCGCACCCGGCGACGCACCCGCGGGTCACCTGCGCCGATGCACGGCCCGTGCGCCCGACTGCAACTACAATGAGTTCCAACAACAACTGGTTTCCCGCCGCCTGAAGGAGTGTCGCACCATGGGCACGGTCAGTTCCGCCATACCGAAGCTGGGCACGCGCAGCACCCGCCAGCGCTCGGCGATCGTGTCCGTCCTGCTGGAGCTGGACAACTTCGCCTCGGCCAAGAAGATCCACTCCGAGCTCAAGGAGCGCGGCGAGAAGGTCGGCCTGACCACGGTCTACCGCACCCTGCAGTCGCTCACCGAGATCCACGCGGTCGACGCGCTGCACATGGCCAGCGGCGAGACGCTCTACCGCCACTGCATGACCGAGAAGCACCACCACCACCTGGTGTGCACCGAGTGCGGGCGCACCGAGGAGATCGACGGCGGGCCGGTGGAGAAGTGGGCCTCCCAGGTCGCCTCGAGCCACGGCTTCGAGCTGACCGGCCACGACGCCGAGGTCTACGGGCTGTGCCCCGAGTGCCGGGAGAAGAAGGCCCGCGCGGAGAAGGACGGCGCGGGGAAGGACGGCGCCAAGTAGCGCCCCTCCCCCGCCGGCGCTGACCTCTCAGCCGGCTCAGCCGAGCACGACGCCGAAGATGGAGCCCAGCGCCCAGGTCACCCCTGCCGCGCCCAGGCCGATGAGCAGCTGGCGCACGGCGCGCCACAGCGGCGGGCGGCCCGAGAGCACGCCGGTGACCCCGCCGGTGAACAGCAGCGCCATCGAGACCAGGACGATCGCGATGACCGCGCCGACGGCGATGCTCGCGCCGAAGATGAACGGCAGCACCGGGATCAGCGCGCCGAGGCCGAAGCAGCAGAACGACGACAGCGCCGCCGCCCAGGCGCAGTCCACGCCGGACTCCTTGGCCGCCGGGGCGGCACCCGCCGGCACCTGGCTGTTGAGCTCGGCCTGGCGGAACTGCTCGAGGGCCTCGCGGGCGCGCTCCTGCGCGTCGTCCTCCTCGAGCCCGCGGGCCCGGTAGACCAGGGCCAGCTCGTTGGCGTTGACGTCGAGCTCCGGAATGACCCGGCCGATCTCGTCGTTGGGGCGGGTCGCCTCGAGCAGCTCGGCCTGCGAGCGCACCGAGATGAACTCGCCGGCGGCCATCGACAGCGCGCCGGCCAGAAGCCCCGAGATGCCGGTGATCAGCACGATGGTGGGGCTGACCCCGGAGCCGAGGATGCCGAGCACCAGGGCGAGGTTGGAGACCAGGCCGTCGTTGGCGCCGAAGACGGCCGCGCGGAAGCCGCCGGAGATGCGCTGGCGGGACTGCTCGGCCAGGCCGCGCACGACCTCGGAGTGCACGCGCTCATCGGCGGCGATCTGGTCCGGGGCGTCCGCGTCGTCGATGTAGGGGGTGCGCGCCTCGGCGGACTGCATCAGGGCGAGCACGAAGACGGAGCCGAGGTTCTTGGCCAGAAAGCCCATGAAGCGGGTGTGCAGGCCCGGCTGCTGGGGCATGCCGACGTACTCGCCGAGCTTGGCGCGCCAGTACTCCTCGTGGCGGGACTCGGAGTCGGCCAGGCGCAGCAGGATGTCGCGCTCGGCGCCCTCCTTGCGGTGTGCCAGCTCCCGGTAGACGGCGGCCTCGGCGCGCTCGTTGGCCAGGTAGCGCCGCCAGCGCTTGATCTGGCGGGCGGTCGGCGGCTCCTCGACGGGCCGCACGTCCGCGCCGTTGTCCTCGCTCACCTGGTCTCCTCCTTCCGCCGGAACCCATAGCAGCGTACCCGCACGGGCGGGCGGAGGGAAGACAGGTCGGCGGCCGGGAAAAGTTCGCTCAGGCCCCGCCGGTCACTTCACCCCGCCGAACCGGCGGTCGCGCTTGGCGTACTCGAGCACGGCGTCGAAGAGGTCCTGTTTGGTGTAGTCCGGGAAGAGCTTGTCCTGGTAGACCATCTCCGCGTAGGCCGACTCCCACAGCAGGAAGTTCGAGGTGCGCCGCTCGCCGGAGGGGCGCAGGAAGAGGTCCACGTCCGGCATCTCCGGGTCGTAGAGGTAGTCGGCGAAGGACTCCTCGGTGACCTGACCGGGGCGCAGCTCGCCGGCGGCGGCGCGGGCGACCAGCTTCCGGGCGGCGTCGACGATCTCGGCGCGCCCGCCGTAGTTGACGCACATCACCAGCGTCATCGCGGTGTTGTCGCGGGTCAGCTCCTCGGCGGCCTCGAGCTCGCGGATCACCGAGCGCCACAGGCGCGGGCGGCGCCCCGCCCACTTGAGGCGCACGTTCTTCTCGTTGAGGATGTCGCGCTCGCGGCGCAGCACGTCGCGGGAGAAGCCCATCAGGAAGCGGACCTCCTCGTGGCTGCGCCGCCAGTTCTCCGTGGAGAACGCGTAGGCGGACAGGTAGTCCACGCCCATCTCGAGGCAGGCGTCGACGGCCTCCATGAGCACCGCCTCCCCGCGGCGGTGGCCCTCGGTGCGCTTCATCCCGCGTTGGCGGGCCCAGCGGCCGTTGCCGTCCATGACCAGTGCGATGTGTCGCGGGACCAGCTCGGCCGGGACACCCGTCGCCGCGAACGTGCCGGCGACCCCTGCGGAATTCTGCTCAGTCACAGGCCCAATTGTGCCAAAGCGCCCGCCGCCGCGGCGGCTCACCCCTCGTCGAGCACCGCCAGGGCGGCCACCCGCCCCTCGACCTGCCACTGCAGGTGGGCGCGGGTCAACCGGTGGGCCACGGCGGCCAGCTCGGCGCCGCCCTCCCCGGCGACGACGGCCACGGCCTGCTCGACGCGGTCGTGGGCGAGCAGCCACATCAGGTGCAGCGCCTCGGTGGGCACGTCCGCCGAGCCGCTGGGCCGGCAGTGCAGGCACACCGCTCCCCCGGCGCCCGGGTGGAAGGCGTGGTGCGGGCCCGGCGCCGAGCACTGCGCGCAGTCGAAGAGGCTGAGCGCCCAGCCGGCGTGCGCGGTCGCCTGCAGGATGAAGGCGTCCAGGGCGAGGACGGGGCGGGCGGCGCGCTGGATGCGCCCCAGGGTGACCAGCGCGGCGTCGTAAAGAAACGAGTCGGAGCCGTCCTCGGCGACGGCCAGGCGCTCGGCGCACTCGAGGGCCGCGCAGGCGGCGGCGTAGCGCTCGTAGTCGTCGATGATGCCGGAGCCGAAGAAGGCGACGGTGTCCGCGCCCGTGATCGTGGCGAGGTTGCGGCCCGGGTAGAGCTGGACGTCGAGGTCGACGAAGAGCTGCAGGCGCGAGCCGAAGCGCGACTTCGCCCGGCGCACCCCCTTGGCCACCGAGCGCACGATGCCGTGGCCGCGGGTCAAGAGAACGATGACGCGGTCGGCCTCGGCGAAGTCGTAGGTGCGCAGCACCAGCGCCCGGTCGCGGAAACTCTCCCTGCGCACGACCCTCCTAGAAGCCTAGCCGGCCGAGCGCCTTCGGGTCGGACTGCCAGTTCTTCAGCACCTTGAAGCGCAGGTCCAGGTAGACGTTCTGGCCGAGCAGGTCGATGATGCCGCGCCGGGAGGTCGAGATGATCCGGCCCATGCGGCGGCCCTGCTGGCCCTCGATGATGCGGCGCTGGCCGGGGCGCTCGATGAAGATGACGGCGTGCACGTCGAGCACGCCCTCGCGCTCCTCGTTCGGGAGGATCTCGTCGACCTGGACGGCCACCGAGTGCGGCAGCTCGTCGCGCAGGCCGGACAGGGCGGCCTCGCGGATCAGCTCCGCGATGCGGGTCTCGGTGTCGTCGTCGGTGACGTGGTCGTCCGGGTAGAGCTTCGGGCCCTCCGGCAGCAGGCCGGTGATCACGTCGAGCAGCACGTCGAGCTGCACGCCGTCCTTCGCGGAGACGGGCACGACCTCGCTCTCGCCGCCGAGCAGCTCGTGCAGGGCGAGCAGCTGGGCTCCGACGGCGTCGCGGGAGACCTTGTCGGTCTTGGTTACCACTCCGACGACCGGGGTGCGCGGCGCGGCAGCACGCACGTTGTCCAGGATCCAGCGGTCGCCGGGACCGATCTTCTCGTCGGCCGGGATCGTCAGCGCGATGACGTCGACGTCGGAATAGGTCTCCTGGACCTGCGCGTTGAGGCGCTCGCCGAGCAGGGTGCGCGGGCGGTGCAGGCCCGGGGTGTCGACGAGGATGATCTGGGCGTCCGGGCGGTGGACGAGCCCGCGGATGGGGTGGCGGGTCGTCTCGGGCTGGTCGGCGGTGATGGCGATCTTCTCGCCGACCAGGGCGTTGGTCAGCGTCGACTTGCCGGTGTTCGGCCGGCCAACGAAGCTTAAGAAACCGGAGCGGAAGCCCTCGGGGGTGTCGGTGAAACTCACGCGGGCCAGTCTAACCGCCCCGGCCCCCGCACTAGACCTCGCGGACCTCGAACTGCCCGCGCGGGTTGGCGAAGAAGTCCTGCGCGGCGACCAGCTCGAGCTCGCGGCTGTCGCGCTCGAAGGTCAGCTTGAGCAGGTCGAAGACGCTCGAGGCGGTCTTGGCCAGGGCGCCGGCCGCGTCCCGGGTGGGCAGGTAGTGGCCGGTGAACAGCGCGGCGGTGACGTCGCCGGAGCCGTTGCGCTTGAACGGCAGGTAGGGCGTCTGCGCCAGGTAGCGCCCGGAGTCGTCGACGACGAGGATCTCGACGGTGCCCTCGGGGCGGTCGGGGCGCTCGACGGAGGTGACCAGCACGGTCTTCGGGCCCATTGCGCGGGCGGCCTCGACGGCGTCCAGGGTGGACTCGAGGTCGGTGGCCTCGCGGCCGGTCAGGTAGCCCAACTCGAACTGGTTGGGGGTGATCACGTCGGCCACCGGCACGACCTTGTCGCGCAGCAGCGGCGGGATGGCGTCGTCGACGTGGCAGCCGGACTTGGCGTTGCCCATGACCGGGTCGCAGACGTAGAGCGCCTCGGGGTTGGCGGCGCGCACCTGCGCGGCGGCGTCGATGATGACGTCGGCGATGTCGGAGCCGCCCTGGTAGCCGGAGAGCACGGCGTCGACGTTGGCGAGCTCGCCGCGCTCGGCCACACCCTTGACGACGGCGGCGACGTCGGCGGCGGGCAGCGCCGGGCCGCGCCACGCGCCGTAGCCGGTGTGGTTGGAGAAGTTGACGGTGTTGACGGGCCAGACCTCGTGGCCGAGGCGTTGGAGGGGGAAGACGGCCGCGGAGTTGCCCACGTGGCCGTAGGCGACGGCGGACTGGATGGAGAGCACGTTCATGGCTTATATCGTGCCGTGCCGCCTTCCGCGCCGGTCACTCGGGGTCGGTTGCGTCCCCCGGGGCGTCGGGAAGCTCGACGAGGACGTGGCGCACGCGCACGCGCCCGCGGCGGTCGTGGCCGCCCTCGGCGGTCAGCTTCATCCCGTCAACGGTGACGTGGCTGCCGGGCAGGGGCACGCGCCCGAGCTCAAAGGTGATCACGCCGGCGACGGTGTCGACCTCGTCGGTGATCTCGTCGTCGAACTCGCGGCGCTCGCCGGTCGCGTCGCGCAGGCCGGAGGCCAGCTCCTCCAGCGACATGTGGGCGACCACGCGGAAGGTCCGGTCGTCGACGCGCTCGAAGGGGTCGTCGTCGGCGGCGTCGTACTCGTCGGCGATCTCGCCGACGATCTCCTCGAGGATGTCCTCCATGGAGACCATGCCGGCGATCACGCCGTACTCGTCGACGAGCATCGCCAGGTGGTTCTGGTCGCGCTGCATCTGGTGCAGCAGGGCGTCGAGCGGGGTGGAGTCGGGCACGAACTGGGCGGGGCGCACCACGTCGCGCACGAGCACGGAGCGCCCGCCGTCGGTCATGTGGTACGTGCGCGCCACGAGGTCCTTGAGGTAGACCACGCCGACGATCTCGTCGATGCTCTCGCCGATGACGGGGATGCGCGAGTGGCCGGAGCGCACGCACAGGCTGGTCGCCTGGCCGGCGGTCTTCGTGTCCTCGATCCAGATCATCTCCGGGCGCGGCACCATGATCTGGCGGGCGATGGTGCCGGCCAGGTCGAAGACGTTCTGGATCATCCGGTGTTCCTCGACCTCGACGATCCCGTGCTCCTGGGCGATGTCGACCATCTCGCGCAGCTCGACCTCGGTGGCGTACGGCCCGTCGCGGAAGCCGCGGCCCGGGGCCAGCAGGTTGCCCAGGCGGATCAGCAGGCGGGAGAAGGGTCCCAGGATCTTGTGCACGGCGCTGAGCACCACGGCGGTGCGCAGGCAGACCGAGTAGGGGTTCTTGCGCCCGACGGTGCGGGAGAAGACGCCGACGACGACGAAGCTGATCAGCGAGACCGCGAGGATCGCCGTGGTCAGCGCCCAGCCGGCCGAGTCGATCACGCCGAGCGCGAGCGCTGCGGCGAAGACGGCGGCGGTGGCGTCCAGGACGGTGCCCAGAAGCACCAGGATGTTGATGTGCTCGGCGCGGCGGTCGAGCACGCGCAGCAGCTTGTACGCGCCGGGGCGCTCGTCCTCGACGAGCTGCTCGACGCGGGCGCGCGAGATGCTCTCCAGCGCCGACTCGGTGGTGCCCAGCAGGCCGGAGAGCAGCAGCGCCAGGACGGTGACGGCCGCGGAGATGAGCAGGCTCACCGGCTAGGCCTCCCCGTCCGCCCCGTCGTCGCAGGGGCGCGGCTCGGCGATCGGCGGCACGCCGCCGCCGGGGACCTTGCGGTCGAGCTCCTCGCGGTCGGCCGCACTCGGGAAGGCGGCCGCGCCGGTCGGCTTGGGCGGGAACTTCGCCCCGCGGCGCTCGGCGTCGTCGTACCAGTCGGCCAGAAGCTCGTTCTGGAGGGCGAACATCTCGCGCTCCTCGTCGGCGGTGGCGTGGTCGTAGCCGAGCAGGTGCAGGCAGCCGTGGACGGTCAAGAGCGCCAGCTCGTGGTCGAGGCCGTGGCCTGCGACGTCGGCCTGGCGCTTGGCGAACTCGGGGCACAGCACGATGTCGCCGAGCATGGTCGGCCCGGGCGCGTCCGCGTCCGGCCGCCCGCCGACGGCACCCGGGGTGGGCCCGTCCATGGGGAAGCTCATCACGTCGGTGGGCCCCTCCAGGTCGAGCCAGCGCACGTGCAGGTCCGCGATGGTGTCCTGGTCGACGAGGTAGATGCTCGCCTCGGCCTCCGGGTGGACGTCGAGCTCGCCGAGCGCGAAGGAGATCACGTCGATGAGCATCTCCTCGTTGACGCCGGGGTAGCCGGACTCGTTGAAGACCTCGATGGCCATTGGTCAGTTCTCCTTCCGCCCCGCGCCGCGTGCCGGGCGCTCCTGGCGGTCCTGGTCGAATCGGTCGTAGGCGTCGACGATGCGCCCGACAAGGGCGTGGCGCACGACGTCGTCGGCGGACAGCTCCGCGAAGTGGATGTCCGGCACCCCGCGCAGGATGCGGCGGACCTGGCGCAGGCCGGAGGCCTTGCCGCCGGGCAGGTCGACCTGCGTGATGTCGCCGGTGACCACCATCTTGGAGCCGAAGCCGAGGCGGGTGAGGAACATCTTCATCTGCTCGGCGGTGGTGTTCTGCGCCTCGTCGAGGATGACGAAGGCGTCGTTGAGGGTGCGCCCGCGCATGTAGGCCAGCGGGGCGACCTCGACCACGCCGGACTCCATGAGCTTGGGGATGGACTCCGGGTCCACCATGTCGCGCAGGGCGTCGTGCAGCGGGCGCAGGTACGGGTCGATCTTCTCGCCGAGGGTGCCGGGCAGAAAGCCCAGCTTCTCGCCGGCCTCGACGGCCGGGCGGGTCAGGATGATGCGGGAGACCTGGCGGGCCTTGAGCGCCTGGACGGCCTTGGCCATGGCCAGGTAGGTCTTGCCGGTGCCGGCCAGACCGATGCCGAAGACCACCGTATTCTCGTCGATGGCGTCGACGTAGTCCTTCTGGCCCATGGTCTTGGGCCGGATGGTCTTGCCGCGCCGGGAGACGATGTCCGAGCCGACCATCGCGGCGACGGACTCCGGGGACTCGGCGGTGACCAGGCGGACGGTGTGGCGCACGGTGTCGGGCGTGACGGCCTGCCCGCGCCCGGCGTGCGAGGCCAGCTCCGCGATGGCGCGCTTGGCCCGTTGCACCTCGTGGCCGGGGCCGGTCAGGGCGACCTCGCCGCCGCGGGCGAAGACGTCGCAGTCGATGAGGTTGGCCAGCACACGCAGGTTCGCGTCCCCCGGGCCGACGACCTGCGCGGCGACCGCCTCGTCGAGGCGGACGGTGCCGGTGACCACCGGCGTGCGGGCGGGCTTGGGTTTCTGCGGGTTATCAGGTGCTGTCACACGGGCTGATGTTACCAGCGGCCGGTCAGCGCCCCGACGGCCGCGAGGGCCAGGGCCCCGGCCGAGGACGCGCGCGCCACCTCCGGGCCCAGGCGCACCGGCTGCGCGCCGGCCTGGCGCAGCCTGTCCAGCTCGTCGTCGCCGATGCCGCCCTCGGGGCCCACCACCAGCACCACGCGCGCCGCGCTCGCAAGCGGAAGATCCCGCAACGGGCGGGTGGCGGACTCGTGCAGCACGGCCACGACGGTGCCCTCCCCCACCTCAGAGAGATTGCCGACGAGTGCGTGCGTGTCCACCGGTCCGGTGATGTGCGGCAGGCGCGCGCGACGCGCCTGCTTGCCCGCCTCCCGGGCGCGGTCGGTCCACTTGGCCAGGGCCTTCTCGGCCTTGCCTGGCTTGCCTCCCCAGCGCGCCACGCAGCGGTCGGCCTCCCAGGCGACGATCCGGTCGGCGCCGGCCTGGGTGAGCAGGTCGACGGCGAGGTCGGCGTGCGGGGACTTCGGGATCGCCTGTACCACCGTGACCTCGGGGGCGGGCACCGGGTCGACGCCGGCCTCCTCGACGTCGCAGACCAGCCGGTCTTTGCCGTGCACGGCGGTGACGAGCGCGCGCAGCCGGACCCCCGCGCCGTCGACGAGCTCGACGTGCTCGCCGGGGGTGATGCGCTTGACCGTGACGGCGTGGCGGCCCTCGGGGCCGGTCAGCTCGACGGTGCGCGGCGGCTCGCCGGGAATCGGGGCGTCGAGGAGGAAGACGGGCAGCGACACGGGCGGTCTCCTAGCGGCGGAAGCGGCTGCGCAGGCGGTCGAAGAAGGACTCCTCGCCGTCGCCCTCCTGGGTCACGCGCGCGGATTCGCGCAGGCGGCCGCGGACCTGCTCGAGCAGGTCGCGGGTCTGGTCGTCGACCTCGGTGGGCACGACGACGTCGATGTGGGCGAGCATGTCGCCGTGGCCGTCGCTGCGCAGCCGCGGCATGCCGCGGCCCTCGACGCGCACGCGCTCGCCGGGCTGGGTGCCGGCGGCTACGTCGATGGCGACGTCATCGCCGTCCAGGCCGGTGACGGTGACCGAGCAGCCCAGGGCGGCGTCGACCATGGGCACGCGCACGGTGAAGTCCAGGTCGTCGCCGTCGCGGGTGAAGACAGGGTGGCGCTTGGTGGCGACCTCGACGTAGAGGTCGCCGGCCGGGCCGCCGCCGTGGCCGACCTCGCCGGCGCCGGCCATGCGGATGCGCATGCCGTCGGCGATGCCGGCCGGGATGTTGACGGTGATGTCGCGGCGTGCCCGCACACGCCCGCCGCCGTCGCACTTCGGGCAGGGGTCCTCGATGACCTCGCCGAAGCCGGAGCACTTCGGGCAGGGCCGGGAGGTCATCACGTTGCCCAGGAAGGAGCGCTGCATCTCCTGGATCTCGCCCGCGCCGCCGCACTGGTCACAGGTGACGGGCTTGGCCTTGGAGGCCGAGCCGGTGCCCTCGCAACGGTTGCAGAGCACGGCGGTGTCGACGGTGACCTCCTTGCGCAGGCCGGAGTAGGCCTCCTCGAGGGTGATCACGGTGCGCAGCAGGGCGTCGTTGCCCGGCTGGACGCGCGAGCGCGGGCCGCGGGTGCCGCCCTGGCCGAAGAAGGCCTCGAAGATGTCGCCGAGGCCACCCCCGGCGCCGAAGCCGCCGAAGCCGCCCCCGGCGCCCGCCTGGCCCTGCTCCATGGGGTCGCCGCCCATGTCGACGATGCGGCGCTTGTCCGGGTCCGTGAGCACCTCGTGCGCCACGGAGATCTCGCGGAACTTCTCCGCGGCCTCCTCGGAGGGGTTCACGTCCGGGTGGTACTTGCGGGCGAGCCTCCGGTAGGCCTTCTTGATCTCTTTGTCCGAGGCGGACTTGTCCACCCCCAGAATGGCGTAGTAATCGCGGGCCACAGTTGCAACAGATCCTTTACGAGAAACGGGTACAAACGTGCCGGTGTGACTGCACCGGTCGATCAGACTGGCAAGTGTACTAGCAAGCCGGGCTCACTCACCGGTGAGGACGCGCGAGACGTAGCGCGCGACCGCGGCCACCCGGGCGATGGTGCCCGTGTAGTCCATGTAGGTCGGGCCCACCACGCCGAGCCCGCCGAGGGTCGCGCCCTCCGCGCCGTAGCCGGCGGTGACCACGGAGGCGCCGCGCAGCTCCTCGTTCTCGATCTCGTCGCCGATGAGCACGCTGACGTTGCCCAGGTCGGGCACGTTGGCCAGCAGCCGCAGGATGACCACCTGTTCCTCGAGGGCGTCGAGGACCACGGGCAGCGTGTTGGAGACGGCCCCGGCCATGCGCGAGAGGTTCGCGGTGCCGGCGAGGATGATGCGGTCGTTGGGCTGCTCGACGAGGGTCTCGATGAGCACCGTGGAGGCGCGGATGACGGCCTGGCGCACGTCGGCCGGCGCCTCGGCGGCCAGGTGGCCGAGCCGCGCGGAGGCCTCGGTGAGGGTGTAGCCGACGAGGGCGGAGTTGAGCAGGTCGCGGAGCCTGGCGACGTCCTCGTCGTCGACGGGGGCGTCGAGCTCGACGTTGCGCTGGTCGACGCGCCCGGTGTCCGTGATGAGCACGAGCAGCAGGCGCACCTGGCTGAGTGCGACGACCTCGCAGTGCTTGACGCGCGAGACGGTCAGGGTGGGCAGCTGGACCATCGCGGCCTGGCGGGTCAGCTGGCTGAGCAGCTGCACCGAGCGGCGCAGCACGTCCTCGAGATCCACGCCCTGCTCCAGGAAGGAGGAGATGGCCTTGCGCTCGGGTCCGGACAGCGGCTTGACGTTGTGCAGCTGGTCGACGAACTGGCGGTAGCCCTTCTCGGTGGGGATGCGCCCGGAGCTGGCGTGCTGCTGCTGGATGTAGCCCTCAGACTCGAGGACGGCCATGTCGTTTCGGATCGTGGCCGAGGAGACGTCCAGCTTGTGGCGTTCCAGCAGCGTCTTGGAGCCGACGGGCTCCTGCGAGGCGATGTAGTCGGCCACGACGGCGCGCAGCACCTCGCGGCGGCGGTCGTCGGTGGATCGGGCCATCCCTGCCGCGCCTCCTCTCGCTCGACGTCTCTTGCTCTCGTTGACGGCCTGCGCCGTCCTTTCGCACCCCGGAGTCTACCCGCCCGGTTCAGTCCTCCTCGGCGATGAGCAGGTCGGTGACGATGCCGTCGGCGAGCAGGCGCCCGGCGTCGGTGACGCGCAGGCGTCCGTCGACGGTCTCGAGGAGCCCGCGGGCGGTGAAGTCGGCGACGGCGGCGTCGGCGCGCCCCGAGAGCCACTCGCGCGGGATGCCCCGGGCCAGGCGCAGGCCGAGCATGATGCGCTCGGTGTGGCGGTCTTGCCTGGTCAGCATTTCCCCGCCGGCCAGCGGCAGGCCGCCTTCGGCCACCGCACGGGCGTAGGTGGCCGGGTGCTTGACGTTGTGGA
This sequence comes from Corynebacterium sp. MSK006, assembly GCF_030232385.1. NCBI lineage: Bacteria > Bacillati > Actinomycetota > Actinomycetes > Mycobacteriales > Corynebacteriaceae > Corynebacterium > Corynebacterium sp. MSK006. The sequence continues at coordinate 150,893 of NZ_JASPJZ010000002.1, forward strand.
AGCGGGTGTCCACCACGTGCGAGTGCGCCCCGGGGCCCGCGCCCCACCAGTTGCCGTCGACCCAGTAGATCTCGTTGTGCCGGCACTCCCCGCCCGGGCGGGCCCAGTTGGACACCTCGTACCAGTGCAGGCCGGCCTCCCGCAGGCGGGCGTCGATGAGCTCGTAGCGGGCGGCGAGCACGTCCTCGTCCGGGGCGGGCAGCTCGCCGCGGCGCACCTTGCGCGCCATGGCGGTGCCCTCCTCGACGATCAGGGAGTAGGCGGAGACGTGGTCGACCCCGGCGTCGAGGACGGCGTCGAGGGTGGCGCGCACGTCGTCGTCGGTCTCGGTGGGCGTGCCGTAGATCATGTCGAGGTTGACGTGCTCGAAGCCGGCCGCGCGCGCCTCGCGGGCGGCGGCGACAGGCCGGCCCGGGGTGTGGCGGCGCTGCAGGACCTGAAGGACGTGGCCGGCGGCCGACTGCATGCCCAGCGACACGCGAGTGAAGCCTGCTGCACGCACCCCGGCGAAGAACTCCGGGGAGGTCGACTCCGGGTTGGACTCGGTGGTCACCTCGGCGTCGGAGGCCAGGCCGAAGGAGCCGCGCACGGCGTCGATAAGCCGGGTCAGCCCCGCGGCCCCGAGCATGCTGGGGGTGCCGCCGCCGACGAAGACGGTGTCGGCGGCGCGCAGCTGACCGCGGCGCTCCATCAGCTCGGCGGCGCGCTCGAGTTCGACGGCCAGGGCGTCGAGGTAGCTGCCCGGAGAGGCCGAGGTGCCCAGTTCACCGGGGGTGTAGGTGTTGAAGTCGCAGTAGCCGCAGCGCGTGGCGCAGAACGGCACGTGGACGTAGACGCCGAAGGGTACGGCGGCGAACTCCGCGCGCGCCTCGGGCGTGGCGGTCTCGGGCAGGGTGAAGGTCTCGGCGGGTGACTGGCGCATGGCCCGGCCAGTCTATCCGGCCGCTCCCCCGGTGCCGGAGGCGGCGCGACGGCGGGCGGCCACGCGGGCGACCACGGCGTCGATGCGGGCGCGCTCGGCCAGGAAGGCCGCCGGGTGGCTGCCGCGGCGGGCGCGGGCGTAGGCCGGGTAGGCCTCGGCGACGGTGGCGCACCAGCCCTCGACGGCGGCGTGCACGTCGGCGGCCAGGCGGGCCAAAAAGTGCGGGTAGCTGAAGGAGTCGAGGTCGCGGGCGACGGTGTCAGTGCGCTCCAGCAGGTGCTCGACGAGGGCGGCCAGGTGGTCGGTGGTCGCGGTGGTGCGCCCGTCCAGGGCGGCGGCCAGCTCGGCGACGACCACGGGGCCGGTCAGCGGGTGGCCGGCGAGCAGGTCGGCGGCGGTGAGCTGGCCGGGGCCGTCCGCGGCCGGCGCGGCGGCCGGGCGGTTGAAGACGCTCAGGGTCCCGGAGCGCACCCCGGAGGTCAGCGCCTGGCGCAGGCCGACCAGTTCGCCGAGGACGACGCGGGAGTCCGCGCGGCCCTCGCCGGCGATGATGTCGAACTCGGCGAGGCAGTCGTGGACGAGCTCCACGTCGAAGTCCGCCACGGCCTCGGCGAGGTTCTCGATGTAGGAGGCGACCTCGTCACCGATGTCGTAGAGCTCCTGGGTGAGCTCGCGGTGGCGCAGCTCCGCCGCGAAACGCTGCATGACTACCTCGGTGCTCCTTTCCGACGGGATCCCCGCCGTCCCCACGTGGGAACTCTAACCTTGAAGTTCTCCTTGAGACTTCTGCCGACAGCCATAGACTCTATGGCAGTCCGCGGGGAAATTCCGGACGGCGCGCCGGGCGCGCGGCGGGCGCCGCGCGGCTCACGCCGCGGCGCGAGGCTGACGCCTCGCCCCAGAGTTAGCGGCGGTAGATCTTGTCGATCGCGTCCGCGTAGCGCTCGGTGACCACGTTGCGCTTGACCTTCAGCGTCGGGGTCAGCTCGTTCTGCTCCTCGGTCAGGTCACGGTCGAGGATGTGGAACTTCTTGATGCCCTCCGCGTGGGAGACGGTCAGGTTCGCCTGGTTGATGGCGTCCTGGATCTCCGCGCGCAGGCCCGGGTCGGTGGCCACCTCGCGCACCGAGCGGTGCTCGGGGATGTTGTGGTCCATCTTCCAGCGGCCCAGCTCCTCGTCGTCGAGGGTGAGCAGCACGCCGATGAAGGGCTTGCCGTCGCCGACCACGAGCGCCTGGCTGATCAGCGGGTGGGAGCGCAGCATGTCCTCGAGCGGCCCCGGGGAGACGTTCTTGCCCCCGGCGGTGACGATGAGGTCCTTCTTGCGGCCGGTGATGAAGATGTAGCCGTCCTCGTCGATCTCGCCGAGGTCGCCGGTGTTGTACCAGCCGTCCTCGAAGGACTTCTCGGTCGCCTCCGGGTTCTTCCAGTACTCCTTGAAGACCCAGGGGCCCTTGAAGAGGATCTCGCCGATGTCGTTGATCTTCACCGAGCCGCCGCCGAGCGGGCGGCCCACGGAGCCGATCTTCTGGTCCTCGAAGTCGACGGAGGCGGCCGCGCAGGTCTCGGTCAGGCCGTAGCCCTCGAAGACGCCGAGGCCGATGCCGCGGTAGAAGTGCAGCAGCTCGCTGCCCATCGGCGAGCCGCCGGTGATGCAGTACTCCACGCGGCCGCCGACGGCCTCGTGGATCTTCTTGTAGACGAGCTTGTGGTACAGGCGGTGCTGGGCCTCCTGGTAGCGGTTGGGGCCGCCCGGGGTGTCCATGGCCTTGGAGTACTCGATGGCGGCCTGCTCGGCGCGGGCGAAGATCGCGCGGCCGACGGGGCCCTTCTCCGCGGCCTGGGAGGCGGCGGCGTTGCGCACCTTCTCGAAGACGCGCGGCACGCCGAGCAGCAGGTTCGGCCGGAAGCGGGCCAGCTGCACCTGCAGGGTGCGGGTGTCCGGCCAGTGAGACTGCAGGCAGCCGACGACCACGCAGGCCAGCGAGACCGCGCGCGCGAGCACGTGGGCCAGCGGCAGGTAGGTCAGCACGGACTTGCCCGGGGCCACGGCGTTGGCGGCGATCGGGTTGGTCAGCAGCGCGCGGACCTGGGACAGCCAGTTGTAGTGGGTCTGCACGCAGCCCTTGGGCCGGCCGGTGGTGCCGGAGGTGTAGACGATCGAGGCCACGTCCGAGGAGCGGGTGTTCTCGATGCGCTCCCAGACCACGGCGTCGTCGAGGCCGCGGCCCTCGAACTTGAGGGTGTCCACGCCGGAGGAGTTGATCTCCACGATGCGGCGCAGCTGGGTCGGCGAGCCGACCAGGCGCGGGTTGCCCTCGGAGTCGAGGACGAGGTTGCGCATCATGTCGGTGTGCTCGCCGGTCTCGGTGACGGCGAAGACGGCGCCGGAGTCCTCGACGATCCACTGGATCTGGGCGGCCGAGGAGGACGGGTAGATCGGCACGAGCACCGCGCCGGCGGCCGAGATGGCGAAGTCCATGAGCGACCACTCGTAGCGGGTGGCCGCCAGCAGGATCACGCGGTCGCCGGGCTCGACGCCGTTGGCGATGAGCCCCTTGGCCACCTCGAAGATCTCCTCGAGGAACTCCTCGGAGGTGACGTTGACCCACTCGTAGTTGTGCGGCCGCAGGAAGCTGATGCCGTAGGGACGGTCGCGCACCTGGTCGATGAAGGCGGTCAGGACGGTCTCATTCGGCCCGACCTCGAATTCGGCCGGGGTGGAGAACTCACGCCCCGCGGACGCCGCGGGCGCGGCGTCGGGGTTGTGGTCGTCCCGGGTGGTCGGCTGGTCGGCCTCGGTCACAGTGGTGCTCACTTTCCTCGCTCCATCGCTCTGGGGTGCATGTACGGGGTACCCCCGCGACGGCGAAACAGGACGGAAACATGAAGGTTCCCTCACAATGTACCGCATCGCGGGGAGGCGCTTTCTGCGGCTTGTTCCCTGAACATACGTGAGCCGCGGGACACATGTGCGCAATTCAGTGCATCAGTTCACACCGTTCGCGCCCCCCGCAGCTCCCCCACGCCGGGACAGGTGACACATCTGCATGTCAGAATGGGCGTCGTGACTTCCCGGGACCTCTTGCACGAGCTGGCCGACTCCTACGGCATCGCCACCACCTACGAGGGCAGCGGCGGCGAGCACGTCGTCGCCGGGGAGGCGACACTGACCGACCTCCTCGCCGCGATGGGCGTGGACACGGCGGACCCGGCTGCCGCCCTGGAGCGCCGCCGCGACGAGCTGGCCTCCCGCCCGTTGCCGCCGACGGTCGTGGCCACCGAGGGCTACCCCTACGTCTTCCCCGTGCACGTGCCCGACGGCTGGCCGGCCGAGGTCACCGTCGAGCTCGAGGACGGCTCACGGCGCCCCGCCGCTCAGCGGGACAACTGGACCCCGCCGCGCGAGGTCGACGGCACCGTCTGGGGCGAGGCCAGCTTCGAGGTCCCCGCCGACCTGCCGCAGGGCTGGCACCGCCTGCACCTGACCGCCGGCGGGCAGGGCGAGCTGACCGCCGAGGCCACCCTCGTGGTCACCCCGGAGCGCCTGACCGGCGCGACCGAGCTGGTCGAGCACCCGCGCGCCGGCGTGATGGCGCAGCTGTACTCGGTGCGCTCGCGGCGGTCCTGGGGCATCGGCGACTTCGCCGACCTCGGGGCGCTGGCCGAGACCGTCGCCGCCGAGGGCTTCGACTACCTGCTGGTCAACCCGCTGCACGCGGCCGAGCCCGTGCCGCCGGTCGAGAACTCACCCTACCTGCCGACCACCCGCCGTTACGTCAACCCGATCTACCTACGCGTCGAGGACGTCCCCGAGTTCGAGCAGCTCGACGCCGAGCTGCGTGCCGACGTCGAGGAGATCGCCGAGGAGTTCCAGGCCGCCGACACCACCGCCGACATCCTCGAGCGCAACCCCGTCTACGAGGCCAAGCTCGCCGTCTTGCGCGAGCTGCACGCCCTGGAGCCCACCGCCGAGCGCGGCGCGGCCTTCCGCGACTTCGTCGCCCGCGAGGGAGAGGGCTTGGTCGACTTCGCCCGCTGGTGCGCCGACCGCGAGTTCGATCCCGCGCGGGCCGACGCGCGCGGTGCGCACGCGATGGACGAGCCCGGCGAGGAGGAGTACCGCGACACCGTCGACTTCCACATGTGGCTGCAGTTCCTCTGCGACGAGCAGCTGGCCGCCGCCCAGGCCCGCGCCAAGGCCGCGGGCATGTCCGTCGGCGTGGTCGCCGACCTCGCCGTGGGCACGCACCCCGGGGGTGCCGACGCCGCGGTGCTCGCCGACGTGCTGGCGCCCGCGGCCTCCGTGGGCGCTCCCCCGGACGGCTACAACCAGCAGGGCCAGGACTGGTCCCAGCCGCCGTGGCACCCCGAGCGCCTCGCCGAGGCCGGCTACGCGCCCTGGCGCGACATGCTGCGCACCGTGCTGCGCCACGCTGGCGGCATCCGCGTCGACCACGTGCTCGGCCTGTTCCGCCTGTTCTGGATCCCGCGCGGCAAGCGCCCGGCCGACGGCACCTACGTCCGCTACGACTTCGAGGCCATGCTCGGCATTCTCGCACTCGAGGCCGAGCGCGCCGACGCCGTGGTCATCGGCGAGGACCTGGGCACCTTCGAGCGCTGGGTCCAGGAGGCCCTGGCCTACCGCGGCGTGCTGGGCACCTCGGTGCTCTGGTTCGAGGGCGAGCCCGAGGGCGGCGGCCCCCTGGCCCGCGAGCACTACCGGCGCCTGGCGCTGGCCTCGGTGGGCACCCACGACCTGCCGCCGACGGCGGCCTACCTCGAGGGCGTGCACATCGACCTGCGCGACGAGCTGGGCCTGCTGCTGCGCCCCGCCGAGGCCGAGCACGCCGAGGACCTCGCCTGGCAGAACCGGGTGCTCGACGCGGTGCGCGAGGCCGGCTGCTTCGAGGGCGACCCCGGCGAGTTCGCCGGGCGGCTGCGCGACGAGCGCGGCGACGCGGCGGCGCTGATCGAGGCGCTGACCCGCTTCATCGCGGGCACTGCCTCGGCGCTGACCTGCACCCAGCTCGTCGACATGGTGGGCGACCGGCGCACCCAGAACCAGCCGGGCACCACCGGCGACCTCTACCCCAACTGGCGCCTGCCGCTGTGCGACGGCGCGGGCGACCCCGTCCTCATCGAGGATCTGCCCGCGAACCCCATGTTCCGCCGCATCGCCGCCGCGGCGGCGCGAAGCTGACGCGGTGCGGCGCTGACGCGGTGCGGCGCTGACGCGCCGCACTCTTAGAAGAGGGAGAACAGCCAGGCCACGACGACGATCACGAGCAGCAGCACCAGCGCCTTGGTCACCAGGGACTGCGGGTAGCGGCGCTTACCGCGCGGCCGCGCCTGGTCCTCCTTGCGCAGCTGTTCGGGGTTGCCGTCCACCATCACTCACGTCCTTCCTCGTCGCGCCCGGGGGCACCCGTCCCCGTGGAACCACCGCGGCGTCGGAAACCGACGGCCGCGACGTCGATCGCGCGCAAAAGCACGATCGCCGCCACCGCACACGCGGGCAGCACCACCACCAGCAGCGCGAACAGCTGCACGGCGATGGGCGCGGAGACCAGGGTCTGCGCGAGCCAGTCATACACGGCGGTCACACCGCGACAGTCTAGCCGCCCCCGGTTCGCGGATCTGTGACACGACCCCGGCCGTGCTTCTACCCTGGTGCCCATGAGCAACCGCCCCACTGAGGACATCGATCCCGGATACGTCGGCCGATTCACCCCCGGCCCCGACGCCGAACGCCCCGCCACCACCGTGGCCGGGGCCGTCGCCGAGGGCTCCCCCGCCCCCGCCGCGTCGGCCGCCCGCCCGCCGGTGGACGACGAGGGCTACCTCGTCGAGCACGAGTCCCGCGACTACGACACTCCGGCGCCGGCGCCCGGTGAGGCGCCCTGGGAGCGCAAGGACCCCGAGTGGTACAAGACCGCCGTCTTCTACGAGGTGCTCGTGCGCGCGTTCTACGACCCGGAGGGCACCGGCTCCGGCACGCTCAAGGGCATGACCGCCAAGCTGGACTACATCAAGTGGCTCGGCGTGGACTGCATCTGGCTGCCGCCCTTCTACGACTCCCCGCTGCGCGACGGCGGCTACGACATCCGCAACTACCGCGAGATCCTGCCCGAGTTCGGCACCGTCGACGACTTCGTCGAGCTCGTCGACGCCGCCCACCAGCGCGGCATCCGCGTGATCACGGACCTGGCGGTCAACCACACCAGCGACACCCACGCCTGGTTCCAGGAGTCGCGCGCCAACCCGGACGGCCCCTACGGCGACTTCTACGTCTGGTCCGACGACCCGGAGCGCTACCCGGACGCGCGCATCATCTTCATCGACACCGAGGAGTCCAACTGGACCTGGGACCCGGTGCGCGGGCAGTACTTCTGGCACCGCTTCTTCTCCCACCAGCCGGACCTCAACTACGACAACCCCGAGGTCCAGGAGGCGATGCTCGACGTCATGCGCTTCTGGCTGGACCTCGGCCTCGACGGCTTCCGCCTGGACGCGGTGCCCTACCTCTTCGAGCGCGAGGGCACCAACGGCGAGAACCTGCCGGAGACCCACGCCTTCCTCAAGCGCGTGCGCGCCATGGTCGACGCCGAGTATCCCGGCCGGGTGCTGCTGGCCGAGGCCAACCAGATGCCCGAGGACGTCGTCGAGTACTTCGGCGACGGCCCGGAGGGCGACGAGTTCCACATGGCCTTCCACTTCCCGGTCATGCCGCGCATCTTCATGGCCGTGCGCCAGGCCAAGGCCGCCCCCATCAAGGACATCCTCGCCGAGACCCCGGCGATTCCCAGCTCCGCGCAGTGGGGCATCTTCCTGCGCAACCACGACGAGCTGACCCTCGAGATGGTCACCGAGGAGGAGCGCGCCTACATGTACGGCGAGTACGCGCGCGACCCGCGGATGAAGTCCAACGTGGGTATCCGCCGCCGGCTGGCCCCGCTGCTCGAGGGCGACCGCAACCAGCTCGAGCTGCTGCACGCGCTGCTGCTCTCCCTGCCGGGCTCGCCGGTGCTCTACTACGGCGATGAGATCGGCATGGGCGACAACATCTGGCTGGCCGACCGCGACGGCGTGCGCACGCCGATGCAGTGGTCCTCGGACCGCAACGGCGGCTTCTCCACCGCCGAGCCCGAGCGGCTCTACCTGCCGGTGGTCCAGAACGACCAGTATGGTTACGCCACGGTCAACGTGGACAACCAGATGAAGAAGTCGAACTCCCTGCTGCAGTGGGTGCGCAGCTACGTGCACATCCGCCAACAGTACCCGGCCTTCGGCCTCGGCGACTTCCGAGCCCTGGAGACCACCAACGAGGCCGTGCTCAGCTTCGTGCGCCGCTACCACGACGAGACGCTGCTGTGCGTCAACAACCTCTCCGCGGTCCCGCAGGCCGTCGAGCTGGACCTGAGCGAGTTCGCCGGGCGCGTGCCCCGCGAGCTCTCCGGCGGCGCGGACTTCCCGCGCATCACCGACCACCCGTTCACGGTCACGCTCGCCCCGCACGGCTTCTTCTGGTTCGAGCTCGAGGAGCGCGCATGAGCTTCGAGTCCGAGCTGGCCGCGGGGCTGGCCGCCGAGCGCTTCTACGGCGCCAAGACCGCGGGTGTCGACGCCGCGCGCGTCGAGCACGCCGCCGACTTCGACGGCGTGCGTGCCGCGGTGGTCGTCGCCCGGCACCGTGAGGTGACCGAACGCTACCAGATGCTTGTCGACGCCGCGGGCCACGACGTCCTGGGCGAGCACGCCGATGCGTTGGGCGCCGCCCTGGCGGGCGGCCGCGCGCCGCTGGGCCAGTTGCACGGCGACGCCTCGGTGCTTTCCGGCCTGCACGGCCGCGCGCTCGGCCAGGAGCAGTCCAACTCGACGCTGGTCTACTCCGATGAGACCGGCCCGAAGGTGGCGGTGAAGTTCTTCCGCAAGCTCGCCCCCGGGCTCAACCCGGAGATCGAGCTGCTCTCCGGCATCGGCGAAGTGCCGGCCGTGCCGCGCCTGCACGCCTGGGTCGACGCCGTCATCGACGGCGAGACCCACGCGCTGGCCGTGGTCCAGGAGTTCATCGCGGGCTCGCGCGACGGCTGGCTCGACGCCGTCGACGTCGCCGGCGCGGGAGACTCCTTCACCGGGCGCGCCCGGCTGCTGGGCGCGGCCACCCGCGAGGTCCACGAGGCGCTCGCCGGGGCCTTCGACACCACCGATCTTGACGGCGACGAGCTGGCCGGGCGCCTGAACGCCCGCCTGGACTCGCTGGTCGACCAGGCCCCCGAACTCGCCGAGGTCGCCGAGGAGGCCCGCCGGCGCTACTCGCGGCTTTCCGGCACCACCGGTGTCGCCCAGCGCGTGCACGGCGACCTGCACCTGGGCCAGGTGCTCTTCACCCGCGAGCGCTACGTGCTGCTCGACTTCGAGGGCGAGCCGGCCCGCCCGCTGGCCGAGCGCCGCCTGCCGGACAGCCCGGCGCGCGATCTGGCCGGGCTGATCCGCTCGATCGACTACGCCGCGCACTTCAACGCCTACTCGGGCCGGCCCGGCCCCGCCGACCCGGCCCGCTGGGCCGCCGAGGCCACCGAGGCACTCCTCGAAGGCTACGGCCCGCTCGACGCGCAAAAGGTGCCCGCCGGCTGGCTGGACGCCTACGTACTGGACAAGGCCCTCTACGAGGTCGCTTACGAGGCCAACAACCGGCCCGGCTGGGCCGGCATCCCGCGGGCCGCCGTCACCGGGATCCTCGGATAGCGCCGTGGACACCACCATCAAGAGCCCCCGGGCCCGCTACACCGGCACGCTGGAGGACGGCGCGCGCGTCTTCCACTCGGTGCCCTACTGCCGCTTCCCCGAGCCCTTCGGCCCGGCCGAGGAGCTGCCCAAGGCGCCCGAGCAGCCCGCCGAGGTCGACGCGCGCCGGCCGCGTCCCGAGGCCGTCGCGCTGACCCTGGCCGCCCCCGAGAGCGCGCACTACGGCTCGGACCTGCCGGTGGTCGTCTTCATCCACGGCGGGGCCTACCACGAGGGCTCCCACGAGGACTTCGACATGGGCATCCTCGCCCGCCGCGGGATCATCGGGGTCTCGGTCGACTACCGCCTCGACGCGCAGGGCTTCGTGCGCTTCCACGACGACGAGCCGAACCGCTACCGCGGCATCGACGACTGCCTGACCGCCCTGAAGTGGCTGGCGCGCGAGATCGAGCACTTCGGCGGCGACCCGGGCAACATCACGCTGGCCGGGCAGTCCGCAGGCGCTGGCATCTGCCTGTGGCTGACGCGCACCGACCACTACCAGGGCCTATTCCAGCGCGTCTGGGCGCTCTCCCCGGCCTTCCCGCGGGTGCCCTTCGACAAGCGCAAGGGCACACTGCGCCGCATCCAGGGCACCCCGGTGACCCGGCGCCACTTCACCCGGCGCCTCGAGCGGCACCCGCGCGCGCTGGCCCGCGGCATGCGCCGGTTCCGCTCGCGCTACTTCCATGACCTCGCACTGGGCCCCGCCCCCTTCGACGCCCACGAGCTGGCGGAGGTGCCTGTGCTGGTCAGCTGCACCCGCGACGAGCTCTACAACGAGTCCACCACCGCGCGGATCGACCGGGCGGGCCTGGGCGGGTTCGCGGTGCGCGTGGCCCACGCGCTCTTCGGCCTGCAGGTCCCGGCGGGCAGCTACCTCGACGCCGTCGCCGAGACCGACCCCGATCGCCCGCTGTCCCGGCTGGCCGGCGACGCGATGATCCGGCGCTGGGTCGCTGAGACCGCCGAGCACGCCGCAGGCCCCGTCTGGGTGATGGAGCTGACGGGCACGAAGGAGCAGCCGGCGGTGCACTGCGACGACCTGCCGCTGATCTTCGGGCCGGGCACCGGACCGCAGGGCGGGCCCGAGGCCCACGGCGATCACCTGCTGGGCCTTCTGCTCGACTTTGCGCGCACCGGCGAGCCGGGCTGGCCGGCCCAGCGGCGCCCCGAGCGCAAAGCGGTGCGCATCGACCGGGACTCGGGGCGGCGCACCGAGGTCAGCGACCCGCTGCGCGCGGTGCGCCTGGCCTTCCAGCGCCCGCGCTGGCTCTGAGTCCCACAGGCGCCCACCCCCGGGCGCCGGGTGTCACGCACCCAGGGCGCGGCGCAGGCGGGCGTCGGAAAGCTCGTCGACCATCCACTCGGAGAAGGCCATCGGCGCGGCCTCGGCCGCGCGTACGACGTCGCCGGCGGAAAGCCACGCCATGGAGTCGACCTCCTCGGGGCGCGGGGCGGGGGCCGCGGCGTCGTCGACGGTGAGGGTGAAGACCGGGCAGATCTCGTTTTCCACCAGGCCCGAGGAGTCGACGGCGCGGTAGCGGAAGTCCGGCAGCACCAGCTGCGGGGCGCCCAGGCGCTCTGGCGAGAGGCCGAGCTCCTCTGATGCGCGGCGCAGCACCGCGTCGGCGGTCTCCTCCCCGGGGCCGGGGTGGCCGCAGAAGCTGTTGGTCCACACGCCCGGCCAGGTCTTCTTGCTCAACGCGCGCCGGGTCAGCAGCACGCGGCTGTCCGGGTCGAGCAGCCAGGCGGAGAACGCGAAGTGCAGCGGGGTGTCGGTCGTGTGCACCTCGGACTTCAGCGCCGTGCCTGCGGGGTTGCCCGCCGCGTCGGCGAGGACGACGAGCTCCTCGCTCACAGCTGCCCCTCGAAGACGACGTTGCCCAGGGTGAACGTCGCCGAGGAGAGGCTGCCCGGCGAGACGTTGAACGGGTAGCGCAGGTTGGTCGTCGCCCCGGCGCCCAGCGGGCGGTCGAGGCCGTCCTGGCCGGCCACGCCGGCGGCCTCGGCGTCCATCAGGTCGGCCGTGGAGCCGTCCGAGAGCTCGAGGGCGGGCTTGGCCAGCGCGTCCGGGGGCACGGGCACGTCGTTGAGGTTTTCCACCTCGACGGTGATGATCGAGCCGCCGGCCTGGCCGGAGACGGTGCCCTGCAGCGTGTAGCGCAGGTGCAGGCCGGGGTCCTCGACGTTGTCCTCGGTGGCGTCGACCCGCTTCTGGGCCGCCTCCTCGGGCACGAAGTCCGGGGTCTGGCTGGTGGTGACCTCCAGGCCCTCCTTCTGCGCGGTGTCCTCCTCGCCGCAGGCCGCCAGGCCCGTGCCGACGAGCACCACCACCGCGGCTGCCGCCGCCCTGCGCAGTGTGCCCGCGATCGTCTGGTTCGCCACGGTCTCGTTACCTTCCTGCCTGGTGTCCGGGATCTCAGCCGATTCTAGCGGGCCGCGGGATTAGGACGGCGCGCCGGTGCGTTGCACCCTGGGTATGTCTGTATCCGTGGGCATTCACCCCCGACCCGTCCGTCTCCAGGAAGGCACCGAGCAACCGTGCACGCACTGACCCGCATCATCCGCAGCACCGGCGCGCTGTGGCCGTTCTACCTCGGGGTCTTCATCACCTCGGTGGTCACCGCCGCGCTCTCGCTGGTCTCGCCGTTCCTGCTGCGCGAGGCCACCGACACCATCGTCGGCGCGCTCTCCGACGACGGCGACGTCACGCGCACCGTCGTGACCACCATCGTCTGGCTGGCCGTCGCGCTCTTCGGCGTGGACCTGGCGCGCACCCTGGCCACCAACGTCGGCGGCTACATCGGCGACGTGATGGCCGCCCGCATGCGCCAGGTGCTCTCCACCCGGTACTTCGCCAAGCTGCTGACCCTGCCGCAGCGCTACTTCGACACCCAGCGCACCGGCACCGTCATCGCCCGGCTGGACCGCTCGATCGCCTCGGTGACGCAGTTCCTGCAGTCCTTCGCCAACAACTTCTTCCCCACCCTGATCACCGTGGCCGCGGTGCTGACCGTCTCGGCGGTCTACTACTGGCCACTGGCGCTCATGCTCGCCGCGCTGTTCCCCGTCTACATGTGGCTGACGGCCCTGACCAGCCGCCGCTGGCAGCGCATCGAGGCCGACAAGAACCACGAGATCGACGTCGCCGGCGGCCGCTTCGCAGAGGTCGTCGGCCAGGTCAAGGTGACCAAGTCCTTCGACGCCGAGCCCCGCGAGCTGCGCTCCTTCGCCGAGCGCTTCGACCGCACCGTCAAGCTCACCCGCACGCAGTCGTCCTTCTGGCACCGCATGGACTCGCTGCGCGGGGCGGCGATGAACGTGATCTTCCTGGGCATCTACCTGACGCTGTTCCTGCGCACCCTGCACGGGCACTTCTCGCTGGGCGACATGGTCATGCTGCTGCAGATGGTCAACATGGCCAAGCAGCCGGTGTTCATGATGAGCTGGATCGTCGACGCCGCCCAGCGCGCCATCGCCGGCTCCCGCGACTACTTCAACGTCATGTCCGAGCCCGTCGAGCCCACCGCCGAGCGCCAGCTCGTCGCGGCGGCCTCCGCCTCCGGGGTACCGCTTCTCGACGTCGCGCCCACCGCCGCCCCGGCCCCGGCCGACGGCGCGGCCGTCGGCTTCGAGGACGTGTGGTTCTCCTACGAGGAGGGCTCCCCCGTGCTGCGGGACGTGACCTTCTGCGCCGCCCCGGGCGAGCGCATCGGCCTGGTCGGCGCCTCCGGCGGCGGCAAGTCGACCATCGTGAACCTTCTGCTGGGCCTCTACCGCGCGGACTCGGGACGGGTCACCGTCGGCGGCCACGACGTCTCCGGGCTCTCCGCGGCCGAGCTGCGCGCCTCGGTGGGCGTGGTCTTCCAGGAGCCGAACCTGTTCTCCGGGACCATCCGGGAGAACATCGCCTACGGCCGGCCGGACGCCTCCGACGCCGAGATCGAGGCGGTGGCCCGGCGCGCGCACGCCCACGGCTTCATCACCGCCTTCGACGACGGCTACGACACCGTCATCGGCGAGCGCGGCCTGCGTCTTTCCGGCGGGCAGAAGCAGCGCATCGCCATCGCCCGCGCGATGCTCAAGGACGCGCCGGTCCTCGTCCTCGACGAGGCGACCTCCGCGCTGGACAACGCCTCCGAGCGCGCCGTGCAGGCCGGCCTCGAGGAGCTCATGCACGAGCGCACCACGCTGGTCATCGCCCACCGCCTGTCCACGATCGCCGGGGTGGACACCCTGGTCACCCTCGACGAGGGCCGCGTCGACGAGGTCGGCTCCCCGGCCGAGCTCGCCCGCTCCGGCGGCATCTACGCCCAGCTGCTGGCGATGACCGCCTCCGACTCCGCCGCCGACCGCGCCCGCCTGCGCGAGTTCGGCATCGGCACCGGCCGCCACGACGAGGAGGACGAGGACGCCGGGGAGGCCGGAAAAACCGGCGAGGCCGCGGAGTACGACGGGGAGACCGACTAGGCCGCCGCCTCTCCCCGGGGCCGCGGACACCGGTCACCGGAACGCGGTTAGACTGCCAGGCATGCATGTTCCCGAGATCGGCGAGCTGCGCGCCCGCCAGACCCGCAAGTGGACCCAGTATCCCGACGACGTGCTGCCGGCGTGGATCGCGGAGTCCGACTTCGCCACCTGCGAGCCGGTCAAGCGGGTCATCCGCGAACGCGTCGAGGCGGAGTCCCTCGGCTACACCCCCGCCCACCACCGCCTCGGCGAAGCGCTGGCGGACTTCTACGACTGGCGCTTCGGCTGGCGCCCGGACCCCGGGCACGTGGTGCCGGTGGCCGACGTGGTGCGCGGCCTGCTGCTGGCCGTCGAGTACATGACCCGGCCCGGCTCCGCGGTCGTGGTGCCCGTGCCGGCCTACCCGCCCTTCCTGCAGATCCCGGTCACCGCCGGGCGCGAGAAGGTCGAGGTCGGCGCCTACGGCGGCATCGACCTGGCCGACGTCGAGGAGGCCTTCCGCAACGGCGCCGGCTCCATGCTGGTCTGCGCGCCGAACAACCCGCTGGGCTACACCCTCTCCGAGGAGTTCCTCACCGAGCTGGTCGCCCTGGCCGACCGCTACGACGCCCGCCTGCTCGTCGACGAGATCCACGCCCCGCTGGTCTACGACGGTGAGCACGTCGTCGCCGCCGGACTGTCCGAGACCGCCGCGAAGGTCTGCGTGACCGTCACCGCCACGAGCAAGGCGTGGAACATCGCGGGCCTGAAGTGCGCCCAGATGATCTTGACCAACCCGGCCGACCGGCACGCCTGGCACACCATGACCGGCGTGGCCAAGGACGGCGTGGGCACCCTGGGTATCTTCGCCGCCGAGGCCTGTTACGACGCCGGGCGCGACTTCCTCGACGAGGAGGTCGCCCACCTGCGCGAGCAGCGCGACTGGCTGGTCGAGGCCCTGCCCGAGGCCGTGCCGGGGCTGAAGGTCCACCGCCCGCAGGCGACCTACCTGATGTGGCTGGACTTCCGCGACACCCCGATCTCCCAGGACCCGGCGGGCCTGCTCGTGCGCCACGGCAAGGTCGCGCTCAACGACGGCCGCGCCTTCGGCACCGGCGGGCCGGGCCACGCGCGGCTGAACTTCGCGACGTCCCGCGCGAACCTCGAAGAGGCCGTCGAGCGCATCGCCCGCGGCGTCGCCGCCTGCTCCTAGGCCCTACTCGCCCGGCCCGGGCCCCTGGGCCCGGGCCCTAGAAGAACCCGAGGACGTCGTCCTCGTCGTCCTCGCTCTCCGGGTCCCAGTGCTCGTTGGGCAGCTCCCGGATGTAGAACGCCGTCTCCTGCTCCGGGTGGCCGCCGGCCTTGGAGAGCACCGCGGCCGCGCCCGGGTTGTCGCGGCTGATGCGCCCGATGTGCAGCTGGTCGTAGCCGCCCTCGCGCAGCGAGGCGTAGAGCTCCCGGGTGACCAGGTTGAGCGCGCCGCCCAGCTGCGCGTCCGGGTGGGTCGCCTGCGCGATGAGCACCGCGTCGCGGGCCTCCCCGCGCAGCTTGGCGCGCACCAGCCGGGCCGTCGAGCGGTGGTCGATGCGCCCGTCGGAGGCGCGCAGCAGCACCGAGGGGTCCGGCATGGCCAGGCTGAAGCTGACGGTGCGCCCGTCGAAGGCGTCGTCGGCCATCACCAGCAGGTTCGGGTCGAGCAGCGGCTCGAGACCCGCCAGCTTCTCGCCGAGGTACTCCCGGGAGAGCTTGGTGAAGTACGGCAGGTGGCCGTAGGAGTCGTTGAGCACCCACAGCAGGTCCAGCGTCTCGGCGCGCACGCGGAAGCGGCCGGGCCGGCGAAGGCGCAGGCCCTTGGCGCGCCAGTCGGACTCGGTGGGGCGCACGGCGCGCTCGGCGGGGATCTTCGAGACGTCGATACGCCAGGTGTCGGTGACGTGCCAGGCGTTGTAGCCCTCCTCCTCGAGGACCTGCGGCAGCCAGTCCGGGTTCCACGCGCCGGTCAGGAACGCCGGGCGGTCGAAGCCGGAGCGCAGCACGCCGCCGCCCATGTTGGGCAGCAGGGTGCACGGCCCAAAGACGTGGGTCGCGCCGACGCCGTGGGCCATCCGGGTGACCTGGCGGATCAGGGCGCGGGCCACCACCTGGTCGGCGGCGACGAAGGCGCCGAAGAGCTGGGCGCGCACGTGCTCGCCGAGGGCCTCGGGCCCGCGCGAGAGCCGCCCGTTGAGCAGCGCCGACTGGTGGGTGACCATGCGCCCGACGGCGGCGCCGGTGCGGTCGCGGGCCAGCCACAGGCGCACGCCCGGCAGCACCGAGCGGCCCCGGTACCACTTGGTGATCTCGTCGGCGCGCACGGGAACGTCGTACGTGGACCAGCCCTCCAGGCGGCCGGGCAGCGCGATGAATTCCCGCAGCTCCGCACGCGAGTTAACCAGATGGACGGTCGGGCGGGTGCCGCGGGCGCCCGCAGCGGTCCCCTTCGAGTCAGCAGCCATGACCCCGATGGTAATGGACCACCCCGCCGGGGGTGCGAAAGGAATTATCAGTGGGCGAAGTTATGTTGTCGCCCGGGTCACGTCGTATTGTAGGTCCCTATTCGACAGGAAAACCCCCATAGAAAGCACAGGGACCGCACATGAGCAACACTGCCCCGGCCCTCAAGGGCACGGCGAAGGGCATGACCTTCGGCGTGTTCATCGCGACGTCGTTCATGCTCTTCTCGATGTACTTCGGCGCCGGCAACCTGATCTTCCCGCCGATGCTCGGCCTCCAGGCCGGCGAGAGCTTCGCACCCGCCATGATCGGCTTCCTCATCGCCGGCGTGGCCCTGCCCGTCCTCGCGATCATCGCCATCGCCATCTCGGGCGCGAACATGCGCGACCTCGCCTCGCGCGGCGGCTACATCTTCGGCCTCGTCTTCCCGGTCCTGGCTTACCTGTCCATCGGCGCCTTCTACGCGCTGCCCCGTACCGGCGCGGTGAGCTTCTCCACCGCCATCCAGCCGCTGACCGGCTGGGACTCGACGCTGGCCTCGGGCGTGTTCAACTTCATCTTCTTCGGCATCGCGCTGGCGCTGGCCTACAACCCGACCTCCATCGTCAACAAGCTGGGCAAGTTCCTCACCCCGGCGCTGCTGATCCTGCTGGTCGTGCTCATCGTCATCGCCGTGACCAAGTTCGACGGCACCCCGGGCGCGCCCGCCGAGGACTACGCCGAGAACCCGATGGCCGCCGGCCTGCTGCAGGGCTACCTGACGATGGACTCCATCGCCGGCCTGGCCTTCGGCATCGTCGTCATCTCCGCGCTGCGCTACAGCGACATCCCCGAGGGTGCCTCCCGCGTGCGCGGCACCATCTGGTGCGGCATCGGCGCCGGCGTCCTGCTCGCCCTGATCTACCTGGGCCTGGGCTTCATCGGCACCATCATCCCGGACGGCGAGAAGTACGCCGACGGCGCCGAGCTACTCGCCGGTGCCTCCAACCTGACCATGGGCATGGCCGGCCAGATCATCTTCGGCCTGATCGTCCTGCTGGCCTGCATGACCACCGCCGTCGGCCTGATCGCCGCCACCAGCGAGTTCTTCGCCCTGCTGCTGCCGGGCGTGACCTACAAGGTCTGGGCCGTCCTCTTCGCCGTGATGTCCTTCGGCATGGCCACCATGGGCCTGGAGACCGTGCTGGCCATCGCCGCCCCGGTCGTCTCCTTCATCTACCCGCCGGCGATCACCCTGATCCTGATCACCCTGATCGAACCGCTGGTGCGAAAGAAGACCTCCTTCTACTGGACCTTCCGCCTGGCCCTGTGGGTCGCCGTGATCTGGTCCGCGGTCACCGTCGCCATCGAGCTGGGGGTCACCTCGTTCTCCCCGGTCGTCGACTGGGCCCCGATGCAGGACCTGAGCCTGGGCTGGGTCCTGCCCGTGGCCGTCGCCTTCCTCGTCGGCGTGATCCTGGACTTCACCACCGACCACCCGCAGCCCAAGTCCGCCCTGGTCCAGGCCATGGAGGAAGAGGAGCAGGCCGAGGAGGCCGGCGTCGCGGCGAAGTAACGCGCGCTGACGCGCCACGCCGCCACGCACGCGGCGTCGGAAATCGAAAGGCGGCCGGGACTATTCCCGGCCGCTTTCGCGTTGCACGGGCCAGAGACTCCTGTACCCCGTGAGCGAAAGGTTCCCATGAACGTCCCGCTGTCCCTCATCGACTTCTGCACCATCCACGACGGCGAGCGCCCCGGCGAGTCCATCGCCCGCTCGGTGCGGCTGGCCCAGGAGGCCGAGAGGCTGGGCTACTCGCGCCTCTGGTACGCCGAGCACCACAACATGAGCACGATCAGCTCCTCGGCGCCCGCGGTGCTCATCGCGCACGTCGGCGCGCAGACGGAGAAGATCCGCCTCGGCGCCGGCGGCGTGATGCTGCCCAACCACTCCCCCTACGTCGTCGCCGAGCAGTTCGGCATGCTCGCCGAGATGTACCCCGGCCGCATCGACCTGGGGCTGGGCCGGGCCCCGGGCACCGACCAGAACACGCTGGGCCGCGCGCTGCGCCGCGACCCGCGCGCCGCGGAGCACTTCCCCGACGACGTCGCGGAGCTGGCCGCCTACCTCTCCGGCGACTCGCTGATCCCGGGCGTGCAGGCGATGCCGGGCGCTGGCACGAACGTGCCGCTCTACATCCTGGGCTCGTCGATGTTCGGCGCGACCCTGGCGGCGAAGATGGGCCTGCCCTACTCCTTCGCCTCGCACTTCGCGCCGCGCCACCTCACGCAGGCGACCAGCTACTACCGGCAGAACTACCAGCCCTCCGAGCGCTACCCCGAGCCCTACGTCATCGCCGCGGTCAACGTCACCGCCGCCGACACCGTCGACGAGGCGCGCGCCGACTTCGAGCAGGTCTCCCGCGCCCGCGTGCGCACCATGGCCACCCGCGGGCCCGCCGGGCGCCACATCAGCGAGGAGAACCTCGATGCTCTGGTCAACTCGCCGTCCGGCCAGCAGATCATCTCGATGCTGCAGTTCACCGCCGTCGGCGACGGCGCGGAGGTGCGCCGCTACCTCGGCGAGTTCACCGAGCTCGCGCAGGCCGACGAGCTGATGATCTCCCTGCAGTCGCCCACCGGCGAGAAGACCGACCGGGCCATGGAGATCCTCGCCGGGGCCTGGGAGCTCTAGCCCCGGGGACTAGTCGTCCCACTCCTCGGCCGAGCGCGGGCGGGACTGCTCGATGAGGCGGTAGTCCGCGCCCGTCTCGAAGTCCTCGTCCTCCCCGGCCGCGAAGACCTCGCCGTCGACGAGGTAGTGGCCCTCCTCGTCGCGCTCAAGGACGGGCCGGTCCAGGGCGTTGCCCTCCTCGTCATAGCCGGGTGCCGGGCGCGCCTCGTGCTCCTCGAGCTTCTCGGCGCTGTCGGTGACCTCCCACTGGCGGGTGCGCACGCGGCGCACCGACGCGGCGTCGTCGGCCATGCCCTTGACCAGGGCGTACATCATCACGAAGTTGGTCAGGAAGAACGGCAGGGCCACGATGATGGCGACCTCCTGCAGCGCCTCGATGCCGGACTCCGGGGAGATGACCAGCAGCGCTGCGGCCACCGCGCCGATCAGCGCGCCCCACATCACCCGGTACCAGGTGGGGGTCTTGTCCTCGGCGCCGCTGGCGATCATGTCGTTGACCATCGCCGCCGAGTCGATCGAGGTGATGAAGAAGACCGCGATGATCGCCACGGCGAACGCGCTGACCACACCGGTCAGCGGGTAGGCGTCGAGCAGGTTGAACAGCGCGGCGGGCACGTTGCCCTCCTCGACGACGGGCTGGGTGAGCACGCCCGGGTCGCTGTTCTCCAGCTCGATGCCGGCGCGGCCGAAGATGCCGAACCAGATCACCGAGAACAGCGAGGGCACGGCCAGCGCGCCGAAGATGTACTCGCGCACCGTGCGACCGCGCGAGATGCGGGCGATGAACATGCCGGCGAAGGGCGACCAGCAGATCGTCCAGGCCCAGTAGAAGACCGTCCACTTGCCCTGCCAGCCGGGGTTGTCGTTGAAGGAGTCGGTCCAGAACATGACCTCCGGAAGCCCGGTGATGTACAGGCCGAAGGACTCGACGAGGAACTTGATCAGGGTCAGCGTCGGCCCGGCCAGCAGCACGAAGGCCATCAGCGCCATCGCGGCGCCGATGTTGACGTTGCTGAGGATCTTGACGCCGCGCTCCAGGCCGGTGGCCACGGACACGCAGCCGATCGCTGTGATGGTCACGACGATGAGCAGCTGCATCCAGGAGATCTCCGGCACGCCCCACAGCTGGTGCATACCCGAGTTGATCTGCAGGGTGCCCAGGCCGACGGAGACGGCGATTCCGAAGGTGGTGCCCACGATGGCGAGCACGTCGATGAGCTTTCCGGGCAGGCCGTAGATCTTGCCGCCCAGCAGCGGGGAGAACACCGAGGACAGGCGCGGGGGCAGCTTGCGCTTGTAGATGAAGTAGCCCAGCGCCAGGCCCGGCAGCACGAAGATGACCCACATGTGCAGGGCGAAGTGGTAGGAGGTGAACACGAACGCCTCGCGGATGGCGTCCTCGCTCATCGACTCGGCGTCCGCCATCGGCACGTTGTAGGCGTGGTTGAGCGGCTCGGCCACACCCCAGAACATCAGCACCGCGCCGAGGCCGGCGGCGAAGAGCATGGAGAACCACACCGGGAAGCTGTGCTCGGGCTCGTCCTCGTCGTCGCCGAGCTTGACGCGCCCGTAGCGCGAGAGCGCGATGCAGACCAGGAAGATGAACGCGGCGGAGATGCCGCCGATGTACATCCAGCCGAGGTTCTCCAGCAGCCAGTCGGAGGCCACGGAGAAGACGTCGCGGGCGGAGTCGCCGGCGATGATGGTCACCGCCACGAAGGCGACGACGAATCCGACGGCGCCGAGGAAGACGACCGGGTCGGACTGCAGCCGAGCCAGCGGGCGGGAGGATGCGGCGGCGCGTTCACGGGCGCGCCCCGACTGCTCCTCTCGTTGCCGCGAGTGTTCAGTTTCGGGGGTGGGAGGCATGTGTCAGCTTCCGTTCGACGGGCCCGTGCGGGCTCACATTTACTTTGTCCAGCATAGAGGTCGCCGCCGCCGCGGGAAGTTTTCGGTCCGACGGCACGTTTCCGCGCGCTCCCGGGCGCCGTGTTCGGCGCGCCGCCCTCAGGCCAGCAGCACGCCGGCGAGCATGATCACGGGCACGGCCAGCGCGGTCGAGACCACCCCGGTGTCGCGCGCGAAGTCCTCGCCGACGCGGAAGCGCAGCGCGTAGGTGTAGACGTTCTGCGCGGTCGGCAGCGCGCCCAGCAGCACAGCGGTCTGCAGGGCGGGCCCGGTCATGTCGAAGACCAGCGCTCCGATGAGCCCGGCGACCACCGGCTGGATGACGGTCTTGGCCACCGCCGCGCAGACCACGGGCGCGCCCGGGCGGGGCCAGTGGCCGTAGAGCGACATGCCGAAGACGACCAGGGCGAGCGGCACCGAGGCCCCGGCGAGCATGCCGACGGGCTCCTCGATCAGGGTGGGCACCGGCAGCCGCCCGGCCGCGAAGACGATGCCGGCGATCGCGGCGAGCAGCATCGGGTTCTTGAACGCGACGACGACGTTGCGCCACCACTTCGCGCCCGGCTCGTGCATCAGGTCGATGGCCGTCAGCGTCACCGGGGCGTAGAAGGCGATCTGGAAGAGCATCACGGGCACCACCGCCGCGGCGTCGCCGAGCACGTAGGCGGCCAGCGGCACGCCGAGGTTGCCGGCGTTGGCGTAGGAGGAGCCCAGCCCGGCGATGACGGCCTCGTCGCGGCGGAAGCCGAAGACCCAGCGGGCGAAGAGCCCGAAGCAGGTGCCAACGGCCAGCGCGGAGATCGCGGCGACGGCCAGGTGGGCGGAGAAGACCTCGGCGGGGTCGGTGTGGATGAGCTTGTCGAAGAGCAGCGCCGGGGTGGCGATCGCGTAGACGAAGGCCGCCAGCGCCCGCTGTCCCTGCGGCCCCAGCGTGCCGGTGCGCGCGAGCACCCAGCCCAACGCCATGACGACGAGGACGACGCTGAAGCCGGTCAGGACAGAAGTCATCCGCGCTCCCCCGCGAGGCCTGCCTGCCCGAGGATCTCGAGGAGCACCTCGGCGATGTGCCGGGCGCGCACCCCGGTGCCCTGCTCGATCTGGGTGCGGCACGAGAAGCCGTCGGCGATGACGGTCGTGTCCGCCGCCGCGGCCTCACGCACGCGCGGGAAGAGCTCGCGCTCGCCGAGGGCCATGGACAGCTCGCCGTGGCCCTTCTCGAAGCCCCAGTTGCCGGCCAGCCCGCAGCAGCCGGTGGAGATCGTCTCCTGCTCGACGCCGAGCGCGGCGAGCACGTCGGCGGCCTCCTGCGGGTCGCCCAGGGAGCGCTCGTGGCAGTGCACCTGCGTGAGGGCGCTCACGGCCGGCAGCCGGTCGACGTCGAGCGTGCCGTCGGCGACGAGTTCACGGATGCGCGGGGCGACGGTCTGTGCGAAGGATCGGGTCTGCCGCGCCAGCCGCGCGATCTGCGGCGAGGCCGACAGTTCCGTGGACTCGTGCTCGAGCATGACCGTGCAGGAGGGCTCCACGCCGACGACGGTCAAGCCCCGGTCCAGGTAGGGCTCGAGCACCTCGGCGCTGTGCTCGAGGACCTTCTTGGCCATGGTCAGCTGCCCGGTCGAGTGCCAGGTCAGCCCGCAGCACACGAAGCCGTCGGGGATGATGACGTCGAAACCGAGCGCCTCGAGCACGCGCACCGCCGCCTGCGCCGGCGCGGTGCCCAGCTGGTTGTTGAAGGAGTCCGGCCACAGCACCACCGTCTCGCGGTCGTCGCTTGACGACGCCGCGTCCGCCCGCCGTCGCTGCCACCGTTGCAGGTTTTCGTGGGCGAAGTGGATCAGCGGGCGGGTGGTGTCCAGGCCGCCGGCGCGCGCCATGAGCTTGGAGACGACCGGGGCGTGCATGGCCCAGTCGACCACGCGCGGCACCAGGGGGATGCGGTGGGCCACGGCGCCGAGCACCGGCAGCCAGCCCATCAGGTAGTGGGCCATGGGCCGGATGCGGTGGCGGTAGTGGTGGTGGAGGAACTCGGCCTTGTAGGTGGCCATGTCGACGTTGACGGGACACTCGGAGGCGCAGGCCTTGCAGGACAGGCACAGGTCGAGGGCCTCCTCGACCTCCTTGGAGCGCACGCCGTCGGGCAGGGCCTCGCCGCGGTACATCTCGGCGAGCAGACGGGCGCGCCCGCGGGTGGAGTGGACCTCGTCGCCGGTGATCTGGAAGGAGGGGCACATCGCGTCGTCCTCGGAGCGGCAGGCGGAGACACCGACGCAGCGGTTGATCGCGGAGAGGAAGTCGCCCTTGTCGGAGGTGAAGCGGTGCACCGGGGTGATGTCGAGGTTGCGCTGGGCGGGGTCCATGCGCAGGCCGTCGGTGACCTCGTCGGGGTCGACGAGCACTCCGGGGTTGCACACGCCCTCGGGGTCGAAGATCGCCTTGAACTCGGCGAAGAGGTCGAGCATCTCCCGCGAGTACATCTCGGGCAGCAGGCTGGAGCGCGCACGGCCGTCGCCGTGCTCGCCGGAGAGCGAGCCGCCGAAGGAGGAGACCAGCTGCGCGGCCTCGCGCATGAAGTCGCGGAAGGCGGCGACCCCCGCGGGCGTGGTGAAGTCGAAGCCGATGCGCACGTGCACGCAGCCCTCGCCGAAGTGGCCGAAGGGGATGCCGCGCAGGTGGTAGCGGTCCATCAGGGCGTAGAGGCCGCGCAGGTAGTCGGCGAGGTTCTCCGGCGGCACCGCGGAGTCCTCCCAGTTGGGCCAGGCCTCGCCGCCGTCCGGCAGGCGGGTGACGGTGCCGGCCGAGGACTCGCGGATGCGCCACAGCCCCCGCATCTCGGTCGGGTCACTGACGACGACGTGGTCGATGGTCTCCACGCTGCCGGCGACCTTCTCGGCCGCGGCGACGGCCTCCTCGACGGTCTCACCGCCGGTCTCGCAGTAGAGCCAGCCGCCGGCGGCCAGGCCCTTGCGCTCGCCGGGCAGGTTCTCGCCCGCGTGGGCCTGGCCCTGCTTGGAGCGCAGCGCGGCCAGCAGATCGCCGCCCATGCCCTCGATGGTGGCCACGCCGGGCTGGCGCAGCACGGGGGCGGCGGCCGCGGCGTCGTAGACGGTCTCGAAGGCCAGCACGGCCAGCGCGCGGACCTTGGGCACGGGCACCAGGCGGACCTTCATCTTCGTGATCACGCCGAGGGTGCCCTCGGAGCCGGCGATCGCGCGGGCGGGGTTGTCGGCGAGGTGGTGCAGCCCGTAGCCCGAGACCTGGCGCGGGAAGCGGCCCAGCTCGGTGTCGATCAGCTCGGCGTTGTCGGCGTAGAGGGCGCGCAGCTTGGCGTCGATGGTCCCGTCGGAGCAGCCCTCGGGCCCGACGGTGACGGTGCGGCCGTCGGCGAGCATCAGCTCCAGGGAGATGAGGTTGTCGGCGGCGGTGCCCCAGGCCACCGAGTGGGAGCCGCAGGCGTTGTTGGCCACCATGCCGCCGATGGTGCAGCGCGAGTGGGTCGAGGGGTCCGGCCCGTAGGTCAGGCCGTGGGGCGCGGCGGCACGCCGCAGGGCGTCGCAGACCACGCCGGGCTCGACGACGGCGGTGCGCGCCTCCGCGTCGAGCTCGAGGATGCGGTTGAAGTGGGCCGAGGTGTCGACGACGACGCCCTCGCCGATCGCGTTGGCCGCGACCGAGGAGCCGCCGCCGCGGCCGGTGACCGACCAGCCGCGCTCGCGGGCCACGGCGAGCACGTCGCGCAGGTCCTCGACGCCGTGCGGCTCGGCGACGGCGGCGGGGATGCGGCGGAAGAGCCCGGCGTCCGAGGAGTAGGCCACGCGGGTGGTCATGTCGGTGCGCAGCCCCGTGCGCGGGCCCGCGCCGTAGACGGCGGGGTCGACGCGGTGGAACCGCAGGGTTTCTCCGGGCGTGGTCTTCGGGGTGGTCTGGTGCGGCATGAATCCCTTCCTCTGGCGCCTGCCTCGGATGCTCCGTTCCGGCAACATGTTACACGCTACAGCCCTTACCCCGTGCATAATGGGGGTCATGCAGACGCCGAGCACCCTGACCGAACAGGTGATGGACACCGTCCGAGACAAGATCGTCGACGGGTCGATGTCCCCGGACACCTGGTACAGCGTCTACCAGCTCTCCGCCGAGCTCGGGGTGTCGCGCTCCCCCGTCCGCGACGCCCTGCTGCGCCTCGCGGAGGCCGGGCTGGTGAAGTTCACCCGCAACCGCGGCTTCCGCGTGGTGGAGACCCGCCCCGAGGACGTCGCGGAGATCTTCGGGCTGCGCCTGGGCATCGAGCCGTTCGCCGCCTACCGCGCCGCGCTCTCGCGCACCCCCGAGCAGCTGGCCGAGGCCGACGACCTGGTCGCCCGCATGGCCGCGCTCGCGGCGGCGGACGAGGCCGGCGACGCAGCGGACCCCGGCGCACTCGAGGACGAGTTCTTCACCGAGGACCGCAAGCTGCACGCCCTGATCATGGACATGGGCGGCTCGCACCGCGGCGGTGCGCTGGTGGAGACGCTGCGCACCCACACCCGCATCCTCGGGTCGAGCACCGCCGGCTCCTCGCGCACGCTCGCCGACATCCTCGACGAGCACCGCCCCGTCCTCGAGGCGATCCGCGGCGGCGACGCGGAGGCCGCACGGGCGACGATGCGCGAGCACCTGACCACCACCGGCAAACTCCTGCTCCACCAGGCACTGGGCGATGACACGACGCGCGCGACCGAGATCTGGTCGCGCTACGCCGCGGGCCTCTGATCCCCGGGGACCCCACCCCGGGAGGTTCTAGTCCTCCGGGTCGACGTCGCCCGGGCCGCGCAGGCGGCGGTGCTCCGGCTGGTACTTCAGGCCGAAGGCGCACAGCGCGCACAGGGTCGAGGCCGCGAAGGCCCAGGGGCCGAGCCCCTCGGAGAGCCCGACGACCACGGACCTGGAGCCGAAGAACACGCCGACGAGCTGACCGAGCACGATCACGGCGCCCAGCAGCAGGAAGGCCACGAGGAAGAAGAAGAACAGGGTCTTCACACCGAGAAACAACTTGCTCACGATGCAGTCCTCTCAGATTCTCTCTGGTCTCTGATTCTTTCTTTTTCTGTCTCTGTCTCCCGGGGCCGCGGCGCCGGGACGTCGCGGCCCCCGGTCAGCCGGGGATGTAGACCGGCAGCCAGCCCATGCCGGCGATCCAGGCCAGCAGGAGCATCGGCACCACGAAGTAGACGATGAGCGGGACGAACATCTTCGTCGGGTACGCCTCCGCGATGGCCGCCGAGAGGTAGATCGGCGCGCCGACGGGCGGAGAGGCGCCCTCGGTGGAGGTGCACAGCAGCACGACGATGATCGCCAGCGTCGGGTCGGCGCCGACGGCGGTCAGCGCGGCCACCGCGGGCGCGCCGATCGCGGCGGCCGTCGCCGTCGAGGACAGCGGGGTGGCCACGACGATGACCAGGGCGCAGACCAGGGCGACCATGAGCGCGCGCGGCAGGTCCAGCGAGTCCAGCCAGCCGGAGAGCTGCGGGCCCACGTCGAGCGACTCCATCACCTTGGCCGCGGCCAGGGCGGAGAACAGCGAGATACCCACGGTGGCGAACTGCGGGGCGTCGCGAAGCAGCTGGACACGGAAGTGGGCGTTGTTCTGCCGGATGCGGTTGGCGCCCTCGAGCAGCGCGATGATGGTGATCAGGATCGGCACCCACACGATGATGGAGATGGCCTTCACGCCGTCGCCGCCGATGCGGGCGTCGGACTTGAGCCACTCGGCCAGCGGGCCGATGGTCAGCACGACCGGGATGATGATGCCGATGAAGATCAGCGGCGAGCGCCACCCGGCGCGCATGGCGTCGGCGAAGGAGGAGCGGTCGGACTTCGGGGTGGCAGGCACCTTGTCCATGCGCGTCCACGCGAAGACCAGCAGCATGCGGTAGAGAACGGCCCAGCCGCCGGCACAGGCCAGGGCGACATACGTCGACGAGGCGGTCGCCCCGGCCGCGGCGGGCAGGGCGAGGATGATGAACATCGTGGAGTTCGGCGGCAGCGCCACCCCCAGTCCGGAGTTGCCGGCGAGCAGGGTGGCCGCGCGCTCCTTGGACCAGCCGGTCTGCTTCATCCAGGGGATGGTCACCGAGCCGACGGTGGCGGCGTTGCCCGCGGTGTTGCCGGCGATCAGGCCGATCATCGCGGAGCCGAGCGTCGAGACGTAGGCCGCACCGCCGCGCAGGCGGCCGAAGATCGAGTTGAGGATGGAGATCAGCCGGTCGATCAGTCCCGTGGACTGGACGATGATCCCCATGAAGACGAAGGCCATACCGGCGAAGGTGACCTCGGACTGGGCGGCCTCGACGACGCTGTCCCACAGCAGGCGGGGTGCGTCAGTGCCGCCGAATAACGAGATGGCCAACAGGGCGGCGAGCAGTGACTCGGCGATGTCGCGTTTGAAGCCGACATTGAGCACCACCGTGACCGCGATGAAGACCAAAAGGGCGAGGATACCCATCGTTGCTCCTCATGTTCGTCTGAAAACGTGGTGCCGGTCACGTTAGCATGTTACGTGCTACATCTACTACGCGGCGTCCCTACGACCACCCCCGTCACGGTGTTTTTGCCCCCGCCCACCGCCGGGGCGAGAATGTCCAGGTAACTGCCAGACAACCGTAAGCGCCCCGCGCCCACGCCCCAGGCCAGGAGAACTGAAACCCCCGTGACCACCGCGACCGACACCCCAGTGCACCCCGTCGACCGGGTGCCCGCCCCGCCCAAGCTCGCGGCCCTGGGCCTGCAGCACGTCCTCGCCTTCTACGCCGGCGCCGTGATCGTGCCGCTGCTCATCGCGTCCTCGCTGAAGCTGGACACGGCCACCACCGTCCACCTGATCAACGCGGACCTTTTGACCTGCGGCCTGGCGACGATCATCCAGTCGGTGGGCATCGGCAGGCACGTCGGCGTGCGCCTGCCCATCGTCCAGGGCGTGACCACCACGGCCGTCGCCCCGATCATCGCGGTCGGCCTCGGCGCCACGGACGGCGCGGGCGGCACCGCCGCGCTGCCGACCATCTACGGCGCCGTCATCGTCGCCGGCGTCTTCACCTTCCTGGTCACCCCGGTCTTCGCCCGGCTGCTCAAGTACTTCCCGCCCGTGGTCACCGGCACCGTGCTGCTGGTGATGGGCACCTCGCTGCTGGCCGTCTCGACCAACGACTTCGTCAACTACGCCGAGGGCACCCCCGCCGGCCGCGACCTGGCCTACGCCTTCGGCACCCTGCTGATCATCGTGCTCGCCCAGCGCTTCCTGCGCGGCTTCCTGGGCACCCTGTCCATCCTCATCGGCCTGGTCACCGGCACCGTCGTCGCCCTGATCCTCGGCGACGCGAACCTGGACGCCGTCGGCGACGCGAGCGTCTTCGGCATCACCACCCCGTTCTACTTCGGTGTCCCCCGCTTCGACCTGATGGCCTGCCTGGCCCTGATCATCGTCATGATCATCACCATGGTGGAGACCACCGGCGACGTCTTCGCCACCGGCGAGATCGTCGGCCGGCGCACCCGGCGCGAGGACGTCGCCCGCGCCATCCGCGCCGACGGCATCTCCACCACCCTCGGCGGCGTGCTCAACTCCTTCCCGTACACCTGCTTCGCGCAGAACGTCGGCCTGGTACGCATCACCGGCGTGAAGTCGCGCTGGGTGGCCGCCGCCGCGGCCGGCTTCATGATCGTCCTCGGCCTGCTGCCCAAGGCCGGAGCCGTGGTCGCCTCGATCCCCGCCCCGGTGCTCGGCGCGGCGTCGCTGATGCTCTTCGCCAACGTCGCCTGGGTCGGCATGCAGACCATCGGCAAGGCCGACATGTCGGACAACCGCAACTCGGTGATCGTGACCACCGCCCTCGGCCTGGCCATGCTCATCACCTTCCGCCCGGACGTCGCCGAGGTCCTGCCCGCCTGGGCGCAGACCTTCTTCTCCTCGGGCATGTCCACCGGCGCGATCACCGCGATCCTGCTCAACCTGCTCTTCTTCCACGTCGGCAACCAGTCCGGCGGCGAGGTCGCCCGCGGCCACTCGCTCGCGGAGGTCAACGAGTTCAGCCGCGAGGAGTTCGTCGAGGCCTTCAAGCCGCTGTTCAACAACCGCGTCTGGCCGCTCGAGGTCACCTGGGAGTCGCGCCCCTTCGAGTCCGTGGACACGCTGCGCGAGGCCGTCCAGGTCGCCGTGCTCTCCGCCGACCCGGCCCGCCGCGAGGAGCTCATCGACGACTACCCGGACATGGCCGAGCTGCTGCTCGTGGACGACGACGAGGCCGCGCAGATCTCCCGCGACCGCGGCTCGCTGGCCCTGGGCGACATCGACGACGTCGACGCCGAGCGCCTGCGCCGCATCTCCGCCGAGTACCGCGAGCGCTTCCACATGCCCTTCGTCGCGCTCCTGGACACCACCGACAGCGTCGACGACGTCGTGCGCGACGGCGTGCGCCGCCTGGCCAACTCCGACGAGCAGGAGCACCGCGTCGCACTCAGCCAGATCGTCGAGATCGCCGGCGACCGCTTCGACATGCTGCTCGCCGACGCCAACCCGGTGCGCTCCTCCTGGGACCGTAAGTTCACCGAGCTGGACTGAACCCCGTACGCCTGAACCCCGTACTACCTGGCCCGGCGGGCGGGCCCGCGCCCTATAATTCCGTGACATGCACGGTATTGATGCTCGACGGGTGCGCACCCGCCATCTCGCCCAGGCCAAGGCCCAGGGCACCAAGATCACGGCCCTGACCAGTTATGACGCCCTGACGGCCGCCATCTTCGACGAGGCGGGCATCGACCTGCTCCTCGTCGGGGACTCGGCGGCCAACGTCGTGCTCGGCCAGGACTCCACGCTGGGGATCACGCTCGAGGAGATGATCACCATGGCGCGCGCCGTCGCCGGCGCCGCGAAGCGCGCATTCGTCGTCTGCGACCTGCCCTTCGGCAGCTACGAGGAGTCCGACGCCCAGGCGGTCGCCTCCTCGGTGCGCCTGATGAAGGAGACCGGCGTCGCCGCCGTCAAGATCGAGGGCGGCGTCGAGATGGCCCCGACCATCCGCCGCATCGTCGACGCCGGCATCCCCGTCGTCGCCCACATCGGCTACACCCCGCAGTCCGAGCACGCCCTCGGTGGCCACGTCGTGCAGGGGCGCGGCGACGCCGCCGAGCGTCTGCTTGCCGACGCCGCGGCGGTCGCCGAGGCGGGTGCGTGCGCCGTGGTGCTGGAGATGGTGCCCGCCGAGCTCGCCGCCCGGGTGACCGCCGAGGTGGCCATCCCGACCATCGGCATCGGCGCCGGCGCCGGCTGCGACGGCCAGATCCTGGTCTGGACCGACGCCTTCGGCCTGGGGCGCGGGCGCGCCCCGCGCTTCGTGCGCCGCTTCGCACAGCTCGGCGAGGACCTCCTCGCCGCCGCACGCACCTACGCCGACGAGGTGGAGGCCGGCACCTTCCCGGCCGCCGCCGAGAGCTTCGAGGATTCCAAGGAGCAGAACAAGTGAGCCCCGTTGTCACCCGTACCCCCGAGGAGCTGCACGCCGCGCTCGCCGAGCTGGACGGCACCGTGGGCCTGGTGCCCACCATGGGTGCCCTGCACTCGGGCCACGCCTCGCTCGTGGCGAAGGCCGCCGAGGAGAACGACCACGTCGTCGTCAGCATCTTCGTCAACCCGCTGCAGTTCACCGACCTCGGCGACTGCGACGACTACCGCAACTACCCGCACGACGTCGACAAGGACGCCGCCTTCCTCTCCGACAAGGGCGTCGACGTCATCTTCGCCCCCGAGCCGGAGGCGATGTACCCGCAGGGCGTGCCCGAGGTGTGGGTGCGCACCGGCCGGATGGGCGAGGTGCTCGAGGGCGCCTGGCGTCCGGGCCACTTCGACGGCGTGGCCACCGTGGTGACCAAGCTGATCAGCCTGGTGCGGCCGACGCGCGCCTACTTCGGCCAGAAGGATGCCCAGCAGCTGATGATCGTGCGCCGCATGGTCGCCGACCTGAACCTGGGCCCGGAGGTCCGCGCGGTGCCGATCGTGCGCGCCGCCGACGGCCTGGCCGAGTCCAGCCGCAACCAGCACCTCTCCCCTGAGGCCCGCTCCCGGGCGCTGGCCCTGCCGCGCGCCCTCGAGGCGATCGCGGAGGGCACCGACCTGGAGACCGCGCGCGCCGAGCTGGCCGCCGCCGAGGGCGTGGAGTTGGACTACCTCGAGGTCGTCGACCCGGCGACCTTCACCGCCGACCCCGAGGGCACCCTCGCCCTCGGCGCGGTCCGCGTGGGCGGCACCCGCCTGATCGACAACCGCATCCTCGGGTAGGTCATCGGCCGGGACGGCTGACCGCGCGCCGGTCGCGCTCGTGCCATATCGTGGTGGGGTAATCATCGCCCGCGCGCCGCGGGTGACCCCGAAACGGAAAGGTGGTCGCACCGTGGCCGGCGGACTCGCAGCCCTCCTCGACGACATCTCCGTCATCGCGCGCAACGCCGCGGCCCAGGCCGACGACGTCGCCGCGGCGGCGGGCAAGACCAGTTCCCGCGCGGCGGCCGTCGTCGTCGACGACACCGCGGTGACCCCGGGCTACCTCAAGGGCGCCTCGCCGGCGCGCGAGCTGCCGATGATCTGGCGGATCACCAAGGGCTCCCTGGTCAACAAGATCGTCATCATCCTGCCGATCGCCCTCCTGCTCAGCTGGATCGCGCCCTGGGCGCTGACCCCGATCCTGATGTGCGGCGGCACCTACCTCGCCTTCGAGGGCGCGGAGAAGATCTGGGAGTACCTGCTGGGCAAGGGCCACGGCGCGGCCAGCCACCACGACGAGGGCGGCCGCAGCGAGGACGACGTGGTCAAGGCGGCCATCCGCACCGACCTGATCCTGTCCGCGGAGATCATGGTCATCTCCCTCAACGAGGTCGCCGACGAGCCGCTGTGGATGCGCGCGGCCGTGCTCATCGTCGTCGCACTGCTGGTCACCGGCGGCGTCTACGGCGTCGTGGCGCTGCTGGTCAAGATGGACGACGTCGGCGCGCACCTCGACCGCGAGTCCGACGGCGCGCTCGCCGCTCTCGGCCGCGGCATGGTCCACGCGATGCCGAAGATCATGACCGTGCTCTCCGTGGTGGGCACCTTCGCGATGCTCTGGGTCGGCGGGCACATCCTCGTCGTCGGCGTGGCCGAGTTCGGCTGGCACGCCCCGCACGAGCTGGCCGTCCACCTCGCCGGGCTCACCGACATCGGCGCGCTGAGCTGGCTGATCGACACCGCCTGCTCCGCCGTCGCCGGCTTCATCGTCGGCTCGGCGGTGGCCGGGATCGTCTGGGGAATCCAGCGCGCCCGCGGCCGCGGCCACAGCCCGGGAGCGGAGGCGCACGCCCACGCCTGAGGCCCCGCACCGGCGCTAGGCTGGTTCGCAACGGACCCCTACGAAGGAGCATCCATGAGCAAGATCGTCGTCGTCGGATCGATCAACGCGGACCTCAACACCCGCGTCGCCCGCCACCCGCAGCCCGGCGAGACGCTGATGGCCACCGGCGGCGGGATCACCGCCGGCGGCAAGGGCGCCAACCAGGCCGTCGCCGCCGCCCGCCTCGGCGCCGAGGTCGCGATGGTCGGCGCCGTCGGCCGCGACGCCTACGCCGGCCCGGCCACCGAGCTGCTGCGCGACGCCGGGGTGGACCTCGCCGCCGTCGCCGAGACCGACGAGACGACCGGCCTGGCCGTCATCACCGTCGACGCCGCCGGCGAGAACACGATCCTCGTCGTCGCCGGCGCAAACGGCACCGTCGACGCCGCCGCGGTCGAGAAGGCCCGCGACCTGATCGCCGGCGCCGAGGTCGTGCTGCTGCAGGGCGAGATCCCCGCCGAGGGCTTCGCCGCGGCCGTCGCCGTCGCCCGGGAAGCGGGCGTGCGCGTGGTGGTCAACCTGGCCCCGGTCATCGAGGTCGACCGCGGCGCGCTGCTGGCCGCCGACCCCCTGATGGCCAACGAGCACGAGGCCGGCCTCATCCTCGACCAGCTGGGCGCGGGCATCGACTCCGAGGACCCGGAGCACCTGGCCGCCGCGCTGCTCGAGGTGGGCTTCAACTCCGTGGTGCTCACGCTCGGTGCGGCCGGCGCGATGGTCGCCGACGCCGAGGGCACCACGGCGATCCCCACCCCGAAGATCGAGGCGGTGGACACCGTCGGCGCCGGTGACGCCTTCGCGGGCGCCTACGTCGCCCGCCTGGTGGCCGGCGACACGATTCGCGACGCCGCGCGCTACGCGGCCCGGGTGGGTGCCTTCGCCGCCACCGGGCGCGGCGCGCAGGCCTCCTACCCGCGCGTCGGTGACGCCCTGCCGGAGGTCTAGAGCGGCGCACCCCTGACCGGCGCGGTTATCGGGGCGGGACACCCGCTCGCTAGCATTGTCACGGTCGACACACCCGGGCTGGGATGTCGGCCCACGCACTGTCCCCGTCCCGAGGCCCTCCATGACCGCTGCCACCCCCACCCACACCCGGCGGATCGACGCCAGCTGGGCGATCTCCCTGTTCGGCACCGCCGTCGGCGCCGGCATCCTCTTCCTGCCGATCAACGCCGGCGCGTCCGGCGTGTGGCCGCTGATCATCGCGACCCTCCTGATCGGGCCGATGACCTACTTCTCGCACCGCGCGCTCGCGCGCATGGTCTGCGTCTCCCCGCGCAAGGGCGAGGACATCACCGTCGTCGCCAGCGACTACTTCGGCACCACCGCCGGCTGGGTGGTCACCGTCCTGTACTTCGCGGCGATCTACCCGATCGTGCTCATCTACGGGGTGAGCATCACCAACACCGTCGACAGCCTGATCGTCAACCAGCTCGGCGGTCCGCAGATCAACCGCGTGCTGCTTTCCGGCCTGCTCGTCGGCTCGATGACCCTGGTGATGGTCTTCGGCCAGAAGCTCATGCTCGCCGTGACCCAGGTGCTGGTCTACCCGCTGATCTTCCTGCTCGGCGCGATCTCGCTGTACCTGGTGCCCTCCTGGAACCTCGAGGGCTTCTTCGGCGCGCCCTCGCCCGGGGTGTGGGCCACCGTCGGCGCGATCTGGCTGGTCATCCCGGTGCTGGTCTTCTCCTTCAACCACTCGCCGGCCATCTCGCAGTTCTCGCTGGCCATGCAGCGCACCCACGGCGGGAACGCCGCCCGGCGCGCCAGCGTCGTGCTCGCGGTCACCGCCACCCTGCTGACCGTCTTCACGATGTTCTTCGTGTGGTCCTGCTCGCTCGCGCTCGGCGCCGACGGGCTGGCCGACGCCCGCGAGGCGAACCTGCCGGTGCTCTCGCACCTGGCCAACGTCTTCGACAACCCCGTGCTGACCCACCTGGCGCCGGTCATCGCGATCGCCGCGATCGTCTCCTCGTACTTCGGCCACGTGCTCGGCGCAAGTGAGGGCGCGGCGAGCATCGTGCGCGGCGTCGTCAATCGTCCCCTGCCCGAGCGCGGGCTGCAGCTGGGCGTCTACGCGTTCATCTTCCTGACCACGTGGCTGGCGGCGGTGCTCAACCCGGGCGTGCTCGACCTGATCGAGACGCTCTCCGGGCCCGTCATCGCCGCGCTGCTCTACCTGATGCCGATGTACGCGATCCGCAAGGTGCCCGCGCTGGCGCCCTACCGCAGGCACGCCTCCAACGTCTTCGTCGTGGTGGCGGGCCTGGTGGCCATCAGCGCGGTCATCTACGCGATGTTCTAGATCCTCAGAGCGCCTTGACCGCGTCGACGACGAGGTCCCAGAAGCGCCCGTGGTCGAGCTTGACCGCCGCGGAGGTGTGGCAGTCGGCCGGCGCCGGCGCGCGCAGGTCCGCGACCGTCATGCCGACGGTCAGCTCGCCGCGCAGCTCGACGTCGATGGGCATCTTCTGCGTCTGGACGATGCTCGGGTCGATCAGGTACGCCACGGTGCACGGGTCGTGGACCGGCGGGTCGTCGAAGCCCTGCGCCTCCTTGTAGGACTCGCGGAAGAAGCCGAAGAGGCCGACGACGAAGTCGCCGACGTCGGTGCCCAGCTCCCGGAAGCGATTTTCGACGTCGCGCGTGGCCAGCGCCTGGTGCGTCAGGTCCAGACCGACCATGACCACCGGCCACGGCTCGTTGAAGACCACGTGCGCAGCCTCCGGGTCGACCTTGATGTTGAACTCGGCGGTCGCCGACCAGTTTCCGGTGTGGTAGCCGCCGCCCATGAGCACGACCTCGCGCACGCGCTCGACGATGCGCGGCTCGAGGCGGGCGGCCAGGGCGATGTTGGTCAGCGGGCCGGTGGGCACCAGGGTCACGGTGCCGGGCTCCTCGGACATGATCGTGTCGATGATGTAGTTCACGGCGTGGCCGTCGGCGACCTCGATCTGCGGCTCGGGCAGCTCGAAGCCGTGGATCTCCATGCCGGTCTCGCCGTGGATGTCCCCGGCGACCTCGACCTCGTGGACGAGGGGGCGGGTCGCGCCGGCGTGCAGCGGCACGTCGGTGATCCCGGCGACGGTCATGACCTGGCGGGCGTTGTAGGTGACCTTCTGCAGGGTCTGGTTGCCGCCGACGGTGGTCACGCCGAGCAGCTCGATCTCCGGGTTGCCGGCGGCCAGGAGAATGGCCACCGCGTCGTCGTGGCCGGGGTCGCAGTCGAGGATGATCTTGCGGGTCATGGTCTTTTCCCTTTCTGTTTCGGTTCCGGTTCAGGCGGGGGTCAGTCGAGTTCCGCGGCGGCCGCGTTGTCGGTCAGCGACTCCGGCCGCGGGATGAGGAAGGAGGTCAGCAGCGCGGCGACCAGGATCACCGCGCCGGTGAGGATGCCGCCGGAGTAGCCGGCCGCCGTGGCGGCGGTGGTGCCGTCGGCGCCGGTCTCCGAGAGCGCCGTGAGCACGGCGAAGAGGACAGCGAAGGACAGGCCCGCGCCGAGGTTGAAGGCCGCGGCGTTCATGCCCGGCAGGTAGCCCGGGTTGTCCGCGGGGCTGAGCACGATGCCCAGGCCGTTGAGCATGATGTTGGAGATGCCGGCGTACGTCACGCCGACGAACACGGAGACCAGCAGCAGCGTCCAGGGGGCGGTGACCCCGACGACCCACACCCCGAGGAAGAGGCCGGCGACGGTGCCGACCAGGCCGACCTGGAGGATGAGGCGGTAGCCGAACTTCGCGGCCAGCGCGCCGGCGACCGGCCCGAAGACCAGGCCCGCGATCGCGTAGGGGGTCAGCGTCACCCAGGACACGGAGTCGGCGTCCATGCCGGCGCCGACGTTGGCGTCCTGGCCCAGGTTCGGGATCAGGCCGTTCATCACGGCGAAGACACCGGTCATGGTCAGCAGCGTGGTGGTCAAGAGCGCCCAGGTGCGCCGCTGGCGCAGGTAGTGCACGGGCACCAGCGGGTGGGCGACCTTCTTCTCCACGTTCCAGAAGACCACGGCGCCGGCCGCGCCGACGATGACGAGCACCGCGACGAGGAACCAGTTGGCCGCGGCCAGCTTGCCCGCCTCGTTGAAGGCGGTCAGCAGGGCGGCCAGCGCGATGACGGCGGGCAGCACGCCCGCCCAGTCCATCGGCGGGGTCTCGATCGCGGTGGACTCGCGGGTGCGCAGCCGCACGGCGATCGCGCCGGCGGCGGCGAAGGCGGCCATCACCCAGAAGATCGAGCGGAAGCCGAGGTGGGAGGCCAACCAGCCGCCGGCGAGGGCGTCGACGCCGGCGATGCCGCCGTTGACGGAGGTGATGATGGCCATCAGCAAGGCGTACTGGCCTTCCTCGGGCACCTGGACGCGCAGCATGATCAGCGCCATCGGCACCGTCGGGCCCGCCACGCCCTGGATGACGCGGGCGATGAAGAGGACCGTGACGTTCGGGGCGAGCGCGGCGAGCACGCAGCCGACCAGCATCACGGCCATCATCCCGACCAGCACGCGGCGCCGGCCGATGAGGTCCGCCCAGCGGGGCAGGAAGAGGGAGAACAGCGCGGCCGCGGTGAAGAACGCGGTCTGGGTCAGGCCGATCTGGGCGGCGGTGGCGTTGAGCTCCGTCTCCATCGTCGCCAGCGCCGGCGAGAGCATGGAGGCGTTGAGCTGGAAGGCGAAGACGGCGGTCATCAGCACCGCCACCAGCACGGCGGCCTGGCCTGCCGGCACCTTCGCCGGGGTGGACATCTCCGGGGTGGTCATCTGGGATCCCTTCTCCGGGGCCGTCCCGTGGACACCGCGCGCCGGGCCGGGACGGCAGGGCCCCGCGCGCCGGCGCCGGTCAGCCCGCGTACCAGCGGGGCAGCTCGGCGAAGTCGAGCACGTGCTCCTCGGGCACCTCGAAGGTCTCCTCGAGTGCGTCCAGGTCCTCGTCGTGCGCGGAGTCCGGCTCAGCTCCGAGCCGGTGCGCACCGTGGTTCCGGTGGTGCTCCATGCCTCCGGATCTTAGGCCTCCGGCAGGGGGCGGCGCCGCATGAACGCCGCGTAGATCGCGCCGGTGATGTTGTGCAGCACCGCCGCGACCGCGCCGGGCAGCGCGGCCTCGGACGCGAAGAACCGGGCGGACATGCCCGAGGCCAGGCCGGCCGACTGGGTGCCGATCTCGGCGGCCAGGGTGCGGTTGACCGTCTCCGGCAGGCGGAAGACCTTGCCGGTCAGGTAGCCCAGCAGGTAGCCCAGCGCGTTGTGGAGCAGCACGGCGACGAAGACGCCGGCGCCGATGCTGGCCAGCCGCTCCGCGTTCGCGCCGACGGTGCCGAAGACGACGCCGCCGATGAAGACGATGGAGACCACCGGCAGGACCGGCAGGATGCGGTCGACCAGGTCGTTGGCCACGGCGCGCACGATCAGGCCGCCGACGACGGGTGCGAGCACGGTCTCGACCAGGCTGAGCGCCATCGCGCCCGGGTCGACGTCGGTGCGGATGCCGGAGAGCAGCAGCATCAGGATCGGGGTCATGACCGGCGAGACCAGCGTGGAGACACTGGTCATGGCCACGGAGACGGCCACGTCGCCCTTCGCCAGGTAGGCGATGACGTTCGAGGAGGTGCCGCCGGGCACCGAGCCCAGCATCAGCAGGCCGACCGCGATGCCCGGGTCGAGGCGCAGCACCTTGGCCACGCCGACGGCCAGCAGCGGCATGATCGCGAACTGGGCGACCACGCCGATGAACACGGGCGCCGGACGGGTGACCACGACCTTGAAGTCGGGCAGCGTCAGCGTCAGGCCCATCGAGAACATGATCACGATCAGGAACGCGGTGATGTGGTCGGTCAGCGGAATGAAGGGCTTGGGGAAGAAGAAGGCGATGGCGGTACCGAGGAGAATGAAAATCGGGAAGCCGGTCACAACAATTCGTGCACTGCGGTTGTCGGTCGCGCGGGTGTCCAGGTTCGTCTGGGTCACGGTATTCGCCTTCCTTCCGGCGTATCACGATGTGGGAATGGCCTCCCACTGTATGGATCACACTAGCCCTCGACACCCGCGCGAAGGACTGGCACGACGCCCTGCGCCAGGCCGGGGACCTCCTCGGCGCCGCCGGCGTCGCCGAGCCCGCCTACACCGACGCCATGATCGCCGGCCTCGAGGAACACGGCCCCTACATCGTCATCTCCCCCGGCTTCGCCTTCGCCCACGCCCGCCCCTCCGCGGCCGTCCACCGCACCGGCATCGCCTGGCTGAGCCTGGCCGAGCCCGTCGAGTTCGGCCACGCCAAGAACGACCCCGTCAGCCTCGTCGTGACTCTCGCCGCCACCGACGACAAGGCGCACACCACCGCCATGGCCCAGCTGGCGAAGTTGCTGGGCAATTCCCGACGCCGCGCGGCGCTCGACGCCGCGCGCACCCCCGCCGAGCTGCGCGAGGCGCTCGACGCCGCGGCAGGCGCGGCGTCGTCAAGCAAACAGGAGCACAACACCCACAACAAGATCCTCACCGTCTGCGGCAACGGGCTGGGTACCTCGCTCTTCCTGAAGAACACCCTCGAGGACGTGCTCGACCGCTGGGGCTGGGCGCCCTTTATCACCGTCGAGGCCACCGACACCATCTCCGCGAAGGGCAAGGCCAAGGAGGCCGACCTCGTGCTGACCTCCGGCGAGATCGCCCGCACCCTCGGCGACGTGGGCATACCCGTCCACGTCATCGAGGACTTCACCTCCACCACCGAGATCGACGCCGCGCTGCGCGAGCTCTACGACATCTAGGCAAGGAGCCTGCACATGGACTGGCTGATCGCCATCCCCCAATTCCTCGTCAACGAGATCCTCTCGGTGCCGGCGTTCCTCATCGGCATCATCACCGCCGTCGGCCTGGCGGCCATGCGCCGCTCCGTCGGCCAGGTCATCGGCGGGGTCATCAAGGCCACGCTCGGCTTCCTGCTCATCGGCGCCGGCGCCACGCTCGTCTCCGCCACCCTCGAGCCGCTCGGCGTGATGATCCAGGGCGCGCTCGGCGCCCAGGGCGTGGTGCCCACCAACGAGGCCATCGCCGGCATCGCCCAGCAGCAGTACGGCTCCCAGGTCGCCTGGGTGATGATCCTCGGCTTCGCCGTCTCCCTGCTGCTCGCCCGCTTCACCCCGCTCAGCTACGTCTTCCTGACCGGCCACCACGTGCTGTTCATGGCGACGATGCTCGCGATCATCCTGATCACCGCCGGCTACGACGACTGGCTGGTCATCGCCCTCGGCGCCGTGCTGCCGGGCGTCCTGATGGTCTCGCTGCCCGCCATCGCCCACCCGTGGACCCGGCGCATCACCGGCGACGACTCGGTGGCCATCGGCCACTTCGGCACCGCCGGCTACCTGCTCTCCGGCTCCGTGGGCAAGCTCGTCGGCGGGCGCGGCAGGCACGAGAGCCGCTCCACCGAGGAGCTCGAGCTTCCCGACGGCCTGCGCTTCCTGCGCGACTCGATGGTCGCCACCGCCCTGTCGATGTCGCTGATGTACATCGTGCTGGCATTCCTGTCCATGGCCCGCCAGGGCACCGAGGCCGCCTACGCCGCCTTCCCCGACGGGGCGAGCGGCCCGGGCAACTTCATCATGCAGTCCTTCACCGAGGGCCTGCAGTTCGGCGTGGCCGTCGCCGTGATCCTCTTCGGCGTGCGCACCATCCTCGGCGAGCTAGTGCCCGCCTTCCAGGGCATCGCCGCCAAGGTCGTGCCCGGTGCGATCCCGGCGCTCGACGCCCCGATCGTCTTCCCCTACGCGCAGAACGCCGTGCTCATCGGCTTCATCTCCTCCTTCCTCGGCGGCCTGGTCGGCCTCGCGGTGCTCTCCCTGTGGCTCAACCCGGCCTTCGGCGCCGCGTTGATCCTGCCCGGCCTCGTGCCGCACTTCTTCACCGGCCGGCGGCGCGGCCGGCGACTACGGCAACGCCACCGGCGGGCGCCGCGGTGCCGCCGCGGGCGCCTTCGCCAACGGCTTGCTGATCACCTTCCTGCCGGCCTTCCTGCTCGGCGTGCTCGGCGCCTTCGGCTCCGAGAACACCACCTTCGGCGACGCCGACTTCGGCTGGTTCGGCATCCTGATCGGCTCCGCCGGCAACGTCGGCGGCGTGGCCGGCCTGGTGCTCATCGTGCTGGTCGGCGCGGCCGTCTTCGGCCTCGGCCTGTTCAGCCAGAAGAAGCTGGTAGAGGGCGACTGGGACCCGACGCCCTGGCGCGAGAAGCCGGGCTCGGCGGCCCCCGCCGCGGCCTCCTCGGGCGCCGACGCCGACGGTGCGGCTGCCGGTACCTCGGCGAACTACCGCAAGATCGCGCCGCCGGCCGGCGCGCCCACCCCGCCCCCGGCGCCGGTGGACTGACCCGCCGCTGCCGTGAGTTCGGCTGGGCGGGGCCGGTTAGGCTGGGTCGCATGACCCAGCCCTTCCCCCGCCCCGAGATCCCCGGGGCCGCCGACGCCCAGGTCGCCGGCCCCGTCACCTTCACCGACCACGGCGCGCACCTGCTGTCCGCCGACTCGGCCACCGGCGAGCTGTTCTACCTCTCCGCCGACGCCGACTACTCCCCCGGCTCCGCGATCCGCGGCGGCGTGCCCGTCATCGCCCCGTGGTTCAACGACCTGATCGCAGGCCGCGAGCCCGCCCACGGCTGGGCCCGGCGCCGTCAGTGGGACCACGAGCTGCACGAGGACGGCTACGACGCCTGGGTGACCTGGCGCGGCCTGCGCCTCGTGCTCACCGTGCGCGCCGCCGCCGACTCGCTGAGTGTGGGCCTCGACGTGCTCAACCGCGGTATCACCACCCAGCCGGTCCAGCTGGCGCTGCACCCCTACTTCGCGGTCTCCGACGTCACGCAGGTCCTGGTCGCCCGCGCCGACGGGCGCACCTACGAGTTCGACGGCACGCTGGTCGACTCCCGCGAGCCGCACGCCGCCGTCGGCGGCCCGACCCGCATCATCGACCGGGCGGGCGGCCGCGAGATCGCCGTCTTCGACCAGGGCGCGGACCACACCGTGGTGTGGAACCCCGGCGAGGCCGACGCCCCCGGCGACCTGGACGCCGTCGGCTGGCGCCGCTTCGTCTGCGTCGAGCCGGCCCGCCTGGGCACCCGCCTGCGCGGCTTCGCCCTGGCCCCGGGCCAGTCGGCGACCATCGGCATGCGCGTGGAGACCCGGGAGCTCTAGCCGCAGGTCCCGGGCCCGCGCGCCCTAGCGCACGTAGTCCGGGAACGCCTCGGGCTCCTCGATGGGCTGGCCGGCCGGGTTCATGTCGACGCCGAGGTCCTTGGCGAAGACGAGCCGGGTGCCCGTGTAGACCCCGTCGGCGTTCTCGTCGAGGTCGAAGACGCGCGCCCCGCGCATGGTGTGCATCGCCCAGGTGCCGTCCATCAGCCCGTAGGTGCCGAACCCGGTGCCCGGGCAGTAGCCCAGCTCCACGCCGAAGAAGTTGCCCCGGAACGAGTTGATGTGGTCGTGCCCGCAGTAGATGCCGCGCACGTCCCCGCGCTCCACGACGGCCGAGTAGATGCCGGAGTTGAAGGAGCCGTGGTAGACGTCCTCCTTCTTGACGCCCTCGATGCCGTGGCGGCGCTCGGCCCGCCCGTGGGCGACCAGCCCGTCCTTGCCCGGCCCGCCGAACCACATGTCGCGGTGCTCGAAGGTCGGGATGTGGAAGAACATCAGCGAGTCGACCCGGTGCCCGCAGGCCCGCTCGGTACGCAGCGACTCCCCGCGGTACCACTCGATCTGCTGCGGGCGGATGTAGTCGTAGCCCGGCAGGTCCTCCTTGGACTGGCCGGCGACCTCGTCGGGCAGGTAGGAGCCCGAGTCCAGCAGCCACAGCGCGAAGCGCGGGTCGCCGGCGGCCGAGTCACCGATGACGAGGTGGACGTTCGAGTTGCCGTAGCCGCCGGTCTCGGCCGGCGAGTTGAGGTTGTGCCGGTAGCGGCGGACGAACTCGACCATGTCCGGCCTGCTCACGTTGACCCCGGGCTCCTCGTTGGGGTCCTCGTCGTGGTTGCCGAAGGTGATCGCCCACGGCACCGAGCGGTCCTCCATCGGGCGCACCACGTTGTTGAGCGCCTGGTAGACCTGCTCGTCCGTGGTCGGCCCGGAGGCGATCACGTCGCCGTTGATCAGCGCGAAGTCGGGCCGCTCGCGGTCGAGGACGAGCCCCATGAACTCGATGGTGCGCCGGTCGGTCAGGTGGGAGTCCTGGGTGTCGTTGAACTGCACCACGCGGAACTTGCCGTCCGGGCGGAAGCGCAGGTCCGCCGCCACCGGCGCGCCCTCAGTCCCCGAGGACCCGGACGAGCCGGTCTCCCGTCCGGACGAGGACTGGGCGTGGGCGGTGCCCATCCCCAGTCCGGCGGCCAGGATCCCGGCGCCGGTGAGAAACCCCCGGCGATTTAGTGCGGACACGGTGCATGCTCCTTGTGATTGACGACGTCGCGCATGCACTGTAGGAAGCCGACGTTGCGGTGGCGTGAACCCCGGGTGAACGCTACTTCCGGATCGTGATCTGCCAGCCCGCGTCGCCCTTGGCGCGGAAGTCGGTGACCTCGTGGCCGTTCTCGGCGGCCCATCGCGGGATCGTCTCCGTGCCCTGGGTGCAGTCGAAGTCGATGACCAGCTCCTCGCCGGCGTCCAGCGAGTCGAGCGCGTCCTTGGTCTCGATCAGGGGGAACGGGCACACCGCCCCCATCTGGTCGAGAAAGTAGCGGCCTCGCCCGATCGCGCGGGCCTTGGCCTTCTTCTTGCCGGCCACCGTGACCAGCCCGGTGGAGACCTGGAAGTTGCCGGCGACGGCCGTGCCGTCGCCCGCGCCGGCAACGCGCCGCGGCGCGCCGACGGTGAGGGACTCGGCGACGCCGTGCGGCGGGGCTTCGTCAAGCACCTCGTCCTCGGCGGAGGTGGGTGCCGCTGCGGGCTTGAGCCACAGCTTGGCGGCCACGCCCACGCCGAGCGCGATGAACAGCAGCGCGACCCAGCCCTGGTAGCTGAACAGGGAGGTCTGGACCATGCCGTTGCCCACGGTGCAGCCGCCGGCCAGCGAGGCGCCCACGCCCATGCCGGCGCCGCCGACCACGGAGCGCACCGCCTGGGTGGCGTCGGGCAGGCGGACGCGGAACTCGCCGGTCGCGCGCGCCGCGAGGTAGGAGCCGACGAGGATGCCGAGCACCAGCATCACGCCCCAGTCCATGCGCTGCGGGTTTCCGGTGACCGTCCAGTTGGCCAGGTTGGCGCTCGGGGTGGTGATGCCGAGGCCGTCGTT
This sequence comes from Corynebacterium sp. MSK006, assembly GCF_030232385.1. NCBI lineage: Bacteria > Bacillati > Actinomycetota > Actinomycetes > Mycobacteriales > Corynebacteriaceae > Corynebacterium > Corynebacterium sp. MSK006. The sequence goes on from NZ_JASPJZ010000002.1 coordinate 194,772, forward strand.
GCGGCCGGTGGCCGCGGAGAGCGGCCAGGCGATCACGCCGAGCACGCCGACGGCCACCGCGGCGGCGTAGACGTGCAGCGGACGCCTCCAGCGCGGCCCGCCGAGGCTGGCGACCTTCGGCGCGGCGGCCTCCCGCTGCAGGAAGCGGTTGGCGGCCCAGCCGGTGAACAGGGCGAACGGGACGGCGAACCACCACAGCGAGACGCCGAAGGTGCGCGGCAGGTCGGTCCAGCCGGTGTCCCAGGAGCGCAGGAACTCGTTGAGGCCGCTCAGCGCGCCGGTCTTCATCGCGGCGGCGGACAGGCAGTACATGACCAGCGCGATCCACGAGCCGACCAGGCCCTCGCCCGAGCGGTACCAGGTGCCCGAGGCGCAGCCGCCGGCGAGCACGATGGCCATCCCGAAGATGAAGCCGCCGATGATCACCGCGGCGGGCTTGAAGGTGGTCGCCTCAGGCGCGATGACGCCGGCGCTGGTCAGCGCGGCGATGCCGACGGCGTGGACGGCGATGACGATGAACAGCGCGACGAGCGTGCGCCAGGAGCGCTGCAGGAAGAGGTCACGCAGCATGCCGGTGACGCAGAAGCGCCCGCGCTGCATGACGATGCCGAGCACGGCGCCGAGCGCCAGGCCGGTGACGATCATGGGTTCTCCTCTGGGGATCTTCTCCGCGACCCCGGGTCGGGGCCGCGTTCAGGGAACGTCCGGGATCCTAGCCCGGTGCGGACTTCTTTGTCTAGTGCTTCCAGACAATGCAGTCTATGCTCCACATGACATCCGGGGCGGAAGTCCGCGGGCGACGATAAGGTTTGCCGGTTCGAACACAACCGAAGAATGAAGGAGGAGACCGTCCGTGGCCGCCGGTCCCGCGCACCCCGTCTCGCCCGAGCCCGAACCCCCGGAGCCGATGCCCGCCCGCCCCGATCCGTGGACGCTGCTGACCTCCTCCTCCACCCCGGGCCCGCGCTGGCCCGGCGCGCTGCGCGCCGCCCTCGCCCTCGCCCTGCCGGGCGCGGCGGCGTTGCTGCTCGGCTTCGACAACGAGATGCTGCTCATCGCCGCCGTCGGCTTCACCGTCATCTACGGCGAGGGCCACCCCTACCGCACGCGCTGGCGCGTCATGGCCGTCGCCGGCGGGCTGATCGCGCTGGCCTCGGTCTCCGGCGCGTTCGTCGGCTCCGTGGCCTTCAGCCACCTCTCCGCCGGTGCGACGCACTGGTGGCTCGTGCTGCCGGCGATCTTCACCGCGCTGATCGCCACGATCGGCGCCTTCCTGCAGAACGCGCTGCGCCTGCCGCCGCCGGGCTCCTTCTTCATCGTCATGGTCGGCGGCGGCGCGACGATGGTCGCCCGCCTCGGCCTCAACCCCGTCGAGGTCGGCGCGTGGTCCCTGGTCGGCGCCTGCTCCGCCATGGTCATCGGCATGGCCCCGGCGCTCATCCACCGCCACCGCCCGGAGAGCCAGGCCGTGGAGACCCTCGAGCGCACCGTCGCCGAGTTCGCGAAGGCCCCGCGCCCGGCGGTGGCCAAGAAGCACCAGGCCGAGTCCGCCCTGCAGACCGCCTGGGTCAGCCTCTCCGACGCCGGTGTGGTCCGCGGCGGCCACGTCATCGGCCCCGCCCGCTCCGAGCTGGCGCGCCGCACCGTCGCCGCGCACCGCCGCCTGGCGGGTCTCGACTCCCGCTTCGCCGGCACCGAGCAGTCCGAGGAGATGGAGGACTCCCCGGTCTACGTCGACCTCGAGCGCACCGCGATCCCGCACGCGCGCCCGACGGTCGCCTACCGCATCTACCGCTCGATCCACCCCTACTCGCACGCGACGATGACGGCGACGAAGGTCGCGCTCGCGTCGCTGCTGGCCGGTGCGATCGGCCTGGCCCTGCAGCTGGACCGCCCGGACTGGGCCGTGGTCAGCGTGCTGCTGACCCTGCAGTGGGGTCCCTCGCGCGTGCCGGGCACGATCCGCGGCGTGCAGCGCCTCGTCGGCTCCGTGGCGGGCATCGCCTTCTTCGCCCTGCTGCAGGCGACCGGCGTGGCGGGCTGGTCGCTGCTGGCGGTGCTGGCGGTCTGTCAGTTCTTCGCGGAGATCTTCGTGGTGCGCAACTACGCCTTCTGCGTCATCTTCACCACCCCGCTGGCGCTGCTCATGGGCGGCGCGGGCACGGCGGCGCTGGGATCGGTGGTCGTCTCGCGCACCACGGAGGTCGCCCTCGCGGTGACCTTCGCGCTGCTGATGCTGTGGTTCTGGCTTCCCGACGCCGAGCCGCGCCACCACGCCCGCCTGGTCGCGCGCTGCCACAAGGCGATGGGCTCGCTGCTCGGCGCGCTGCTGACCACCGAGCCTGCCGGGGCGCTGGCCGAGCGCCGCGACCTGCAGTACGAGCTGCTCTCCGAGCGCCGCGCCGCGCAGACCCTGGTCAACGACACCCCCGAGGCCGCCGAGAAGGAGTAGCCGCGCCACGTGGCCATCCAGCAGGCCGGCTACGCGCTGCTCGACCACTGCACGCGCAACGACGCCCGCGAGCTCACCCTCGACGAGATCACCGAGCTCTCCCGCCGCGTGCCCGCCAGCGGCGACTGACCCCCTTCAATTGACGACGCCCCGTCGGTCGCCGGCGCGCGCATACGTGGGAGGTCTGGCACGTGGGGCGTCCGGCGCGTGAGCGGGGCGGCACAGCCGCCCCGGGACGGGGACCCGACGGACGGGGAGGGACGCAGCCCGGGCGGGGCGCGGGGGCGTCGCCAATTGAGGGGGACTGACCCGGCGAAGTACTTTGCTGTTTCGCGGGACCGCGCCCAGGGTTGACGGGTTCCACGGTTGGCACACGCAGCGGTGCAGCAGTTTACTTCCCCCTCCCCTACCCCTTATTCGTACACGTGAACCCGTCCTGTCGCGCCCCTCCTATACACTGCTCAGCGTAACCGGAAAGTCCAGCATCACCGCAGTTCAACGCCATTTCTCGGGGAGTGGAGAACGACCATGACCGGACGCAGAGACGCTCAGGAAAAGCCCGCACAAGACCCAAACACCAGTTCCACGGGACGTGTGAGAGACGCCACCGCGCCACCGCCGCCGAAGCTGATCGTGGACGGCCACGTGCCGCCGGCGGACGGCTCGAACCCGGCCTTCTTCTACTCGCACACGGACGTCACCGACCCGATCACCCTGGCCGGTCGCGAGGCCCACCGTGCCGTGTGGCGGATGTGGATGGACAACCTGCCGGGCCCGGACGAGCAGCTGGAGAACTACGCCGCCCGGATGTCCGCGGCCACCGGAGAGAGCCACTTCACCATCAAGGACTCCTACATCCCCGGCCTGGGCAGCCTCAAGGAGAAGCTGCCGAGGCTCGTCGCGCTGCAGGACATGCTCGCGCACGTCTCGATGGTCAGCCTGCGCAAGATCGGCGAGCGCGTGAGCATCATCGACTCCCCCGAGGCGCTCGCGCAGATCGACGCCGGCATCACCGACTTCCTGACACCCACCGCGCCCCGGCAGTCGATGCCGACGACCAGGCAGATCACCAAGAAGATCAACGAGCTGATCAACCTGTTCGACCCCGAGGTCTTCCTCGACGACGACACCGTGGCCGACGAGAACCCGGTGGCCCCGGGCGCCTTCGGCATCGACGACCGCAAGCCCGGGGTCACGGAGTTCTACCTGACGCTGCCCAAGGACATGGGCCAGCTGCTGATGAAGAAGGTGGACGCCTACGCCTTCCATTACGACTGCTCGCGGGCGACCGCGTTCCACGAGCTGCTCGCCAAGTCGGGGGCACCCAGATCGAGCACCGCGTCCCGCACGAGACAGGCGGGCCGACGGCGCTGGACAACCTCTCGCGACTCTCCCAGCGCTGGCACAATCTCAAGACCGAGGGACACGTGCGCTACCTGGCGGACCCGTCGACCGGGATCACCGTGTGGTGGACCGACGAGGGACACTGGACGGTCAGCGTGCCGGAGGGCCCGCTCAGCCCGAAGGGCGCGCGCTTCGCCCGCTCGGTCGGCGAGTACCGCGCCGAGAAGGCCACCCGCCGGCGCGCGGCGGCCGAGGCCGCCCGGCACCGCCGCAACGCGGGGCTGGGCTACGACCCCCTGGCTCCCCCGCCGTTCTGATGGGCGGCGTCATCGTTGCCGTCGCTCCCCCACGTTCGGGGGCCGTGATGTGTGCGACATTCGGGTCCACCGCCGCGGGCAGGCATAATCAGCCGGGTACCTGTACTCCACCGCCCGCGCAGCGCACCGCGTCTTTTCCCCGCAGCACCGCACGACCGCACGCAGACGCGCCGACGGCGCGGCGCGCGGGTGTCGTCAAGCGGGGGCGACGCCGGGGCCCCGGGGGCGAGGAAGGGACCGTCCCCGGTGCCCGAACAACCCCGCAAGAGCCGGCCCGAGGTGCACGAGCGCAAGCTCGTCCACCGGCTGCTCTCCCAGACCCGCTCGACCTCCGTCGGCATCTACCCGCACGACATCCACCCCGGGCTGGTGCCCGGCATCAGCGTCGACGACCAGCGCAACAGCTTCGGCGTGGACCGCTTCGTCTTCAGCGTGACCGCCGCGCTGATCGTCGCGTTCATCGCCTGGGGCATCATCAGCCCCGACAGCGTGGCCGCCACGGCCGACACCGCCTTCTCCTGGGCGATGGTCAACGCGTCCTGGCTGCTCAACGTCGTGATGATGGTCGGCATCGGCGCGACGGTCTACCTCGCCTGCTCGCGCTTCGGGCGCATCCGACTGGGCACCGATGACGAGGAACCCGAGTTCAGCCGCTTCTCCTGGGTGGCCATGATGTTCGGCGCCGGCATCGGCGTGGGCATCTTCTTCTTCGGCCCCTCCGAGCCGCTGTCCTACTACCTGACCCCGCCGCCGCACACCGTCGACCCGGAGACCCCCGAGGCGCTGCACCAGGCGATGGCGCAGTCGCACTTCCACTGGGCCGTGGCCGCCTGGGCGCTCTACGCGCTGGTCGGCGGCGCGCTGGCCTACTCCTCCTACCGGCGCGGGCGCCCGGCCCTGCTCTCCTCGGCGTTCCGCTCGCTGCTGGGCCCGCGCGCCAACGGGGTGCTGGGGCGTGGCATCGACATGCTCGCGATCTTCGCGACCGTCTTCGGCACGGCCGCCACGCTGGGGCTCTCCGCGATCCAGATCGGCCAGGGCGTCGAGATCGTCTCCGGCGCCGGCCCCCTGGGAAACAACGCGCTGATCGCGATTATCGCGGTGCTGACCTGCGGGTTCATCCTCTCAGCGGTCTCGGGCGTCTCGCGCGGCATCCGCTACCTGTCCAACACGAACATCACGCTGACCCTCGCGCTGGTCGCCTTCGTCTTCCTCGCGGGCCCGACGCTCTTCCTGCTCAACCTCATCCCCTCAGGCATCCTGACCTACTTCCAGGAGCTGCCCGCCATGCTGGGCAAGTCGCTGTCCTGGGGCGAGGAGACCATCGACTTCCAGTCCGGCTGGACCTCCTTCTACTGGGCCTGGTGGATCGCCTGGACGCCGTTCGTCGGCATGTTCATCGCGCGCATCTCCCGCGGGCGCACGCTGCGCGAGTTCGCCGTGGTCACCCTCGCGGTGCCCAGCCTGATCCTGGCGCTGGCCTTCACCGTCTTCGGCGGCGCAGCGATCACGCTCTCCCGCGAGGGAGCGGCCGGCTTCGACGGCTCGGCGACCCCGGAGCAGGTGCTCTTCGCGCTCTTCGACACCCTGCCGCTGGCGCAGCTGACCCCGTTCGTGCTCATCTTCGTCCTCGCGGTCTTCTTCATCACCTCCGCGGACTCGGCGTCGGTGGTCATGGGCACGCTCTCCTCGCAGGGCGACACGGCCCCGAAGAAGCTGGTCGTGGTCTTCTGGGGCCTGGCGATGATGGGCATCGCCGTGGTCATGCTGCTCACCGGCGGCGAGGACGCCCTGTCCGGCCTGCAGTCGCTGACCATCCTCATCGCGCTGCCGTTCTCGGTGGTGCTGCTGGCGCTCGTGGTCGCCTTCATCAAGGATCTCTCGACCGACCCGGCGGCGCTGCGCCGCAGCTACGGCGCCGCGGCGGTCAAGAACGCGGTCTACCGCGGCCTGGCCGAGTACGGCGACGACTTCGAGCTCGCCGTGCGCCGCTCCGAGAAGGGCATGGGCGCCGGCGCGGCCTTCGACTCCACCTCCGAGGACTACACGCAGTGGTACCGCCGCACCGACGAGGAGGGCCGCGACGTCGGCTACGACTACACCTCGGGCGAGTGGGGCGACGGCTCCCCCGACGCCGAGCACCCCTCGGCCTACCCGGAGGGCGACGAACGCCGCGAGTGAGCGGCACTCATGCGCCCCAGGCCGTAAGCTCAAAGGCATGATCGAGAAGACCCCGCGGCGCCGCGCGACCGACGCCGAACGACAGCGCACCTCCGATCTCCTCGCCGAGGCCATGAGCCGCGGCCAGCTGACCGTCGAGGAGTTCGAGGAGCGCTCCGCCGCCGCCTTCAACGCCCGCTTCGCCGACGAGCTGGACGGCCTGCTTGACGACATCGCGCCCGAGGCGCCCGTGGCGCGTGCCCGACGTGACGAGCCCGACCGGGTGCACGACGCCGTCGCGCATGCGCGCGACCAGGTCGGGCACTCGGTGCAGAACGCCAGCGGGTTCTCGCTGGGTATCCTCGGCGGCACCGAGATGAAGCGCTGGACCTGCGGGGAGGCCCACCTCTCGCTGGCGATCCTGGGCGGCACCGAGCTCGACCTGAGCGACGCGCGCCTGGAGAGCCACTCGACCACGATCACGGCCATCGCGATCTGCGGCGGCATCGACGTCTTCGTGCCCGAGGGCGTGCGCGTGGTCTGCGACGGCGCGGGCGTGCTCGGCGGCTTCGAGGTCTCCACCGACCGGCGGGTGCGGGTGCACCAGTGGGAGCTGCCCGACGACGCCCCGGTGGTGCGCGTGACCGGCCTGGCGCTCATGGGCGGGGTCGAGGTGAAGATCGTGCCTGCGGGAGGGCTCCCGTGAGCCGACCCCGTTTGACCGGGCTGGACCTGGCCCGCGGGCTGGCGGTGCTCGGCATGATGGTCGCGCACCTGGGGCCCAAGGGCGGCTGGATCGAGACGGCCACCGACGGCTTCCCCTCGGCGATGTTCGCTGTGCTGGCCGGCTGCTCGCTGTCCCTGATGAACACGCGCGCCGACGCGGAGGGCGGGCCGGCCGTCGCCCGGGCCCGCTTCCGGGCGCTGGTGCGCGGCCTGCTGCTGATGGCCGCCGGCGTGGTGCTCGGCTTTTTGCCGACGACGATCCTCATCGTGCTGGTGCCCGTGGGCGCGATCTACGTGCTGCTGGGCCCGCTGACCCGCTGGCGCACCTGGGCGCTCGCGCTGACCTTCGTGGGGCTGACGCTCTTCAGCGGGCTGGCGGCCGTGGTCACGGGCTTTTCCGGTGGCTACCCGCCGCTGGCCTGGCTGGCCTACGGGGTCTTCGGCATGCTGCTGCACCGGGTGTTCTTCGCCGCGCGTGAGTGGGCGGTGGGCACCGCGCTACTGGGTGCCGCACTCGGGGTGGCCGGGCTGGTGCACCGGCACCTGGTGGGCCCAGGAGAGCTCGGGGTGAGCACGGGCGTGGTCGAGGCGTACCTCTCCCCGGTCGGCCACTCCGGCGGGGTGCTCGACGTGCTCTACTCGTGCGGCGTGGCGGCCGCGCTGACGGGGCTGTGCCTGTGGGTCTGCCACGCGCCTGCGCCGCGGCAGGCGGTCTTCCCGGTGCGCGCGGTGGGTGCGATGGCGCTGACGGTCTACGTGCTTCACGTGGTGACCGCGACCGTCCCACTGAGCGGGATCTTCGACCGGCCCGAGGTCGCCGACGCGGTCCCCTACTCCTCCGAGCCTTACTCCCCCTACGGCGGCAAGGACTTCGACGAGTTCCGCGAGGAGGTCTCCCGGCTGGACGACTGGGAGGACTGGAGCGCCTACGAGTCGCGGCTCTTCGAGGAGGCCTACACCGAGCAGACCGGGCAGGCCCCCGGCGAGATCGCGGTGCCCGCGCAGAACAGTCACCCCTTGTGGCTGGCCGGATCGATGCTGGTCGCGGTGGTGGGCTGCCCGCTGTGGCGGCGCCGCTTCGAACGCGGCCCGCTGGAGGCGCTGATGCGGCGGACGATCGACCGGATCGCCGCAGAGGACCTGCCGGCGCGGCCGGGGAGGCGCATCTCGGACGCGCGCTGACCCCTACTTCTCGTCGCCGGTGGACAGCGCGGCGACGAAGGCCTCCTGCGGCACGGTCACCGAGCCGATGGCCTTCATGCGCTTCTTGCCGGCCTTCTGCTTCTCGAGCAGCTTGCGCTTACGTGAGATGTCGCCGCCGTAGCACTTGGAGAGCACGTCCTTGCGCACCGCGCGGATGTTCTCGCGCGCGATGATCTTCGAGCCGATGGCGGCCTGGACGGGCACCTCGAACTGCTGGCGCGGGATGAGCTCCTTGAGCTTCTTGGTCATCTTGTTGCCGTACCACTGGGCGGCGTCGCGGTGCACGATCGCGCTGAACGCGTCGACCGGGTCGCCCTGCAGCAGGATGTCGACCTTGACCAGGTCGGCCTCCTGCTCGCCAGCCTCCTCGTAGTTGAGGGAGGCGTAGCCGCGGGTACGGGACTTGAGCATGTCGAAGAAGTCGAAGATGATCTCGCCGAGCGGCATGATGTAGCGCAGCTCGACGCGGTCCTCGGACAGGTAGGACATGTTCTTCATGTCGCCGCGGCGCGACTGGCACAGCTCCATGGTCGGGCCGACGAAGTCACTGGGCACGATGATCGTCATGTCGACGATCGGCTCGTAGACCTCGCGCAGCTTGCCGCCGGGCCAGTCGGAGGGGTTGTGCACGACGTGCTCGGCGCCGGCCTCGTCGACGACGCGGTAGGTCACGCTCGGGGCGGTGGAGATCAGGTCCAGGTCGAACTCGCGCTCCAGGCGGGCACGAGTGATCTCCATGTGCAGCAGGCCGAGGAAGCCGACGCGGAAGCCGAAGCCCAGCGCCACGGAGGTCTCGGGCTCGTAGATGAGCGAGGCGTCGTTGAGCTGCAGCTTCTCCAGCGCATCACGCAGGGCCGGGAAGTCCTCCTGGGAGATCGGGAAGAGCCCGGAGTAGACCATCGGCGAGGGGTCCTGGTAGCCCTGCAGCGGCTCCTCGGCGCCCTTGGCGGCCCAGGTGACGGTGTCGCCGACCTTGGTCTCACGGACGTCCTTGGCGCCGGTGATCAGGTAGCCCACCTCGCCGGGGCCGAGCCCCTTGCAGGCCTTCGGCGTCGGCGAGACGATGCCGATCTCGAGCAGCTCGTGGTCGGCGCCGGTGGCCATCATGCGCGCCTTCTGGCGCGGCTTGAGGGTGCCGTCGATCATGCGCACGTAGGTGACCACGCCCCGGTAGGTGTCGTAGACGGAGTCGAAGATCATCGCGCGCGCCGGGGCGTCAGCGGGCGCGTCGGTGTGCGGCGCGGGGACGTGCTCGCACACGGCGTCGAGAAGCTCGGCCACGCCCTCGCCGGTCTTGCCGGAGACGCGCAGCACGTCCTCGGGCTCGCAGCCGATGATGCCGGCGATCTCGAGGGCGTACTTGTCCGGCTCGGCGGCGGGCAGGTCGATCTTGTTGAGGACCGGGATGATCTCCAGGTCCTTCTCCATGGCCATGTAGAGGTTGGCCAGGGTCTGCGCCTCGATGCCCTGCGCGGCGTCGACCAGCAGGATCGCACCCTCACAGGCGGCGAGCGCGCGGGAGACCTCGTAGGTGAAGTCGACGTGGCCGGGGGTGTCGATCATCTGCAGGACGATCTGCTCGCTCTTCTCCGGCCCGCTGCGCGGCACCCATGGCAGGCGCACGTTCTGCGCCTTGATGGTGATGCCACGTTCGCGCTCGATGTCCATGTTGTCGAGGTACTGGTCGCGCATGTCGCGGGCGGCGACGATGCCGGACAGCTGAAGGATGCGGTCGGCCAGCGTCGACTTGCCGTGGTCGATGTGCGCGATGATGCAGAAGTTCCGGATCCGGGACAGGTCCGTGAACGTCTCCTCGGCGAAATTCGTGGACATGTGCGCTTCGGTCACCTTTCTTCGCTGAACCTGCCCCACTCTACCCAACATGCGGGTATAAGCTAAGCGGTGACGTCGACCGATGTGACGGCGAGTACGCCCAGGTCGTCGACAGAACCAGCCCCGGAACGCACGCGAAGAACCGCCGATGCCCAAACCACCAGCCCGCACCCGCCTCGGGCGGCTGCTGCGCCGCGTACTTCCCGACGCCCCGCCCATCGAGGCCGGGCTGGCCCGCATCAACGCCCGCCTGGGACGCGGCACCCGCGAGGACTACCGCGACCGCGCGCAGGAGGCCGTGCGCGTGCACACCACCGACTCCGTGGCCCGGGCCCTCTACTACGCGCCCGGCATGGACGGGCAGGCCGAGCCGGGCGAGGTCGTCTTCATCTGGGCGCCCTCCGACGGCGCAGACGCCCCGCTGCGCGAGCGGGCGATCCTGGTCGTCGGCCACAACCGCAACACGGTACTGGGGCTTCTCATCTCCCCGAACCCCGAGCACGCCGAGGACGACCGCTGGCTGGGCATCGGCACCGGCGACTTCGACCCCTCCGGGCGCTCCTGCTGGGTGCGCCTGGACCGGGTCCTCGAGGTCTCCGAGCTGGGCATCCGCCGCCAGGGCATCTTCCTGCCGCGCGGGCGCTTCGACCGCATCGCCGCGAAGCTGCGCTCCCGCTACGGCTGGAGCTGAGCCGGCAGGGGCCCGCGTTTTGGGGATCTGCCCCGCGCGCTGCTAGCATTCCCCAGGTTGACCGCGCCACGGGTGCGGTTGCGCCGACCGGATGAGGCGTTCAGGACCTTGGGTTCGCCCGAACGGCCGGTGCCCGGAGCGGACACGCTCCCGGAACGCGTCCAGAACCATTTCGACGTCAAAGAGGTAGTCCCATGGCGAACATCAAGCAGCAGAAGAAGCGCGTCCTGACGAACGAGAAGCGTCGTCAGCGCAACAAGGCGGTCCGCTCCGCGGCCCGCACCGAGATCCGCAAGTTCCGCGAGGCCGTCGAGGCCGGCGACAAGTCCGCCGCCGAGGCCCAGCTGCGCGTCGCGTCGCGCACCCTGGACAAGGCCGTGACCAAGGGCGTCTTCCACCGCAACAACGCGGCGAACAAGAAGTCCAACATGGCCCGTGCCCTGAACAAGCTGGCCTAACGCTCGCCAGAGCCGCAAGAGACCGCCGACGTAACGTCGGCGGTTTTTTCGTGCCTGCACCCGGGTCGGCTCCCGGCCCCTCCCCCGCGGCTAGAAGAGCGCGACTGCACCACGCCAGGCGAGGACGGCGCCGATGAGCAGGAAGATCACGCCGGCGCCGATGTCGATCCACGCGCCCGCGCCGAGCAGCCGGCGGCGCACCGCCTCGGTGGAGACGACGGTGGCCAACAGCCAGAAGTAGGCGATCGAGGGCAGCCAGAGGGCCAGCACGAGCAGCGCGGCCTCGCCGAGGGAGGGATCCGGCGGCAGCAGCGGGCCGACGATCGCGGCGAGGAAGAGCACGATCTTCGGGTTCGACAGGTTGGTCGCCAGCCCGGTGCGCCAGGCGGACCAGGGTGTGCCCAGGGCGGCCGCGGCGGCCTCGGCGTCCGCCGGCGGCTCGCGGCGCTGGCGCAGCCCGGAGGCGGCCATGCCGCGGCCCATGAGCACCAGGAAGACGCCGCCGACGAGCTCGATGACGCGGACGGCGGCCGGGTAGGCGCTGAAGAGCGCGGCGGCGCCGAGGACGGTGGCCGTGATCCAGATCAGCGCGCCGGTCTGCACGCCGGCGACGGCGCGGTAGGCGTGGGCGCGCGAGCGGGTGGCCAGCTGCGTGGTCAGCAGGATGTCCGGACCCGGCGAGGCGACGCCGAGCAGGTTGAGCAGCATCGCCGAGGCGAACTGGGCCCAGGTCACCTCAGTCGGCCCAGGAGGTCCTCGCGGCCGAACATGCGCGCGGTGTCGACGGGGCTGGGGGTGCCCGCGGTGGCCGACGCACCGGCGTCGAGGAGTGCGTCGACGACGTCGTCCTCCTTCTTGAAGATGGCGCCGGCCAGCGGCGCCTGGCCGCGGTCGTTGAGCTTGTCGACGTCCGCGCCACGTTCCACGAGCGCGCGCACGAGTGCGGCCTGGCCCGCGTAGGCGGCGAGCATGAGGAAGGTGTTGCCGTCCTGGTTGGCCAGGTCGACGGGCACGCCCTTGTCGACGTAAACCAGGAGCGTCTCGTCGCCCTCGCGGGCCATGTCGAACAGGCGGCCGGCCAGTTCCTGGACGTCTTCGGGGAGCTCGGGGTTGGTCATGGCAGACACTTTAACCGGCCAGCCGGGCGACGCGGCGCACGGCGTTCTCCACGGCGTACTCGGCCTGGCCGCCCTGACCCTTGACCTCCGCGTCGAGCTCGGCCATGAGGATCACGGCGCGCGAGACGGCCTTTCCGGACCAGCGGCGGGCCACGGGCAGCGTCTTCTTGATCACGAAGGGGTGGGCGCCGAGCTCGCGGGCCAGGGCGGTCTCGTCGGCCCGGCCCCGCGTGGAGTACAGGCGGGCGATCATGCCGACCTTGTTGCTCAGCGCCGAGGCGATGGTCACGGGGTTCTCGCCGAGCTGGAGGGCGCGGCGCACGGCCGCCACGGCGCGGGAGGTCTGGCCGGAGACGGCCCAGTCGGCGATGTCGAAGTTGGAGACCTCGGCGACCCCGGCGTAGTAGGCGCGCACCACGGCGGTGGTCACGGGCCCGTCGGCGTCCTCGACGAGCTGCTCGACGGCGATGGCCAGCTCGCGCGGGTCGGAGCCCACACCCTCGAGGACGGCGCGCACGACGTCGGGGGCGACCTGGGCGCCGTGCTCGCGGAACTCGCGGTTAACCCAGCTGTGCAGATCGCGCTGCTTGATCTCGTCGGCGGGCCAGACGTGGGCGATCTTGGCGAGCTTCTGGGCCATCTTCTTCGTGCGGCCCTTGCCGGTGTGCTCGACGACGAGGTAGATGCCGGGGCCGGGGTCGACGGCGGCCTTCAGGATCTGCTCGGCGGCCTCGTCGCCGGCCCTGTCGGCGTCGTGGAGGACCACGATGCGGTCGTCACCGAAGAGCGACGGGGAGAGCACCCCGAGCAGCTCGGCGGCGGTGACGTCCCCGGCGCGCATGTCGGTGACCGTGATCCCCTCGCGCCCGCCGCGGATCTGCCCGATGATCGCCTCCCGCGCGCGTTCGGCCAGGAACGTCTCCGGTCCCAGGATCAGGTGCACCTGCTCGTCCATGGCCACCATCGTGCCACACCCCCTCCGCGGCGCCGGGTCAGGAGTACGAAGACGACCCACCCGTAGCAGACGACCACCCACAGGGGGCCTGCGGCAACGGTGGCCAGGGGCAGCTCGGCCAGCGCCACGGCGACGCGGTGGATCCACCAGGTGCACGGCTCGAGCAGGACAAGCGGGACGGCCTCGAGGCCGCCGGGCAGGACGGCGAGCCCGGCGGCGATAAGCCCGAGGACGGTCACCGGGGCCACGGCGGGGGCGACGAGCACGTTGGCGGCCACGGAGACCAGCGAGACGCGCCCGGCCATCCCGGCGATCAGCGGCATGGTCACCACGTCGGCGGCCAGCGCCACGCACGCCGCGCGGGTCAGGGCGTCGGGCAGCCAGGGGCGGGCCAGCGCGCGGTAGAGGGCGGGGAAGACGGCGACGATGCCGGCGGTGGCGGCCACCGAGAGCGCGAAGCCCCACTGCGCGGCCAGCCCCGGGTCGACGAGCAGCAGGACGAGGACGGCCAGGCAGAGCCCGTGGGCGGGCTCCAGGCGCGCGGAGCCGATGACGGCGAGCAGGCCGACCGAGCCGGTGGCCGCGGCACGCAGGACGGACGGTTCGGTGCCGACGAGGGCCACGAAGACGACGAGCGCGGCGAAGGCGGCGCCGACCTGCACACGCGGGCCCAGGCCGACAAGGCGCACGACGAGGAAGGCCGCGGCGGTGACGACGGTGACGTTGGCCCCGGAGACGGCGGTCAGGTGGGTCAGGCCGGTGTCGATGTAAGCCTGCTCCTCGGCCGGGGTCATCAGCGAGGTGTCGCCTAAGACCATGCCGGGCACCAGCCCGCGGGAGGACTCGCCCACGTGGGCCTCGGAGGCGGCGCGCAGCGCCGCGCGGACCCCGGCGACCCAGCCGGCGTGGCCGGTGGGCTCGCCGGTCTCGAGGGAGCCTGCGGTGCCGGTGTAGCCGGCCAGGCCGGGCGACTCGTCGGCCCGCCAGCGCACGTCCGCGGTGACCTGGGTGCCGGCGGGCAGGTGGGAAAGCTCCTCGTCGCGCAAGAAGACCGGTAGCGGGGCGGGGCGGTCGGGCACCCGGATGCGCAGCAGCCAGAGCCCGGCGTCAATCTGGCGGGCCGGGGCGGCCAGGGTGCCGGTGACCTCGGCGGGCGGGCGCACCGCGGCGCGCGCGGCGCTCACGGCGGTGACCACGGTCTGCGCGGCACCGGCGGCGGCCACGAGTATCGCCTGGCCCGGCGCGCGCAGGTACCAGGCGGCACCGGCGGCCAGGGCGGTGATGAGGAGGGCGGGCCACCAGGTGGCCGTGAGGATGGCGAGGGCGACCGCCCAGGCCAGGAGGGCCGCCGGGGCCAGGCGCAGCTCGCTCACAGCGTGACCTGGTCGCGCAGCGCCTCGAGCTTGGCCGGGCCGATGCCGCGGACCTCGGTGAGCTGGTCGATGGAGGTGAACCCGCCGATGGACTCGCGGTGCTCGACGATGGCGGCGGCGGTGACCTCGCCGACGCCCTGGAGGGTGGTCAGCTCGGCGGCGTCCGCGGAGTTGAGCGAGACGGCACCTCCGCCGCCTGAGCCGCCACCCGACCCACCGGAGGGACCGGGCGCCGGCGCCGGCTCCGGGACCGGCTCGCCCGGGGCGGGGACGACGAGCTGCTCGCCGTCGGTCAGCCGCTGGGCGAGGTTGACCGCCCCGGGGTCCACGCCCTCGAGCGCGCCGGCGGCCTCGAGCGCGTCGGCGGCACGTGCCCCGGGCGGCAGGGTGACGAGACCCGGGCGCGCGACGTGGCCGACCACGGAGACCACCAGTTCGCCGCTGCTCCCGGCTTCGCCGGGGGCAGCCGTGGCGGAGAGGGGTGGGACGGGCACACCGGAGGCGGGCGCGGCGTCGGAAATCTCTTTCTCGGGGCCGGAGGAGACGATCAACCAGACGACGACGGCTACGGCGAGGACGGCGGCGACGAGCGCGCCCTGGCGGGCGGTGACGCGCAGGCGCGGGGCCGGGTAGGCGACGCGCATCAGGTCTTCCTCGCCGGTGGGCCGGGCCAGCTCGCCGAGGCGGTCTGCGACGGACTTCATGGCCGTGACGCTAGGCGGCCGGACGGTCCCGCGGCGTGCGGGCGGAGCGCGGCTGTGGATGGTGCGGGTCCATCCACAAGCTCACAGGCCGAGGTCGAGATCCTTCAGGTGGTTGGAGTAGACGACGCTGACGCCCAGCGAGCCGGGGCCGGCGTGGACGGCGAGGACGTCGCTGAGCTCGACCATCATCACCGTGGAACCCTCGGGGAGGACCTCCTCGAGCATCTCGGAGAGGCGACGGCCGGACTCGCGGGCCTCGTTCTCCTGGATGGCGACGAAGACGGGCTCGCCCTCGGCGCCCTCGAGGATGAGCTCGACGAGCCTGCTGAAGGCCTTGGTCTGGGTGCGCGTCTTGGCTGCCAGCTCGATCTTGCCGTCCTCGATGCGCATGATCGGCTTGCTGGCCAGCGCCGTGGAGAGCACCGCCGTGGCCGTCGAGATGCGGCCCGAACGGCGCAGCTCGTCGAGGCGGTGCAGGTAGACCCACGTCGCCGAACGGTCGAGGATGTCGACGGCCAGCGCGTAGCACTCGTCGAGGCCCGCGCCGTCCTGGGCCAGGCGGGCGGCGGCCATCGCCGCGGCGCCGACGGCCATGCCGACCGCGCCGGTGTCGACCACGCGCACCGCGTCGTCGAAGATGGCCGCGGCGGCCACCGCCGAGGACCACGTGGAGCTGAGCTCCTTGGACAGGTGCAGAGCCACCACGCCGTCGTCGCCGCCGCGCTCGAGCTGGCGGGCGTAGGCCGCGCACAGCTCCAGCGAGGACAGGCCCGCGGTGGAGGCGCCCTCGTCGGTGCTCATCACGTGCAGGTCGATGACGGTGATGCCGAGCTCCTCGGCCACGCCCGGGGGCAGTCCGGCCGAGGAGTCGGTGACGATGCGCACGCTCACCGGGCGCTCCCCTCCCCCATGTCGACGTTGCCCTCGACCGCGCCGGTGGAACCGAGGTTCCAGCCGTCGAGGTACCACTGGGCGTCCCCGACGGTCTCCGGGGTGAATGCGGCGCCGGCGGCGGGTTCCTCCGGGCGGTAGCGCGGGCGGGCGGTCAGCTGCACCCAGCAGCCGTTGCCCAGGCCCGAGAGCAGCGGGTACTGGTCCACCGCGAAGCCGAGCAGGTCCGAGGTCAGCGCGGAGATCGCCCCGCCGTGCGCGACGACGAGCAGCGCGGAATCCTCCCACTCCGGCCAGGCGGCCATCTCCTCGTCGATGACGGGGCGGGCGCGGCGGGCGACGTCCAGGCGCGACTCGCCGCCGGGCGGGGCCCAGGAGGCGTCGTGGCGCCAGTGGGCGCGCGCGCCGGGCAGCTCGGCGTCGACCTCGGCGCCGGTGCGGCCCTGCCACTCGCCCAGGTGGGTCTCGCGCAGGCGGGCGTCGCGGCGCACCTCGAGGCCGAGCGCCTCGCCGATCGCCTCGGCCGTGGTGGCCGCGCGCTCCAGGTCGGAGGAGAGGATCCGTCTGATGCCCGCGCCGCGCAGCAGCTCGGCGGCCCGGCGCGCCTGCCCGCGGCCGGTCTCGGAGAGCTCGGTGTCGATATGGCCCTGCATCCGCCGGGTCGCATTGTAGGTGGTCTGCCCGTGGCGGACCATGATCAGTCGCCTGCCCATGGAAGGCTTCCGGCTAGAAGCCCACGCCGGGGGCCTCGGCGGCCAGCGGCAGGTCCTCGACGGACTCGGCGTCCTTCGGGTCGACCTCGTCGGCCCAGCGGCCGGGGCGCTCGGGCGGCTCGAGGCCCTCGACCTCGATGAGCGGGCAGTCGCGGTAGAGGCGGTCCAGGCCGTAGAACTCGCGCTCCGCGGTGCGCTGGACGTGCACGACGACTCCGCCGTAGTCGAGGAGGACCCAGAGGTACTCGCGGTTTCCCTCGCGGCGCAGCGGCTCGGCGCCGGCCTCGGACATCGCGTCCTCGACGGCCTCGACGATCGCGCGCACCTGGGGCTCATTGCCGGCGGAGGCGATCACGAAGGCGTCGCTGATGGCCAGGACGTCGGAGACGTCGATGACGGCGGTGTTCTCGGCCTGCTTGTCGTCGGCGGCCAGTGCCGCCACGGACGCGAGCCGACGGGATTCCTCGGAGACAGTCACTCAGTTCCTCTTGTCTAGGGATAGGGTTGTTCACCCCGATCTTTGCACGTCGTCACTGGCGCCGCGAATGCGGGCTGGTCAGACGGTCCTCGCCGGCGGTCGAATAGAGCCGGCGCTTGGCGATGTACTGCACCACCCCGTCGGGCACCAGGTACCAGACCGGGGCACCCGCGGCGGCGCGCTCGCGGCAGTCGGTCGAGGAGATCGCCAGGGCCGGCACGTCGACCAGGGAGACGTGCTCGCGGTGCACCTCGGGCACGACGGCCTCGTCGAGCTCGTAGCCGGGGCGGGTGACTCCGATGAAGTGGGCGAGGTCGAGCATGGACTCCCAGTCGTGCCAGGTGACGATCGAGCGCATGGCGTCCGCGCCGGTGATGAAGAACAGCTCGGCGTCCGGGAACTGAGCGCGCAGGTCCGTCAGGGTGTCCACGGTGTAGGTGGGCCCGCCGCGGTCGATGTCGACGCGGCTGACAGAGAACCGCGGGTTCGAGGCGGTGGCGATGACCGTCATCAGGTAGCGGTCCTCGGCGTCGGAGACCTGACGGTCCGCCTTCTGCCACGGATTGCCCGTGGGCACGAAGATGACCTTGTCCAGCGCGAAGCGGTGGGCGACCTCGCTGGCGGCGACGAGGTGGCCGTGGTGGATCGGGTCGAAGGTGCCGCCCATGATGCCGACACGCTGGCGCGCTGCGCCGTTCGGGCTAGTCATGGAACGGAACTATACGTTTCCGTCGACCATGCGTGCCAGGGCGTCGGCGACCTCCGCCTCGCGCGGGGCGTGCTCCGGGCGGCCGGTGAAGTAGGTGTCGTGCGGGCCGCCGCCGTCGCCCAGGGCGAGCGCGGCGGCCTCCGCGGAGAAGTCGCAGCTGAAGTCCTTGGGCAGGCAGTACTCCACGCGCTCGACCTCGCCGGCGGGCACGCGCGGGGTGCCCATGAGCTCCGGCAGCCCGCGCAGGGCTCCGCGGGGCGCGTGCGGGTCGCCGAGGTAGATCACCCCGCGCAGCCGGCCCTGCGCGTGCAGGCGGGCCTCCAGGCCGGTGAGCACCGTCGCGCCCTGCGAGTAGCCGAGCAGCACGTAGTCGGGCCGGCAGCCGGTCTCGGCCTCGCGGCGCTCAAGGTGGCCGGGCAGCGCCTCGATCGTCGCGCGCGGGTCGGTGGCGTGGACCTGGCCGAGCTCCGGGATCACCTCGAGGGCGCGCCGTGCCGTGTCTGCGGGGCTGAGCTGCTCGCCCTCCTCGGCCAGCTGTGGCAGGCCCAGGGTGGCCGGGTAGACCTCGCGGTCGAGCGCAATGAGCTCGGCACGCGAGGAGAGTCCCGGGTGGCGGGCTTCGGCGAGGTCGAGCAGCCCGCGCAGGGTCTCCCCCTCGTCGCCGAAGTCGGGGTCGGTCTGGTCCGTGCCGCGGGCGGCGACGACCGCGACGTCGCGGCAGGTCTCGGGCGCGGGCGCAGCAGGCGTGGGCGCGGCGGCGTCGGCCACGGGAGCGACGGTCCCGGCGAGGACCAGCGCGCTGGCGGCGGCGAGAGCGGCTCTTCTGGCGGTGGCGGCGAGGTTCATCAGATCAGGGCCGGGTCTGGCCGTCCCCCTCGAGGATCCACTTGGTGCTGGTCAGCTCCGGCAGGGCCATGGGGCCGCGGGCGTGCAGCTTCTGGGTGGAGATGCCGATCTCGGCGCCCATGTCGTACTGCTCGCCGTCGGTGAAGGCCGTCGAGGCGTTGACCATGACGGCCGCGGCGTCGACCTCGGCGGTGAAGCGCTCGCAGACCCGGCGCGACTCGGCGCAGACGGCCTCGGTGTGCCCCGTGGTCCAGCGCGCGATGTGCGCGATGGCCCCGTCCACGCCGTCGACGACGGCGCAGGCGATGTCCATCGACAGGTACTCCTCGCCCCAGTCGTGCTCGTCGGCGGCGACGAGGTCGCGGGCGCCGAAGGCGGCGAGCTGGTCGACGTCGCCGTGCACGGTGACCCCCGCCTCCTGGAGGGCGCGCACCACGGCGAGCTGCGCGGCGTCGTCAAGCGAGGAGTCGAGCAGGACGGTCTCGGTGGCGTTGCACACCGACGGCCGGCGCGTCTTGCCGTTGAGCACAATGGCGATGGCCTGCTCGAGGTCGGCGGAGGCGTCGACGTAGACGTGGCAGTTGCCGGTGCCGGTCTCGATGGCGGGCACCGTGGCACCCAGCACGACGGTCTCGATGAGCTTCGCGCTGCCGCGCGGGATGACGACGTCGACGAGCCCGCGGGCGGTGACCAGGTCGCGCACGGAGCCGTGGGACTCGCACGGCAGCAGGTGGACGGCCTCGCGGGGCAGGCCGGAGGCCTCGAGGGCGTCGCGCAGCACGGCGACCAGGGCCTCGTTGGAGCGCCGGGCCGAGCGCGAGCCGCGCAGGAGCGCGACGTTGCCGGCCTTGAGGGCGAGCCCGAAGGCGTCGACGGTGACGTTGGGGCGGGCCTCGTAGACCATGCCCATCACGCCGAGGGGCACGCGCACGCGGCGCATGCGGATGCCGTTGCCCATCACGTGCCCGCCGAGGACCTCGCCGACGGGATCGGTGAGCGCGGCGACCTGGCGGAGGCCGACGGCCATGCCGGAGACCCGGACGGCGTCGAGGCTGAGGCGGTCGATCAGCGACTCGTTCATCCCGGCGGCACGGCCGGCCTCGACGTCGGCGGCGTTGGCGGCGAGGACCTCGTCGGTGCGCACCTCGAGGGCGTCGGCGGCGGCGTGCAGCGCGGCGTTCTTCTCGTCGCTGCTCAGCCAGGCGATCGCGGGGGCGACGGCGCGCGCGGCGCGGGCGGCGGCGAGCACCTCCTCGCGTTCGCGGCGGCGCTCGGGGGTCTCGTCGTGGGTCTGGTCGGCGGTCATGGCCCACGAGTGTAGTGCGCCCGGCGGGCCCGGGGCTCAGTACTGGGCGGCGACGTCGACCTCGGTGGGCATGCGCTCGCCGGCCTCGAAGGCGGCGATGTTCTCCAGGGTGCGCGGGCCGGTGACCCGGTGCATGTTGGGCAGCGTGTTCGCGGTGTGCGGGGTGATCAGCACGTTGTCCATCGCCCACAGCGGATGGTCCTCGGGCAGCGGCTCCGGGTCGGTGACGTCCAGGCCCGCCCCACCCAGGTGACCGGAGGCGAGCGCGGCGACCAGGGCGTCGGTGTCGACGGTGCCGCCGCGGCCGGTGTTGACCACGATGCAGCCGGCCTTGAGGGCGGCCAGCAGGTCGGCGTCGACGACGCCGCGGGTGGCGTCCGTGAGCGGCAGCAGGTTGACCAGCACGTCGGTGCGGCCCCACACGGCGTCGCCGGTCTCAGAGAGCGCCACCGTCTCGTGGGCGCCGGGGACCTCGCGCCCGGAGGTGTTGACGGCGATGACGTGGGTGTGGAACGGCTCGAGCATCTCGATGAGGCGCTCGCCGATGCCGCCGGCGCCGAGCACGGTCACGGTCATCTCGTGGAAGAGGAAGCGGGAGCGGGCCTGGATGCGCGGCACGACGTCGAAGGAGCCGGCCTGGGTGGCCAGCTTGTGCTCGTGCAGCACGCCGAGGAGCAGGCCGAGGGTCGACTCGGCCACGCTGTCGGCGTACCAGCCGGCCGCGTTGGCCCAGCGCACCTTCGGGTCGAGCTGGCCGTTTCTCACCAGCGCGTCGAGGCCGGCGAAGGCGGTCTGGACGAACCTGATGTTGTCGGGCAGCTCCGGGAAGGCGTCCCAGTAGCCGGTGTAGAGCAGGAAGTCCGCCTGGTCGAGGTCCTCGACGCGCTCGTGGCCGGCGGCGGCGAGGTCCGCCTCGGTCTCCTCCCAGGGCTCGGGCAGCATGACGTATCTCATGGCTCTCAGTATCCCGCCTCGACGTCGACCTCGGTGGGCATGGTCTCCCCGGCGGCGAAAGCGGCGGCGTTGGCCACGATCTGCGGGCCGATCAGGTGGCGCGCCACCCGGTCGGTGGCGGCGATGTGCGGGGAGATGGTGCAGTTGGGCAGCGCCCACAGCGGGTGGCCGTCCGGCAGCGGCTCCGGGTCGGTCACGTCGAGGCCGGCGCCGGCGATCTCGCCGTCGCGCAGGGCCGCGGCCAGGGCGTCGGTGTCCACGAGCGGGCCGCGGCCGACGTTGACCAGCACCGCGGAGTCCTTCATGCAGCGCAGCACGGCGGCGTCGACGAGGCCGCGGGTCGACCCGGTCAGGGGCGCGGAGAGCACGACGGCGTCGGCGCGCGACCAGAACTCCCCGTCGGCGTAGGCCTCGGCGGCCGCCAGCGTCTCGTCGGCGCCGGGCACCTCGCGCCCGGAGTTGTTGACGGCGATGATGCGGCAGCCGAAGGGCTCGAGTAGCTCCATCAGCGCCCGGGCGATGCCGCCGGCGCCGACGAGGGCGACGGTGGGCCCGCGGAAGAGCCAGCCCTGGGCGGCGTCGAGGTCCCAGCGCGCGTCGAAGGAGGCCGCGAGTGCGGCGGCCTTGTGCTGGTGCAGCTGGGAGAGCAGCAGCGCCAGGGCGGTCTCGGCGACGGGGCGGGCGTAGACGCCGCCGGCGTTGGCCCAGCGCACCGAGCCGTCGATCACACCGGCGCCGATGAGGTGCTCCACGCCGGCGAAGACGTACTGGACGAAGCCGACCGACTCGGGCAGGCGCGGGAAGCCGTTTGCGCCGCCGGACCAGACGAGGAACTCGGCCTCGTCGAGGTCGCGGGCGTATTCGTGGCCGGCCGCCTCGAGTTCGGCGACGGGTTCGGGCCAGACGGCGGGCAGCATGGTGAACTTCATGCCGCCCAGACTAACTAGAGCCGGGAGGCGAAGTTGGACAGGTAGTCGGCGTGCACGACGGGCCGGCGGCGGGCGGGCGGCAGCTCGCCGCTGTGCAGGCCGAGCATGCCGCGCAGCACGGGGGCGTCGTAGTTGACCTCGCCGCGGCCGACGACCTGGCCGTCGGGGCCGAGGATGTCGACGATGTCGCCGCGGGAGAACTCGCCCTCGGCGGCCGTGATGCCCACCGGCAAGAGCGAGGTGCCGCCGGCGGTGACGGCGTCGACGGCGCCGCGATCGAGCACGAGGGTGCCCTCGGCGTCGGCCGCGTAGAGGGCCCAGAACTTCCAGGCGGACAGCGCGCGCTCGGGGCGCGGGTGGAAGACGGTGCCCACGCCCGCGGCGCCCAGGGCGTCCGCGATGTTTCCCGCCGAGGTCAGCAGCACCGGCACGCCGCCGCGGGTGGCCAGGCGCGCGGCGGAGACCTTGGAGGCCATTCCGCCGGTGCCCACCGCTCCCCCGGCGCCGGCGACCACGCCGTTGAGGTCGTGGCCGGTGCGCACCTCGGGCACGAAGCGCGCGCCCGGGTCGGCGGGGTTGTGGTCGTAGAGGCCGTCGACGTCGCTGAGCAGGATCAGCGCGTCGGCCTTGGTGAGATTGGCGACGATCGCGGCCAGCCGGTCGTTGTCGCCGAAGCGGAACTCGCTGGTGGCCACCGTGTCATTTTCATTGATGACGGGCACCGTGCCGAGCCGGCGCAGCCGGCCCAGCGTGCGCTGGGCGTTGCGGGCGCGGTCGCGCCGCCCCGCGTCGCCGGAGGTGAGCAGCACCTGCGCTGCGGTCACACCGTAGCGGGCGAAGCTGGCGGACCAGGCATTGACCAGGTGGGCCTGGCCGACGGCGGCGACGGCCTGCTTGGTCGCCAGGTCGGCCGGCCGGGTGTCAAGGCCCAGCGGGCCCATGCCGGCGGCCACGGCACCCGAGGAGACGACGGTGACGTCGCCGCCGCGGGCCATGCGGTCGTGCAGGGCGTCGACGAAGCGGTCGATGCGGGCGGTGTCGACCAGGTGGTCGGGCCCGGTGAGCGAGGAGGAGCCGAACTTGACCACCACGTGGCGCGCCGCGGCGATGCGGGCGCGCACATCCGACGTTTCACTCATGGGTGAACATGCTAGTTAGCCCTGCCAGCGCTCGCGGTCGGCGGTCTCGTTCTCGTCGTACTGGTACTCGTCGATCAGGCCGCGGCGGGCCTGGGAGGCGCGCTTGCGCTCGGCGGCCGAGCGGCGCGTGGTGCGGCTCAGGCGGGCGTCGGTGCCGCGCGCGGAGTCCGTCGGGTCCACCCCGGCGCCGGTCAGCGGCTCCCAGTCGAAGCTGATGCCGCCGATGGTCACCGTCGCGCCCTCGACGGCGCCGGCCTCGCGCAGCGCGTCCTCCACGCCGGCGCGCGCCAGACGGTCGGCCAGGTAGCCGACGGCCTCGTCGTTCTCGAAGTCGGTCTGCATGATCCAGCGCTCCGGGCGGTCGCCGAGCACGAGGAAGGCACCCGGCTCCTCCGGGTCGGGCACGACCTCGTACTCGCCGCGGCCCTTCTTGTCGACGGCGCGCGGGCGCAGCACCTGCGCCTCCACGTGCGGGCGCGCGCTCTCGCGCGCCGCGCGCTCGGCGCGGGCGGCGTCGACAATTTCCAGCAGCATGTACTTCAGCGGCTCCAGGCCGCGGTGCGCCACGGCCGAGATGATGAAGACGGGCCAGCCGAAGCGCTCCTGAAGCTCCGGCAGGACGAACTCGGCGAGCTCCTCGGCCTCGGGGACGTCGGCCTTGTTGAGTACGATCACGCGCGGGCGGTCGGCCAGGTCGCCCAGGCCGGAGTCGGCGGCCAGCGCCGAGTGGTAGTTGGCCAGCTCGTTCTCGAGGGCCTCGATGTCGCTGACCGGGTCGCGGCCGGGCTCGAGGGTGGCGGTGTCGACGACGTGGACGAGCACGGCGGTGCGCTCGATGTGGCGCAGGAAGTCCAGGCCGAGGCCCTTGCCCTCGCTCGCACCCGGGATCAGGCCGGGCACGTCGGCGACGGTGAAGGTGTCGTGGCCGACGTTGACCACGCCGAGGTTCGGCTGCAGCGTGGTGAAGGGGTAGTCGCCGATCTTGGGCCGGGCCGCGGAGAGCACGGAGATCAGCGAGGACTTGCCCGAGGAGGGGAAGCCGATCAGGCCGACGTCGGCGACGGACTTCAGCTCCAGGACGAGGTCGCGCTGCTCGCCGGGCTCGCCCTTGAGCGCGAAGCCGGGGGCCTTGCGCTTGGCGGAGGCCAGCGCCGCGTTGCCCAGGCCGCCGTAGCCGCCCTCGGCGGCCATGAAGCGGGTGCCCGGCTCGGTCAGGTCCGCCAGCTGCTCGCCGTCCTCGGTGGTCACGACGGTGCCCACCGGCACCGGGAGGACGAGGTCCTCGCCGCGGGCACCGTTGCGGTGGTCGCCAGCGCCGTTGGCGCCGCGCTCGGCCTTGATGTGCGGGCGGAAGTGGAAGTCGAGCAGCGTGTGCACGCGCTCGGAGACCTCCAGCAGGATGTCGCCGCCGTGGCCGCCGTTGCCGCCGTCGGGGCCGCCGAGCGGCTTGAACTTCTCGCGGTGGGTCGACGCCGCCCCGTGGCCGCCGTCGCCGGCGGTCAGGTGCAGCACGACGCGGTCGACGAAACGGGCCATGGTGGGACTCTCCTGGTTCTCTCGGGCGACTCGCCTGCAGGTGACGCACGCGAGCCTACAGAAGAGCGCGGGCCCGCCCGGTGAAGGCGGACCCGCGCTCTGCGGTGTAGGTGGACCGGGTGTTACGCGGTCGCGGCCTCAGTGGCCTCGGCCTCCGGGGCGGCCTCGAGGGACACCTCGTCGACGTTGACCACGCGACGGTTGCGCTTGGTGGAGAAGCGCACCTCGCCGGCCTTCAGGGCGAAGAGCGTGTCGTCGCCGCCGCGGCCGACGTTCTCACCGGGGTGGAACTTGGTGCCGCGCTGGCGGACGAGGATCTCGCCGGTGTTGACGAGCTGGCCGCCGAAACGCTTGACGCCGAGGCGCTTGGCGTTGGAGTCACGGCCGTTGCTGGAGCTGGAAGCACCCTTCTTGTGTGCCATGTGGAATTCCCTCCTTCGCGGGAAAGTTTGCGCGCTCTGAGCGTCTTACTTGATGGAGTTGATCTTGAGGACGGTCAGCTTCTGACGGTGACCGACGCG
Source organism: Corynebacterium sp. MSK006 (assembly GCF_030232385.1). Classification (NCBI taxonomy): domain Bacteria; kingdom Bacillati; phylum Actinomycetota; class Actinomycetes; order Mycobacteriales; family Corynebacteriaceae; genus Corynebacterium; species Corynebacterium sp. MSK006. The sequence continues at coordinate 220,128 of NZ_JASPJZ010000002.1, forward strand.
GCGCTTGTAACCGGTCTTGTTCTTGTACTTCATGGTCTTGACCTTCGGGCCCTTGGTCTGCTCGACGATCTCGGCGTCAACGCTGACACCCTCGAGCTCGGAGGCCTTGGCCTTGACGTCGGCGCCGTCGACGAGCAGAACCGGGGAGAGAGCCACGGCCGCGCCCGGCTCACCCTCGATCTTCTCGACCTTGACGAGGTCACCTTCAGCGACCTTGTACTGCTTGCCGCCGGTCTTGACGATCGCGTACATAGGCGGGCTACCCCTTTAAAAATCTCGAATCTCGGTTCAGGATCCCGTCGACGGGCCTGACTGGTACATGATGTGTTCTGGTGCGCCGGACCCTCCCGTGCGAAGGGCGCGGAAAACCCGCGCGGGGCCGAAAAGCCCGTCCGGAGCAGCGACTGTCAAAGGCTACCCCAGGCACACGCGAAAAGACAAACCACGTTCCGCCCGGGGTACGCCCCGGCTAGCCGCGTCGACGCGTCGCGCGCCGGCGCCCGCGGCGCCGTCCGCGCTGCGCGCCGGAGTCCCGGCGGGCCTCCCCGCGGGCCGGTTCGGACTTGCGCTCGCGGGCCGGTTCGGCCTTCCGCTTCGGCTCGGTCTTGTGCTCCGGCTCGCGCCCGGTGCGGCGCGTGGTGCGGCGCACGGCCCGGCGACTGCGGCGGCCACGACGCCCGCGGACGACCGTCGTCTCCGTGGACTTCGCGGTCTCCGCGGCGGAGTCCCCGGCGTCGGAGTCGGCATCCGAGTCGCGCCCGGCGTCGTGCTCGGGCTCGCGGTGCTCCGGCTCGGCCTTCCTCTCGAAGTCCTCCCGGCGCGGCCGGTGGTCCGAACGCGAGTTGCCGCGGGTGCGGCGCTTGCGGCGCGGGGACTTCTCGAACTCCTCGAGGGCGGACTCGTAGTCCGCGCCCGAGGGCTCGTCCGGGTCCTCGGCGTCGGCCTGGCTCAGGGCGTGGTCGACGATGCGGGTGATCTCCTCGACGCCCGCGTCGCCGCGCTCCTCGTTCCGGTCCTCGCCGGAACGCTCGCGGCCCCGGCCCCGACCGCGCCCACGGCGGCCGCGCCGGCCGCGACGGGCCCGCGAACCGCGGCCCTCGCGCTCCTCGTGCGAATCCTGCGAATCCTCCTCGGGGGCCTCGTCGCCGCCGGCCACGACGCTGGCGGCCAGCTTCTCGAGCTCCTCGTCGGAGGCACGCCCCGCGCCGCGCCCACGGCGCCGGCGCGACGGTCGTCCCTCGTGCGCGGCGTCGTCAATCTCCTTGGAGTCCTTCTCCTTGGAGTCCTTACGGTGCGAGTCGCCGGAGCCCTGGCCCTTGTCGCGGTCGTGGCGGCGGCGACGGTCGCGCTCCTCGTGGCGGCGCGCCTTCTCGTCCTCCTCGACCGGGTCCTCGTGCAGGATGATGCCGCGGCCGTCGCAGCACTCGCAGCGCGTGGAGAAGGTCTCCAGCAGGCCGGTGCCCAGGCGCTTGCGGGTCAGCTGGACCAGGCCCAGCGAGGTGACCTCGGAGACCTGGTGGCGCGTGCGGTCGCGGCCGAGCGCCTCGGTCAGGCGGCGCAGCACCAGGTCGCGGTTCTCCGGCAGCACCATGTCGATGAAGTCGACGACGATCATGCCGCCGATGTCGCGCAGGCGCAGCTGGCGGACGATCTCCTCGGCGGCCTCGAGGTTGTTGCGGGTGACCGTCTCCTCGAGGTTGCCGCCGGAGCCGGTGAAGCGGCCGGTGTTGACGTCGATGACGGTCATCGCCTCGGTGCGGTCGATGACCAGCGAGCCGCCGGAGGGCAGGAAGACCACGCGGCCGAGCGCCTTCTGCAGCTGCTCGTCGATGCGGTGCACCTCGAAGGCGTCGCGGTTGCCGTGCTCGCGGCGGTCGAAGCGCTCGAGGCGGTCCTCGAGGTCCGGGGCCACCGAGTGCACGTAGTTCTGCACGGTGTTCCAGGAGCGCTCGCCGTCGACGATCAGACGGGTGAAGTCCTCGTTGAAGAGGTCGCGGACCACCTTGACCAGCATGTCCGGCTCCTCGTAGAGGGTCACCGGGCGTGAGCCCTTCGACTTCTTCTCCCGCTTGGCGGCCTCCTGGATGTCCTCCCACTGACGGTGCAGGCGGCGCACGTCAGCGGCGATGGCCTCCTCGGGCACGTTCTCCGCGGCGGTGCGGATGATCGCGCCGCCGTGCTCGGGCATGACGTGGCGCAGAATCTGCTTGAGGCGCTTGCGCTCCGGCACGGGCAGCTTGCGGGAGATGCCCGCGCTGCGCCCGCCCGGCACGTAGACCAGGAAGCGGCCGGCCAGCGAGATCTGGGTGGTCAGGCGCGCGCCCTTGTGGCCGACCGGGTCCTTGGTGACCTGGACGACGATCTGGTCGCCGGACTTCAGCGCCTGCTCGATGCGGCGCGAACGCCCGCCCAGGCCCGCGGAGCGCCAGTCGACCTCGCTGGCGTAGAGCACGCCGTTGCGGCCCTGGCCGATGTCGATGAAGGCGGCCTCCATGCTCGGCAGCACGTTCTGCACGCGGCCCAGGTAGAGGTTGCCGATAATCGTCGACTGCGTCTCCGAGGTCACGAAGTGCTCGACGAGCATCTCGTCCTCGAGCACGCCGACCTGCACCACGGTGCCCGGGTGGTCGCTGCGGGTGCGCTCGCGCACGACCATCTCGCGCTTGACGGACTCGCGCCGGGCCAGGAACTCCTCCTCGGTGAGCACGTGGCGGCGCTGGCGGGCCTCCTCGCGGCGCTCGCTGCGGCGGCGGCGCTTCGCCTCCAGCCGGGTGGATCCCTTCAGCGCCACCGGCTCGTCGGGCAGCTCGCCCTCGGACTCGTCGAGCGCGTGCTCGACGGCGCTCTCCGCGTGCGGGGCGTGGGCGTCCGCGTCCGTGACGGCGTCGTCGTGGCCGTCGTCGCTTGCCGACGTCGCGCGGCGCCCGCGACCGCGGCCGGTGCCGCGGCGGCCGCGGCGACGGCGCGAGGAGCGGCGGGAACGCGGGGCGTCGTCGTCCTGGCCGGCGTTGTCCTCGGTGTTGTCCTCGGAGTCCGAGTCGGGGTCGTTGTCGGCGGAGTTGTTGTCCGAGTCGTCGGAGATGTCCGCCTCCTCGCCCGGGGAGAGGAAGACCGGCGAGTCCGCGTCGCGGGCGGTGGCCTTGTCCTTGAGCTCGTCGTCGACCTTGCGCTCGATCTGGTTGATCTCGTTGGCGACGTTGTTCTCCACCTGGACGCGGATGTTCGCCAGCTCGGCGTCGTCCCGGCCGTCGGTGCTCTCGGCGTCGGAGGCGGCGGAAGTGTCTGCGGCATCGGCGGCGGCCTCGGTCTTCCCGGAGTCGGCAGCCTGGTCCTCGGTCTTCTCCTCGACGGCCTCAGGCTTGCCGGCCTTCCTGGTCCGCTTGGTCTTCCGGGTCCGCTTGGCCTTCTTGGGCTCCTCGGTCTTTTCAGCCTTTTCAGCCTTCTCGTCCTTCGCGGACTCCTCGGCTGCGGGCGCAGCGGCGGCGACCGCGTCGAGGACGCGGTCGGCCTCCTCGCGGAAGAGCGAGGACTGGGCGACCTTCTTCAGACCCAGCTCGGCCAGGGCGGCGACGAGCTCACGCGAGGAGAGCCCGATCATCTTGGCCAGGGCGTGGACGCGGGTCTTTTCCCCCAGCTGCGAGCGGTCCAGGCGCGCGGCCAGCGTCGCGTTGGCCTCCGGGACCGACACGGTCTCGGCGGCCTTCTTCGACGACTTCCTCGCGCCCTTCTTCGGGACGTCCTTCCCGGCCTTCGACTTCGAGGCCTTCTTCGTGGTCGTGCGGGTGGCCTTGCGTCGGGTCTTCTTCGCCGGCTTCTCGGCCTCCGCGGTTCCCGCGGCCTCCTCGGTGGTGGGCGCGGACTCGGCGGCGGTCGTCTCGGCGGCCTCGCCGGCGGGGCGCTTCACGGAGCGCTTGCGGGTGCGCTTGGTCGCACGGCGACGGGTGCCGGCCGACTTCTTCCCCCCGGTCTGCTCCGGGGCCTGGTTTTCCGCGGTGTCCACGGCTTCTTCAGTTTTCTTCTTCGGGCTCTTGGCCACGGGAATGTCTCCTTGTGCTCTGACGGTCGCTCGGCGCGCGCGGGTCCGCGGGGCCCCGCCCCGGGCGCAGACGGTCCACCTGGACCGCCGCCGCCGCTCGGGACGCGGGACCCCGGCCCGGACGTCTCCTCTTGAAGGGGAGGGCCGACCGTGGGCGGGTTGTTTATGAGTCTGTGTGGCGGGGCCGTGCCCCGCGTGCGGCGGGGCGCACCCGCCTCGCCCACCATTCTGACACACGCCCCGGCGTTTGGCCGCGGGGCGCGGCCCGGCGCGCGCCGCGGTCCCCGGCGCTACCCTGGCCCCGATGAACAATGAGCCCGTCCGCCGCAGCCCCGCCGCTCCCCCGGCACTGCCGCAGACGCTCACCCCCTCGGCGACGGCGACCTCGATCTTCGCCGTCGGCGCCGGGGTGTCCACGGCCGCGATGCACCTCGGGGCCTCGGTGGTGGGCTTCGCGGTGCTCGCCGTGATGCTCATCGCCGTCGACCTGGCCGAGCCGAGGGCCTTCGCCGACGGCGAGGGCTACGACTTCAAGACGCTCGCGCCCACCGACTTCGACGGCAAGGCGTTCCTGCTGCCCGCCGCGGTCACCCTGCTGGGCCCCGCGGTCGGCCAGCTGGTACCCGCCGGCGCGCTCGACCTGCCGCTGTGGGTGACCGCCGCCGGACTGGGTGTCGCCTCCGGGGCGGCCGCGGCCCTCTCGCTGCGCGCCGGCTACCGCCGCAAGAGCCGCGCGGGCAGGCGCAGGCTGAAGGCCATCGTCGCCGCCGGCGACATCGCCGACGTCACCGACTCCCGCCTGCGCGCGGCCGAGGCGCACCTCGACGTGCTCGGCACCCTGGTGCGCCTCGGCGCGGTCGACGGCATCCGCGTGCGCACCTGGCTGCTCGGCCGGGCCCTCGGGATCGCCGAGGAGGACTCCGCGGAGGCGCTGGCCCCCGCCCTGCGGGCGCTGCGCGGCGAGGGGCTCGTCGCGACGTCGGACATCGACGCCGGCGACCGGCGCGCCGAGGTGTTCGTCGAGCTGACGCGCACCGGCGCGCACACGCTGCACGCGCTGCACGAGGGGCGCTGACGCGCCGACGTCGACCACCGGGGCGTCGGAAATTGTGGACGAAAGCACACATGGACCTGTCCGCGCCCCATAGGCTCGGGGCATGGCAGACGAATCATTCTTCGTGCGCACCGGCGCGCGCACCTTCGAGCCGACCGCGCACGCCGGTGGCGCCTGGTCCGACGAGGACCACTACTTCGCCCCGCTGGCCGGGCTGCTCGTCCACGAGATGGAGAACGCGCGGTGCGACGGCGCGCCGGACCAGCTCGCGCGGGTGAGCTTCGACATCCTCGGGCGCCTGCCGTTCACCGGCTTCGGGGTCGACGTCGAGGTTCTCCGCCCCGGGCGCACCATCGAGCTGGTGCAGGCGACGATGACCAGCGGGGGCCGGCCGGTGCTCACCGCACGGGCCTGGTACCTGGCGGCCTTCGACTCGAGCACGGGCACCGGGGTCGAGGAGGCGGCGATCGAGCCGCCGCACGTGGGAGAGGAACGCGACATGACGGCGACCTGGCCGGGCGGGTTCATCGCCCAGATCGTCTCCCGGCAGGTCTCCACGCCGCGCCCCGGGGCCTCGACGACGTGGATCACCTCCCCGAACACGCTGGTTGCCGGGGAGAAAAGCCACGACGTCGCCGAGTTCATCGCCCGCGTCGACGCGGCCAACGGTGTCGCGCCGCGCGGTGAGCCCGGCGAGTGGGCCTTCCCGAACGTGGACCTGACCGTGCACCTCTTCCGCCGCCCGGACCCGGAGTGGACGGGGCTGGACACGACGGTCTCCTGGGCCCAGACGGGGTGGGGCTGACCAGCTCGGTGCTGCACGACGTCCACGGCCCGGTCGGCCGGGCCAACCAGTGCCTGACGGTGCGCAGGGCGTGACGGTGCGCAGGGCGTGACGGCGCAGCAGACATGACGGCGTGCAGGGCATGAAAAACGCCCCCGCGTCAGGCGGGGGCGGTTCAGGTGCGGATCAGAGGTTCGGGAACCAGATGCCGATCTCGCGCTCGGCGGACTCCGGGGAGTCCGAGCCGTGGACGACGTTCTCGGCCACGGACAGGCCGAAGTCGCCGCGGATGGTGCCCGGGGCGGCCTTGGAGACCGGGTCGGTGCCGCCGGCCAGCTGACGCCACGCCTCGATGGCGCGCTCGCCCTCGACCACGCCGGCGATCAGCGGCGCGGAGGTGATGAAGTCGACCAGCTCGCCGAAGAACGGCTTGTCCTTGTGCTCCTCGTAGTGCTTCTCGGCCGTCTCGCGGTCGGTCACGCGCAGGTCGAGGGCGGCCAGCTTGAGGCCCTTGGCCTCGATACGGGAGATGATCTCGCCGACGAGGCCGCGCTGGACGCCGTCGGGCTTGATGAGGATGAGGGTGCGTTCAGTCATGGCCGACACCCTACCGGAGCACCCCCTGACCCGCCGCACCCGGAGGCGCGCCCGGACCCGTGCGGTCCCCCGGATTGGTGGGAACCTCACAGGTGCCTCACAAGAATTCGTCGGGGCTTAACCCTGCGGTAACCCCGGCGTGATCTCCTGCTGAACATGACTCTCATTTCTTCCCCGAAGCGCCGCGCGACCGCCGGCGTCACCGCCCTCGCCCTCGCCCTCGGCCTCGCCGTCGTCCCCGCCGACGCCCAGGAGCGCGCCGGCGGGATCACCCACCGCGCCGCGGACCTGATGATCACTCCCGGCCCCGACGAGACCAGCCTGAACCTGTCCTGGCGCAGCTCCGCCACGGGCACCGAGTACGTCCAGATCGCCCCGGCCGGCGAGGACCTCGAGTCCGCCGAGCAGGTCCCCGCCGAGCAGAAGCTGAACTCGCGCGTGGGCCAGTCGCGCACGGCCACCGTCACCGGCCTGAAGCCCGACACCTCCTACACCTACCGCGTCGGCAGCGAGGCCTCCGGCTGGAGCGCGCCGGTCGAGTACACCACCGAGTCCTTCGACGGCGCCTGGAACTTCCTCTACGTCGGCGACCCGCAGATCGGCGCGAGCGGCGACGCCGCCGCCGACGGCGAGCAGTGGCGCACCACCGTGGACACGATGACCTCCGCGCACCCGGACGCCTCCTGGCTGCTCTCCGGCGGCGACCAGGTCAACGTGTTCAGCTTCGACGAGTACGACGAGTTCCACAGCCCCGAGCAGCTGCGCAGCCTGCCGACCGCGACGATCATGGGCAACCACGAGGTCTTCGCCCCGCAGCTCTTCGACGAGCAGTTCAACATGCCCAACCGGGCCCCGGGCTCGGCGCGCAACTACTACTTCGAGCACAACAACGCGCTCGTCGTCGCCCTCGATTCGAACGTGACGGGCGCCCAGCAGATCCAGAACAACGTCAACTACCTGCGCGAGACCGTCACCGAGCACGGCGCCGACAAGGACTGGGTCATCGTGACCTACCACCACGCGCCGTTCAGCCAGGCCTACCACTACTTCGACTCGGACGTTACCGCCCAGCGCGAGGCCTACGCGCCGGTGCTCTCCGAGCTCGGGGTGGACCTGGTGCTCAGCGGGCACGACCACATCCACACCCGCACCCACCTGATGGAGGGCCTGGAGCCGGTCGTCCCGGAGGAGGCCGCCGGCCCCGGTGACAGACTGCACCCCGAGGAGGGCCAGACGCTCTACCTGACCGGCAGCTCCTCGAGCGGCTCGAAGTTCTACGACCTGGCCGGCCCGACCCGCTCCGACCGCCACAAGGGCATCACCCGCGAGGAGGCCGCCGAGCAGGGCCTGCCGCACGAGTCGACCGCCTGGTGGGACCAGGACTACACCCCCGACTACACCAACATCGAGGTCGACGACGACACGCTGAAGGTGACCACCCGCAACGTCGAGGACGGCTCGCTCGTCGACGAGTTCACCCTCGACCACTCGGACGAGCCCGAGGAGCCGGGTGAGCCCGGCGACAACGGCGACGGGGGCGACGGGGGCGACCAGGGTGGCGACGACAAGCCGGGCAAGCCCGGTGAGCCGGGCGCCGACGGCTCCTCCGGTTCCTCGGGCTCCTCCGAGGGCGGCATCATCGCCGCCGGCGTGCTCGGCGGGATCACCCTGTTCGGCCTGATCGGCGCGATCGCCGCCGTGCTCGGCCACCCCGGCAACCTGGCCGACATCGACGCGCGCACCCGCGAGTTCCTCGCCCGCCTGGGCCTGGTCTAGCGCGCCCTCCGGCCGGGCGGGTGGTCAGCGCCCGCCCTGCTCGCCGGAGTAGGTGCCGTCGGAGTAAAACTCGGTGCCGTCCTCGAAGCCGATGTGCACCGTGGAGTCCAGCGGCTCGCGCGCCAGAAAACGCTGCTCGAGTTCGTCGATCTCCTCACGCTTCTCCCCCACCTTCTCCCGGACCTCCTCGAGGCTCGACCCCTCGATGTCCCAGAAGTACCTGGCGCTGTGTTTGTCCGTGAGCAGGTAGTAGAACGCCCGGTTGTAGGTCTCGTCGACGGTCTGCCCGTCGGGGCGTAGAGCCACAGCTCCCCGGAGGCCGCCAGCGCCCGGTAGTGCTCCCACTTGTCGTCGAGGTACTGCAGCTCCGCGTCGTACTCGGGCAGGTCCTGCGCGTGGAGCGTCGTGGTCGGTGCCGTGGTCTCGGTCGTGCGCTCCGGCGAGGACGTCGCCGTCGCCGAGGTCGACGTCGTCGAAGACAGCGCCGAAGACGGCGAGACCCAGATCAGCGGCGAGCTGGTGGGCGCCGTCGTCTCGGGGGCGCCGACGTTGAAGCGGCTCCAGCTGAGCCAGCCGAGGACCCCGACGATCGCGAGCACCGCGACGACGCCGACCGCGAGCACGGCGACGACGCCGACCGCCAGCACGGCGATGACGCCGGCGCCGGGCCCGCCGGGCTGCCCCTCAGTGGCCGGGGCCCCGCCGTCGGGTCCGCGGAATTCGTTCTCGGCCGACATGGTCCCGCCGTCCTCTCGCCGTGGTCTCTGATGCGGGCGGCTGACGGAGGAGACTGTCGCCCGGCAAAAGAATAACCCCCGGTGGTGACCGGGGGTACAGGTTCCGCGTGCGGGACCTCGGCGCGGGTGCCGCGTCTACATGTGCTGGGTGGTCAACAGCCCCCGCCGCATGCGCTCGATGAGGTTGGAGCGCAGGTAGAGGATGTAGGCCCACACGGCGATGAACAGCAGCGCGACGATGCCCATCGACGGGTGGATGAGGAAGCCCGCCAGGGCGACGACCTGCAGCACCACGACCGCCGTCGTCGCCCAGCTGTAGCGCTGCAGGAAGGCCAGCACCAGGAAGGCCAGCGAGAGCACCGTCACCGAGACCCAGTTGACGGTGGTCCAGTAGGCGCCCCCGTCGACGCGCAGGATGACGGTGAGCACCAGCGCGAAGCTGATCGCCTCCATGACCAGGGTGCCGGCCATCACGCCGCGCAGGCCCTTGAGCGGGTCCTTCTCCGGGGCGTGTCCGGGCCCCAGCGGGCCGTACTCGACCCCGGCGGTCTCGTTCGCGGACCTGTCGCTCACGCGGGTTCCTTTCCGAAGAGGGTGCGGGCCTCACCGGCGGTGACCACCGAGCCGGTGACGATGACGCCGGAGCCGGACTGCATGTCGGCGTCCTCGGCCAGTTCGAAGGCCAACTCTACCGCCCCGGGAAGGGCGGCGGCGACGTGCACGCGCTCCTCGCCGAAGATCTCGCGGGCGATCTCCGCCAGCAACTCGGCGTTCAGCGCGCGCGGCGAGGTGTTGGCCGTGCACACGATCTCGCTGAGGTGCGGCTCGAGCTCGGTGAGGATCCCGCGGACGTCCTTGTCCGCCAGGATGCCGACCACGCCGATGAGGCGACGGAAGTCGAAGTCGCGCTCGAGCGCCGCGCCCAGGGCACGCGCACCGTGCGGGTTGTGGGCGGCGTCGATGAAGGTCGTCGGCGTCGAGCGCACCCGCTCGAGGCGGCCCGGCGAGGTGACCTGGGCGAAGCCGCGACGCACCGTGTCCTGGTCGAGCTGGCGGCCGGCCCCGGCGCCGAAGAACGCCTCGACGGCGGCCAGGGCGACCGCGGCGTTGCGGGTCTGGTGCTCGCCCGAGAGCGGCAGGAAGATGTCGGTGTACTCGCCGGCCAGGCCCCGGATGGTCAGGGTCTGCCCGCCGACGGCCACGCCGGCGGACTCCACGCCGAACTCGACGCCCGCGCGGGCCACGGCGGCGTCGACCTCGACGGTGCGGCGCAGCAGCACCTCCATCGCCTCGGGCTCCTGCTCGGCGAGGATCGCGATGTTGTCCGGCGGGGTCAGCAGGTCGTCGGTGTCCCAGCGGGACTTGATGATCCCGGCCTTCTCCCCGGCGATCTCGCCGACGGTGTCGCCGAGGTACTCGGTGTGGTCCAGGCCGACGGGCATGACGACGGCGACCTGGGCGGAGACGACGTTGGTGGCGTCCCAGCGCCCGCCCATGCCGACCTCGACGACGCCGACGTCCACCGGCGCGTCCGCGAAGGCGGCGTAGGCCATGGCGGTGAGCACCTCGAACTTGCTCATCGGCACGCCGAAGCGCTCGTCGACCATCTCGACGTAGGGCCGGATCTCCCGCCACGTCTCCACGTAGCGGCGCGGGTGCACGGGCACACCGTCGATGGCGATGCGCTCGGTGACCTGCTGCAGGTGCGGGCTGGTGGTGCGTCCGGTGCGCCGGTGGAAGGCGCGCAGCAGCGACTCGACCATGCGTACCACGGAGGTCTTGCCGTTGGTGCCGGCGACGAGGATGACCGGGTAGGCGTTCTGGGGCGAGCCCAGCAGGTCCATCAGGGCCTCGACGCGCTCGAGGGTCGGGTCGATCTTGGTCTCGGGCCAGCGCTGGTTGAGCTCGGCCTCGACCTCGGCCAGGGCGGCGAGGTCCTCCTCGGTGACGGGTTCCTCGATGGCGACGTCCTCGGCGGGACCGGCCTCCTCGGCCATGTCGATCGGCAGGCTCAGGCCCGTCTCGTCGAGGTGCACGCCGGCCGAGGCGTCGGCCCCGGCGCCGAGGTTCTCCTCGGCCTTCTCCAGGCGGTGCAGCTCCTCGGCGGTCAGCGCCTCGCCGGCGAGCATCGCCTCGGCGAGCTCGGCGTCGCTGCGCTCACGGGCGCCCGCGGCGCCGGGCGTCGAGCCCGACGCGGCGTCGTCAATCGAACCGTCGTCTGCCATCAGTTCATCGCCTCCAGACGCTGACGGATGCGGGCGACCTCCTCCTCGGCGATCACGCGGCGCTCGCGGATGCCGTTGACCACCTTCTCGGGGGCCTTGTCCACGAAGTTGGGGTTGTTGAGCTTCTTGCCCGTGGTCTCGAGCTCCTTCTCGGCCTTGGCCAGCTCCTTCTCCAGGCGCTTACGCTCGGCGGCCTTGTCGACGGTGCCGGAGGTGTCCAGCGCAACCTCGACGGTGGCCTGGTTGAGGCGCACCTCAACCGAGGCGGAGGCGTCGAAGTCCTCGCCCGGGGCCTCGACGCGGGCCAGGGAGCGGATCAGGTCCTCCTGGTCGACCAGGTCGGCCGCCGCGAAGTCGAGGCGGGCGGGCACCTTCTGGGAGGGCTTGACACCTTGGTCGGAGCGGAAGCGGCGGATCTCGGTGATCAGGGTCTTCGCGTCGGCGATGCGGCGGGCAGCGACCTCGTCGGTGGTCGCACCGCCGTTGGTGTCGGCCACGCCCGGCCAGGAGGCCTTCATCAGCGACTCCTCGCCGGTCAGCGCGGTCCAGAGCACCTCGGTGACGAACGGCATGGCCGGGTGCAGCAGGCGCAGCAGCACGTCGAGGACGCGGCCCAGGACGATCTTGGTGTTCTCGCCGACGACGTTGGCGCCGTCGCGCGGGATCTGGGTCTTGGCGATCTCGAGGTACCAGTCGCAGAACTCGTCCCAGGCGAAGTGGTAGAGCTCCTCGTTGGCCTTGGCGAACTGGTAGTCGTCGAAGTAGGCGTCGACGCGGCCGCGGACCTCCTCGAGGCGGTCGAGGATCCAGCGGTCGGCGTCGGTGAGCACGTCGCGGTCCGGCAGCAGGTCGACGTGCGCGCCGTTCATCAGGGCGAAGCGCGCGGCGTTGAAGAGCTTGGTGGCGAAGTTGCGCGAGCTCTGCGCGTGGTCCTCGCCCACCGGCAGGTCGACGCCGGGGTTGGCGCCGCGGGCCAGGGTGAAGCGCAGGGCGTCGGCGCCGTAGCGCTCGACCCAGTCCATCGGGTCGATGCCGTTGCCCAGCGACTTCGACATCTTGCGGCCCTTCTCGTCACGGACCAGGCCGTGCAGGAAGAGGTCGGTGAACGGGATCTGCGGGCGCCCCTCGGTGCCCTCGCCGAGGATCTCCGGGGTGATCTTGGCGGCGAAGGTGCCGAACATCATCATGCGCGCCACCCAGAAGAACAGGATGTCGTAGGCGGTGACCAGCACGGAGGTCGGGTAGAACTTGGCCAGCTCCGGGGTGGAGTCCGGCCAGCCCATCGTGGAGAACGGCCACAGCGCGGAGGAGAACCAGGTGTCCAGGACGTCCGGGTCCTGCTCCCAGCCCTCCGGCGGGGTGTCGTCGGGGCCGCAGCAGACCATCTCGCGGTTGCCCTCGGCGTCGGCCGGGCCGTACCAGATCGGGATGCGGTGGCCCCACCACAGCTGGCGCGAGATCGTCCAGTCGTGCATGTCGTCGACCCAGTCGAAGTAGCGCGGCTCGAGGTTCTTCGGGTGGATGGTGGTGTCGCCGGAGCGCACCGCGTCGCCGGCCATCTTGGCCAACTCGTCGACCTTGACGAACCACTGCAGCGACAGGCGCGGCTCGATCGGCTCGCCGGAGCGCTCGGAGTGGCCGACGGAGTGGACGTAGGGGCGGACCTCCTTGACGATGCGCCCCTGCTCGCGCAGCGCCTCACGGATCGCGTCGCGGGCCTCCTCGCGGGTCAGCCCGTCGAAGCGGGTGCCGGTGCCGTTGATCTTGCCGTCCTCGTCGATGACCTGCGGCATGGGCAGGTCGTGGCGCAGGCCCATCGCGTAGTCGTTCGGGTCGTGGGCCGGGGTGATCTTTACGGCGCCGGTGCCGAACTCGGGGTCGACGTAGTCGTCGGCGATGACGGTCAGCGTCAGGTCGTCGCGGAAGGGGTGCGGGAAGGTCTGGCCGACCATGTCGGTGTAGCGCTCGTCGTCGGGGTGGACCGCGACGGCGACGTCGCCGAGCATCGTCTCGATACGCGTGGTGGCGACGATGATGTGCGGCTCGGCGTCGTTGAGCGAACCGTAGCGGAAGCTGACCAGCTCGCCCTCGACGTCCTTGTAGGTGACCTCGATGTCGCTGACGGCGGTGCGCAGCTCCGGCGACCAGTTGACCAGGCGGTTGGCCCGGTAGATCATGCCGCGGTCGTAGAGCTCCTTGAAGATGGTCTGCACGGCGCGCGACAGGCCGTCGTCGAGGGTGAAGCGCTCGCGCTCCCAGTCGACGGAGTCGCCGATGGCGCGCATCTGCCTGAGGATGCGCCCGCCGTACTGCTCCTTCCACTCCCAGACCTTCTCCACGAACTCCTCGCGGGTGTAGTCGTGGCGGGTCTTGCCCTCGGTCTCGGCGAGCATGCCCTCGACCTTGGACTGGGTGGCGATGCCGGCGTGGTCCATGCCGGGCAGCCAGAGCACCTCAAAGCCCTGCATGCGCTTGCGGCGGGCCAGGCCGTCCATGAGGGTGTGGTCCAGCGCGTGGCCCATGTGCAGCTGGCCGGTGACGTTCGGCGGCGGCAGCACGATGGAGAACGCCGGCTTGTCGCTGGCGGGGTCGGCGTGGAAGTAACCGCGGTCCTGCCAGCGCTGGTAGAGCTCGACCTCGTGCTCCTTGGGGTCCCAGCTCTTGGGCAGCAGGTCGGCGCGGTTGTCGGTGTGTGCGGCGTTCTGGTCAGTCACAGCGACCCATCATAGCGGCCGGGTGCGCGCGTTAACGCGCCGGTCGGCGCCGCCGCGCGTGTGCGTGTGGCCCGTGATTGACGACGCTCGCGCATGACCCCTGCCACTGCGCACGTGCGGCGCGGGCGGGGTCACGTAAATACCACAGGTGACTTCACCACGCGCGGCGCCCACCCGTAACGGGGGTAGGGTGGCTCCTCGTGACTGAATCGTCGATGAAGAGGGAAGAAAACAAGGCACAGAACCCGGGTGCTCATCTGCCGGCGGTGGCCAAGCACGACCCGAAGTGGGTCAGCGTGGTGGGCACATCGCGGCGGTACAACCGCAACCTCATGCTCGTGGTGCTGCTGATCGCGCTGGCGATGTCGCTGATCCAGGTCAGCTCCGTCAACGTCGCACTCAGCTCGATCGCCACGGCCACGGGGGCGACCTCCACCGAGCTGCAGTGGATCCTGTCCGGCTACGCGCTGGCCATCGGTGTCGCGCTCGTGCCGTCGGGGCGCCTGGGCGACCTGATCGGGCGCGCGGAGCTGTTCACGGTGGGCATGGTGTTGTTCACCCTGGCCTCCACCGCCTGCGGCCTGGTCAGCCACGCCGGCGTGCTCAACGTGCTGCGCGTGCTGCAGGGGCTGGCCGCGGGCGTCTTCTCCCCGCAGATCACCGGCATCATCCAGCAGTACTTCCGCGGCCAGGCCCGCGCGAAGGCCTTCGCGCTCTTCGGCTTCGTCATCTCGGTCTCCGTGGCGCTCGGCCCGGTGATGGCCGGCGTGCTCATCCAGCTGCTCGGCGGCCAGACCGGCTGGCGCTCGACGTTCCTGATCAACCTGCCGCTGGGCGTCGCCGGCGTGGTCGCGGCGCTGCTGTGGCTGCCCTTCGGCGCGGAGCGGCGCCGCCGCGACGCGGGCAAAGGCTCGCACCTGGTGGCCCGCCGCATCGACCTGGACCCGGTGGGCACCGTGCTGCTCGTGCTCACGGTCGTGATGATCATGCTGCCCTTCGTAACCCGCAACCACCCGATGATATGGCTGCTGCTGCCGACGGCCCTGTTCACCGGCGTCTGCTGGGTCCTCTGGGAGCGCCGCTACGCCGCGCGCGGCGGGGACCCGATGGTGGACCTGCGGCTGTTCACGCTGAGCTCCTTCAGCTACTGCAACGCCGTGGCCGCCCTGCAGTTTCTGGGCATCACCTCGGTCTTCGCGCTGGTGGCGATCTACCTGCAGCAGGGCCTGGGCCGCTCGGCGCTGCTGGCCGGCGTCATCGGCCTGCCCAACGCGGCGGCCTCGGCGGTCTCCTCGCTGTGGTCCGGAAAGTACGCCATCAACTACGGTCGCGGCCTGCAGGTCTTCGCCGTGGGCATGATGGCCCTCGGCGTCAGCCTCGCCGCCGGCGCGGCCCTCATGGTCCCGCAGGGCTGGTCCGTGTGGTGGATGGCCGTCGGGTTCGGCGTGCAGGGCATCGGCCAGGGCATGATGGCCTCGGTCAACCAGACCCAGGCGATGCTCGACGTCCCGCCGGCCCAGGGCGGCGTGGCCGGCGGGGTGACCCAGACGGTGCAGCGCATCACCACCGCCATCGGCAACGCGATGATGACGGGCATCTTCTTCGCCCTGGCCGCCGGCGCGGACGGCGCCGCGGCGGGCGCGGCCGAGTCCGTACGCGCCTGGTCGGACGCGATCGCGGTGGCCTACCTGACCATCGGCGCGATCATGGTGGTCTGCCTGGGCGTGGCTGTGGCCTATTGGCGCACCGGCCGCCGCGGCGGCAACCACCGGGCCGTGACCGCCCGAGCGGAGTAGCCGGCTCCGGGAGCGGGGCCCGGGGCTAGCGGCCGACGGTCGCCTCGACCACGCCGTCGACGCCCTCGACGGCGATGCACACCGTGGCGATGCCGTCGGGGTCGACGGTGACCGTCTCCTCGACCAGGGGGCCGGGGCCGTCCGCACGCCGTTCGACGCGCACCTGGGCGAGCTGCGCGGCGTCGGCACCCGAGAGCGCCGGGTCGAAGGGGACGGTGACCTCGGCCAGGAGGCTCAGGTCGCCGGGGGCGCCGTGCTCGGCGTCGAGGGCGGAGTACTCCACGTAGCGGAAGACGCCGACGTTGTGGGCGGCGCGGTAGCGGCGGGTCACGCGCACGAAGCCGTCCTCGTCGGCCTCCAGGCCGGGGGCGACCAGCGGGTCGAAGCTGACCGCGCGGCCGGCGTCGGTCTCGCGGAAGACGCCGATGCCGCGGGCCATGCGGTCGCGCAGGGCGTAGTCGGAGTCGGGGTCGGCGGCGATGCCCAGGCCGACCGCGGTTGAGGCTGTCGGCAGCGGGGAGCGGTGCACACGCCGGCCGAAGCGCTCGCGCAGCATGCGCGGCACCAGGGGCAGCGCGCTGGCGCCGCCGACGAGGTAGACGCCGGCGATGTCGGTGTCCGTGAGCGTCTCGTCGGTGCCGACGATCGGGGCGAGTACCTCGAGGGTGCGCTCCACCAGCGGGGTGGCCCGGGCGTAGAAGTCCTTGACGGGCACCACCGCGACGTCCTCGTCGTCGCCCTCCCCCAGGTCGAGCACGATGCGGCGGGTCTGCGGCTTGATCTGCTCCTTGGCGGTGCGCGCCTCCTCGAGCAGGCGGGTGCGCACGCGGCGGCCCATCGCGTCGCCGTCGCGGCCGGCGATCTCGAGGGCGCGCCCGAGCAGCGCCTCGTCGAAGTCGTCGCCGCCGAGGCGGTTGACGCCGAGGGAGTGCTCGACGTGGTGGACGCGGCCGTCGATACGCAGCAGGGTGGCGTCGAAGGTGCCACCGCCGAGGTCGTAGACGATCACGGAGCTGCGCCGGCTGTTGAGCGTGGTGCCGTGGCGGTGGGTGTACTCGAAGGCGGCCGCCGAGGGCTCGTTGACCAGGCCGATGACCTCGGCGCCGGCGCGGGCGAAGGCGTCGATGGTCAGCAGCCGCTGCGCGCTGCCGGCGTGGGCGGGCACGCCGAGCATGATCTCGGGCGCGGCATCCTCCGGCTCGCCGGCGAGGCGCTGGTGGGCGCGCAGCGTGGCGACGACGTCCGCGGCGAAGGCGGCGAGCACCTCGCCGAGCGGGCGGGTGGTCGAGCCGATGCGCACCGGGGTCTGCTCGGTGGTGTGCTCCCCGCCGAGCAGGCGCTTGAAGGAGCGGGCCTGGGCCGTCGACTCCGAGAAGACGGCCTCCCAGCCGGTGAGCAGCCCGCCGGCGCCGTCGAGGGCGACCACCGACGGCAGGTAGTCGTGCGAGTCTCCCGCCGGGTCCACGACGGGGACGACGGGATAGTTGCCGCGGTCGACGACGGCGGCGACGGTGCGGGTGGTTCCGAAATCGACCCCGAATCTCATGGCCCAAAGGCTATCCCGCGTCGTCGGCCCTGACCCGCCGACGCGCCCGGGGCGCGGGGGTACAGATACGCCACACCCCCCGCGGGATGTGCCTGCGGGGGCGTGTGCGGGACCGGCGGTGAGACCGGTCACGGCCTCGGGGCGGCTGTGCCGCGCCCGGACTAGAGCAGGTCGGCGACGGCCTCGCGCTCGGACTTGAGCTCCTCGACGCCGGCGGCGATGCGCTCGCGCTGGAAGTCGTTGAGCTCCAGGCCCTCGACGAGCTTGAACTCGCCGTTCTCGGAGGTGACGGGCTGGCCGAAGACCAGGCCCTCCTCGATGCCGTAGGAGCCGTCGGACGGGAAGGCGGAGGTGACCCACTTCTGGGTGCCCTGGATCCAGTCGCGCATCTGGTCCACGGCGGCGGAGGCGGCCGAGGCGGCCGAGGACTTGCCACGCACCTGGATGATCTCGCCGCCGCGCTTGGCCACGCGCGGGATGAACTCGTTGAGGTACCAGTCCCGGTCGACCAGCTCGGAGACCGGCTTGCCGTCGACGGTGGCGTAGGTGATGTCCGGGAACTGCGTGGAGGAGTGGTTGCCCCACACCACGACGTTCTCGATCTCCTCGGTGCCGCAGCCGATCTTCTCGGCCAGCTGGGACAGGGAGCGGTTGTGGTCGAGGCGCATCATGGCGGTGAAGCGCTCGGCCGGCACGTCCGGGGCGGCGTGCTGGGCGATCAGGGCGTTGGTGTTGGCCGGGTTGCCGACGACCAGGACGCGGATGTCGTCCGCGGCGCCGGCGTTGATGGCCTTGCCCTGCGGGCCGAAGATCTTGCCGTTGGCGGCCAGCAGGTCGGAGCGCTCCATGCCCTTGCCGCGCGGCTGCGCGCCGACGAGGAAGGCGGCGTTGGCGCCGTCGAAGGCCTTCGTGGCGTCGTCGGTGATGTCGATGGACTTCACCAGGGGGAAGGCGGAGTCGTTGAGCTCCATGGCCACACCCTGGGTGGCCTCCACGGCCTGCGGGATCTCGAGCAGGGACAGGGCGACCGGCTGGTCGGGCCCGTAGACGTCACCGTTGGCGATGCGCCACAGCAGCGAGTAGGCGATGTTGCCGGCGGCGCCGGTGACTACGATCTTCTTCGGCTGGTTGGTCATGAGTGTGTGGATTCCTTTCGGTAGGCGTCCGGTACCGGGCACGCCCGTCTGTTTCTGGTTCTCAGTCTTCTTCCGTGGGATGTGCCGGTACTCCCCAACAACAATAGCCTGAGACCACACATCCGGACACCGCCGACGACCACCCCCGAATTGGTAGTGGGGAAGTCCATTCTGTCCCGTTTTCCTAGGATGAGGCTTGGTTGACACCGTTGGTACTGCCCCCGCGCGTATTTCCGTTTCGGGCCTGACGTGGGCACAGTCGTGGCGGGTCAGACGAACCGCAGCACCCGAGGCCCGCACGAGCGGGCGGAATTGATCCCGGCCCGGAAGGAAGTGGACTGCCCCGATGGCATCAGACGCATTCCGCGACACAGACAGCCCCGAGCCGCGTACCGATAAGCCCGTCGACGGGGAGACGGCCGGCCACGGGGACAACCAGTCCACCGGCCGGGTCATCGAGGTCGCGCTCGAGCGTTTCTCCCGCCTGCCCTTCTCCGAGGCCAAGCTGGACAGCATCGCGCGCAACGCGGGGATGTCCAAGCGCATGATCCACTACTACTTCGGTGACAAGCGCGGCCTCTACCAGGCGGCGCTGACGGAGGCGGTGCGCCTGCTGCAGCCCGCCGAGGAGGCGATGCACGTCGACTCCGCCATCCCCGTCGAGGGAGTGAGCACCATCATCGACGCCCTCCACGAGCAGTTCCTGGCCCACCCCGAGGCCGTGAAGATGATCCAGATGGAGAACGTCCAGCGCGTGCTGAACCTCTCGGAGCTCTCTCCCCTGGTCGACCACACCCCGGTCCTGCTCAACCTGGACCGCCTGCTGCTGCTCGGCCAGGACTCGGGCGCCTTCCGCCCGGGCATCTCGGCCTTCGACGTCTACTTCCTCGTCTTCGCGCTGCTCGCCCGCCGGGTCACCGACCAGGCCACGGCGCTGAACCTCTACGGCGCGGACCTGTCCACCGAGCGCAACATCGCTGGCACCCACCGCATGGCGGTCGACGTGGTGCTGGCCTTCCTCACCGCGAACATCCCCGACGACGGCCACGAATCCTACCTCGACTCCTCGGCCTCGCCGGCCGGCGGCGAGCAGGACGCGGGCCCGACCCCGTCCATCTACGGCGAGGACGACTCCTCCTCGTCGGTCATCTACGGGTGACGCTCCAGCTGCCGTCAGCGGGAGAGCCGGAAAGCCGGTCGCACGGGGGTAGTTGTCAGGCAAAGACATTTACACATGAATGAATGAGACGGCCGTCGCGGGTGCGACGGCCGTCTCATTCTTTCGGGGGTCTGTGCGGCGGCGACCCGCTAGGCGGAGCGCTCCTCGGCGGTGGTCTCGACCTCGAGGCCGACCTCGCCGCGCACCATCTCGGCGGTGACGGTCACGCGCCCGGCGTCGGCGCGGTCCGGGATCTCGAACATCACCGGGACCAGCAGCTCCTCCATGATCGCGCGCAGGCCGCGGGCTCCGGTGCCGCGCTCGAGGGCCTTGTCCGCGATCGCCTCGAGGGCGTCGTCGGTGAACTCGAGCTCGACGTCGTCCATCGCCAGCAGGCGCTGGTACTGCTTGACCAGCGCATTCTTCGGGCGGGTGAGCACGGCCACCAGCGACTCGCGGTCGAGGTTGCGCACGGTGGCCACGACGGGCAGGCGGCCGATGAACTCGGGGATGAGGCCGAACTTGACCAGGTCCTCGGGCCGGACCTCGGCGAAGATGTCCTTGGACTCGCGCTCGGAGGCGGTCTCGATCTCGGCGCCGAAGCCGAGGCCCTTCTTGCCCACGCGGTCCTGGATCACCTTGTCCAGGCCGGCGAAGGCGCCGGCGACGATGAACAGGATGTTCGAGGTGTCCAGCTGGATGAACTCCTGGTTGGGGTGCTTGCGCCCGCCCTGCGGCGGGATGGAGGCGACCGTGCCCTCGAGGATCTTCAGCAGCGCCTGCTGCACGCCCTCGCCGGAGACGTCGCGGGTGATCGACGGGTTCTCCGACTTCCGCGAGATCTTGTCGACCTCGTCGATGTAGATGATGCCGCGTTGGGCGCGCTGGACGTCGAAGTCCGCGGCCTGCAGCAGCTTGAGCAGGATGTTCTCCACGTCCTCGCCCACGTAGCCGGCCTCGGTGAGGCTGGTCGCGTCGGCGATGGCGAACGGGACGTCGAGAAGCCGCGCCAGGGTCTGCGCCAGGTAGGTCTTGCCGGAGCCGGTGGGCCCGAGCATGAGGATGTTGGACTTGGCGATCTCGACGTCGTCGCCATCGTCGCGCAAGGAGCGCCCGGCCTTGGCGGCCTTGTCGGCCTCGCGGATGCGCTTGTAGTGGTTGTAGACGGCCACCGCAAGGGTGCGCTTGGCCTCGTCCTGGCCGATGACGTACTCGTCGAGGAACTTCGCGATCTCGCTGGGGCGGGGCAGGCGCGGGGCCTTCTCCTCGTCGGCGGCGGCCTCGGCGCCGATCTCCTCCTCGATGATCTCGTTGCACAGCTCGATGCACTCGTCGCAGATGTACACACCGCCGCCGGCGATGAGCTTCTTCACCTGCTTCTGAGTCTTCCCGCAGAACGAGCACTTGAGCAGGTCGGCGCTTTCTTGCATACGTGCCATAAGCCGGTCTACGTCTCACTTCGTGTCGAGGATTAAAGGGCCTTTGCGGCGCCGGCCCCCGGGTGCGGTGAGCCGCGCGGCGCCGCGACGTCTGCCCCCACTGTAGCGGGCCGCGCCGACGGCACCCGAACGCGCAGCGCGCGGCGGTTCGACGGGGCGTGACGGCCCTCCCGAGCGGGGGTGGACGGCCTCAGGCGAGACCCTCGGCGACCTCGAAGGAGGCGTCGGTGAGCTCGCGGACCTCGTCGACGGTCACGCCGTCGGCACACCCGACGAGGGTCAGGCCCTCGAGCGGGTCCACGGTGAAGACGGCGTGCGAGCTGATGATCATGTCGACGCAGCGCGAGCCGGTCAGCGGCAGCACGCAGCGCTCGAGGATCTTCGGGGCGCCCTTCTTGGTCACGTGGTCGGTGACGACGATGACCTTCTTGGCGCCGTGGACCAGGTCCATCGCCCCGCCCATGCCGCGGACCATCTTGCCCGGGACCATCCAGCTGGCCAGGTCCCCGTGGGCGGAGACCTCCATCGCGCCGAGCACGGCGACGTCGATGGTCCTCGAGCGAATCATGCCGAAGGACTCCGAGGAGAAGAAGAAGGAGCCTCCGGGGCGCACGGTGATCGTCTCCTTGCCGACGTTGATCAGCTCGGGGTCGACCTCGTCCTCCCGCGGGTAGGGGCCGACGCCGAGCACGCCGTTCTCGGAGTGGATGACGACCTCAACGTCGTCCGGGATGTGGCCGGGAATCAGCGTGGGGATGCCGATGCCCAGGTTGACGTACTGGCCGTCCTCGAGCTCGCGGGCGGCACAGGCGGCCATCTGTTCTCTGTTCCAGCTCACTTGCGCACCGTCCGGTTCTCGATTCCGGTCTCCTGGGGGCCGACGACCACGACGCGGTCGACGTGGATGCCCGGCACGTGGATCTCGTCGGGGTCGATCCGGTCCACCAGCTGCTCGACCTGGGCGATGGTCACCGCCGCGCAGCGGGCGGCGTCCGGGTTGAAGTTGCGGGCCGTCTCATGGAAGACGAGGTTGCCGTAGCGGTCGCCCTTGGCGGCGTGGACCAGGGCGAAGTCGGCGGTGATCGCCTCCTCCAGCACGTAGAGCTCGCCGCCGAACTCGCGGGTCTCCTTCGGCGTGGAGGTCTCCGCCACCGAGCCGTCGGGGGCTTAGCGCACCGGCAGCCCGCCCTCGGCGAGCTGCGTGCCCACGCCCGCCTTGGTGTAGAAGGCCGGGATGCCGGCGCCGCCGGCGCGCATGCGCTCGGCCAGGGTGCCCTGCGGCGTGAACTCGACGGAGAGCTCGCCCTCGAGGTAGCGGCGGGCGTACTCGCGGTTGGAGCCGATGTAGCTGCCGATCGAGCGGGTGATGCGCCCCTCCTCGAGCAGCAGCCCGAGCCTGAAGCGGTCGGTGCCCAGGTTGTTGGAGATGACGGTCGGGTCTCCGGCGCCTGTTTCGGCGAGGTGCTCGCGCAGCGCGTCGATGAGGCGGGCGGGGATGCCGACCAGGCCGAAACCACCGACGGCGACGGTCGCGGCGTCGGAAATGTCGCGGACGGCCGCCCGCGGTGTGGAAATTGTCTTGTCGATCATGCCGCGCAGTGCACAGTGAAGTTCACACATTGCACGTGCGTTCACTATGCGCACGGCACCGTCGCGGGAAAACCTCGCGACCAGCACCGACGCCGAAGACAGGAGCACCCGACATGCCTCCGAGGTCGCCCGACGCCCCCGACACCGCCGACCGGCCCGTCCAGTCGCTCGCCCGCGGCCTGGCCGGCATCCGGGCCTTCAACTCGGACGCGCCGCGCCAGACCCTCTCTCAGGTCGCCGAGGCCACCGGCCTGGCCCGCGCCACCGCCCGGCGGTTCTTACGCACCCTCGCCTCGCTGGGCTACGCGGCCACCGACGGCTCCGAGTTCTGGCTGACCCCGAAGGTCCTCGAGCTCGGCTACAGCTACCTTTCCGGCCTCGGCCTGCCGGCCGTCGCGCAGCCGCACCTGGAGACCTGCTCGCGCGACCTCGACGAGTCCTGCTCGATGGCCGTGCTCGACGGTGCCGAGATCGTCTACGTCAACCGCGTGCCGGTGCGCCGGATCATGACGGTCTCCATCACCATCGGCACCCGCTTTCCCGCCCACGCCACCTCGATGGGCCGGGTGCTGCTCGGCGCGCTCGACGAGGCCGAGCTGCGCCGCCTGCTGGCCGATGCTCCCCCGCGCCGGCTGGCCTCCCGCACGACACTGGACACCGAGAAGCTGGTCAACGACTGCGCCATGGCGCGCAACCGCGGCTGGGCCGTCTCCGACCAGGAGCTGGAGGCCGGGCTGCGCTCGGTGGCCGCCCCGGTCACCGACGCCTCCGGGCGCGTCGTCGCCGCCGTCAACGTCTCCACCCAGACCGCCACCCACGACCTCGACGAGCTGCACCGGTGCTTCATCCCCCGGCTGCAGCAGGCGGCCGCGGCCATCAGCGCCGACGTCGCGGCCACCCGGCCCTGACCGCGACCGCGGCGGCCCCGCCTACGACCCCACCGCACACACGACCCGAATCCCAGTCCCGAGTACCCCCACCCCGGCGCCCGAGCCTGTAGAGGAGCACCCCGTGACCGAGAACCCCACCAACTTCCGCCCGCCTGCCACCGGCGACATCGTGCTGTGCGCGCCGCGGCGCACCCCCGTGAGCCGCTACGGCGGCGTCTTCCGCGACCTCGAAGCCCAGGACCTGGCCGTCGCCGCCGTGCGCGCGGTGGTCGAGGCCACCGGGATCGCACCCGAGGACGTCGACGACGTCATCCTCGGCCAAGCCTCCCCCAACGGCGCCGCGCCGGCACTGGGCCGGGTGGTCGCCCTCGACGCCGGGCTGGGCGAATCGGTGCCCGGCATGCAGCTGGACCGCCGCTGCGGATCCGGGCTGCAGGCCGTGGCCACCGCCGCCGCGCACGTCGCCTCCGGGACCGCCGGGCTGATCATCGCCGGCGGCGCGGAGAGCATGTCGCGCACCGAGTACACCGTGGACGCCGATGTGCGCTGGGGAAAGAAGGGCGGCGACATGGTCTTTCGCGACCGGCTCGCCGAGGCCCGCGAGAAGGCCGGCGGGCGCGGGCACCCGATCCCCGGCGGCATGATCGAGACGGCCGAGAACCTGCGGCGGACCCACTCGGTCAGCAGCGCCGCCCAGGACGCGCTGGCCGCGCGCAGCCATGCCCGGGCCGTCGCCGCGCAGGAGGCGGGCGCCTTCGACGCCGAGATCGTGCCCGTGACAGTGCCGCGGCGCAAGGGCGAGGACGTGGTGGTCGACCGCGACGAGCATCCGCGCGCGGACTCCACCACCGACACGCTCGCCCGGCTGCGCCCGGTCATGGGGCGTACCGACGCGGAGGCCACGGTGACCGCCGGCAACGCCTCCGGGCAGAACGACGGCGCGGCGGCGATGGTGGTGACCACGCGGGCCCGCGCAGCGGAGCTGGGGCTTGCCCCCACCGCCCGACTGGCCGGCTGGGCCGTGGCCGGGGTCGCCCCGGAGACGATGGGCATCGGGCCGGTGCCGGCCACCGCCAAGGTGCTCGACCGGCTCGGGCTCTCCCTGGATGAGATGGACCTCATCGAGCTCAACGAGGCGTTCGCCGCCCAGGCACTGGCCGTGCTCGACGAGTGGGGCCTGGACGCCGAGGACGAGCGCCTCAACCCGCTGGGCTCGGGCATCTCGCTGGGCCACCCGGTGGGGGCGACGGGCGCGCGCATGCTGGTCACCGCCTGCCACCGGCTGGCGCGCACGGGCGGCCGGTGTTGCGTGTTGAGTTGTGGTCGGCGTCGGGGGCCACCGGCTGGCGCGCACGGGCGGCCGGCGCGCGCTGGTGACCATGTGCATCGGCGGTGGGCAGGGCCTGGCGGCGGTGCTCGAGCGCGACGACGACACGACGCGCGAGCAGAAGAAGGAGCCCTGAGGTGACACTGCGGATTCACAGCTACGGCGCGGCGCGACGCCGGCGTGCTTGCCGACGCCCGCGCCACCCCGCCCGCCGCGGACCAGCCTCCGGTGGTCTTTTTGGGCTCGATCGCCTCCGGTCACCGGATGTGGCTGCCCCAGCTGGACCTCCTGGCGCGCCACCGGCGGGTGCTCGCGCTGGACTACCACGGCCACGGCGGCGCGCCCGTGGTGCCCGGGGCGCCGGAGACGATGGACGGCGTAGTCGCCGAGGTGCTCACCACGCTCGACGCCGCGGCGTCGACGCCTTCGACCTGGTGGGCCTGTCGCTGGGCGGGGCGATCGCGCAGGCCGTTGCCGCCGCGGCCCCGCAGCGGGTGCGCCGCCTGGCGCTGGCGTGCACGGCGACCAGCTTCGGCGGGGCGGAGAAGTGGACCGGGCGCGCCGAGCTGACGGCCGCCGAGGGCATGGCCCCGATGGTCGAGGGCGTGCTGGGGCTGTGGGTGAGCGAGGACTTCGCGCGGCGCCACCGCGCGACCACTGAGTGGCTGCGCGCGATGATCGCGGCCACCGACGGGGCGGGCTACGCGGTCTACGCCCGGGTGCTCGCCGGCTTCAACTCCGCCGCCTGGCTGGGCCGGATCGCCTGCCCGGTGCTCACGGTCGCGGGCGCGCAGGACGTGTCCACCCCGCCGGAGCGGCTGGCGGAGATCGCGGCCGGGGTGGCCGGGCCGGTGGAGTCGGTCGTGGTGCCCGGCGCCCACGTGCCCACCTTCGAGGCCCGGGAGGAGGTCAACGCCGCGCTGACGGAGTTTCTGGGTTGAGGCAACATTGGGGTAGTGGGGACGGCTCCTCGCGCTGAACACCCCTGACCGCCGGTTACGGATAATCTGGAACCATCGTTGTCTCCCAGCCCGCCGAGGTTCCACCCAGTGCCCAGCCCAACCGAAATCAAGAGAGCCGCCCTCGCCTTCGCCCAGGAGTGGACGGGCACGGGCAACGAGAAGTCGGACACCCAGAAGTTCTGGCTCGAGTTGATGAGGGATGTCCTGGGCATGGCGGACACGACCGCCGGTGTCCACTTCGAGACAAGGACCAGCAAGCACGGCTGGATCGACGTGGTCATCCCGGACGCGAAGACCATCATCGAACAGAAGTCGTTGGAGGTAGACCTGGACCGGCCGGAACTGCGGCAGGGCCAGATGGTCACTCCCTTCGAGCAGGCGAAGAACTACGCGGACAGCCTGCCGAACTCCAAGCGGCCCGACTACATCATCGTCTGCAACTTCGATGAATTCCGGCTGCACAGCCTCAACGACGAGCACCCGGAGCATCCCTACGCCTCGCTACGCCTGGCGGAATTGCCCGATCAGTGGCACCTGCTCAGCTTCCTGATCGACCCGGAGGCCAAGCGCCGCGAGCGGGAGAAAGAAGTCTCGGTCGAGGCCGGTGCACTCATCGGCAAGCTGCACGAGATGCTGCGCGGGCAGTACCTGGATCCGGATTCGTCGGGCAACCAGCACAGCCTCAATGTCCTGTGTGTCCGTCTGGTCTTCTGCCTCTTCGCCGAGGACGCCGGGCTCTTCCGCAAAGACGCGTTCCACAATTACGTCGAGAGCCTCTCCGCCGACTTCCTACGCGACGGGCTCAAGCGTCTCTTCCGCGTGCTCGATACGCCCCTGGACCAGCGCGACCCCTACGACCCGGAGGCGCTCAAACGCTTCCCCTACGTCAACGGCGGCCTGTTCGCCGTCGAGGAGGAAATCCCGCCCTTCAGCGAGGAAATACGGACGCATCTGCTCAAAGAGGTCAGTCGGAAGACCGACTGGTCACAGATCTCCCCGACCGTCTTCGGCGGCGTCTTCGAGTCCACCCTGAACCCGGAGACCCGCCACGCCGGCGGCATGCACTACACCTCTCCGGAGAACATCCACCGACTCATCGACCCTCTTTTCCTGGACGAGCTGACCGCCGAGCTGGACGGCTACCTCACCGACGCGACGCTCGGCGACCGGGCGCGGCGCAACCGACTGGAAGCGTTCCACGAGAAGTTGGGGTCCCTCAACTTCCTGGACCCGGCGTGCGGCTCCGGAAACTTCCTCACGGAGACCTACATCTCCCTTCGCCGGCTCGAGAACAAGGTACTCACGGAGTTGACCGAGGACGGGCAGACGGCGATGGGCTTCGAGGACATCGAGGGCGGCAGCCCGATCAAAGTCAGCGTGCGCCAGTTCCACGGAATTGAGATCAATGACTTCGCGGTCAATGTCGCCCTGACCGCCCTGTGGATCGCCGAGCTGCAGGCGAACGCGGAGACCTCCACGCTGATCTCCCGCAACATCGAAGATCTTCCCCTGACCGACTCCGCTAACGTGGTGCGGGCCAACGCGCTGGCCATGGACTGGAATGAGGTCCTTCCGGCCGGGGACTGTGACTTCGTGGTGGGTAACCCACCCTTCCTGGGCGCACGCAACCAGACCAAGGAGCAGAAGGCGGAGCTCAAGGCCGTCTTCCCTCCGGGGACGCGCAACGTGGGCAACATCGACTACGTCGCGGGCTGGTACATCAAGGCCACCGACTACATCGAAGACCACCCGATCCGCTGCGCCTTCGTCTCGACGAACTCCATCTGCCAGGGCGAGCAGGTGGCCAACATCTGGTGGCCGATCCACCAGGCGGGCGTACGCATCGACTTCGCCCACGACACCTTCCGCTGGGCGAACGAGGCGGAGGATCAGGCCCACGTCTTCTGCGTGATCGTCGGCTTCTCCAAGGACGAGACCCGGCAAGGCAGGAAGAGAGCGGGCACCCCCAAGCGACTGTTCCACCACCCGACGGTGGATGCCGAGGGCATCGAGCAACACCCGACGCAGCTCAACGCCTACCTGGTCGACGCGCCCTACGCCTTCGTGTGGAGCAGACGCAGGCCGCTGTGTGCCGTGCCTAGGATCGGCATCGGCAACAAGCCGATCGACGGCGGAAACTACCTCTTCACCCCCGAGGAGAAGGCGGACTTCCTGGCTGAGGAGCCAGCTGCAGAGCCCCTCTTCCACCGCTGGTACGGATCCCAGGAGTTCATCAAGGGCATCGAGCGCTGGGTCCTTTGGCTGGGCGACCTTTCCCCGGTAGAGCTGGAATTGCTACCCAAGTCCCTGGAGCGCGCCCGAGCCGTCCGCGAGTACCGCGCCGCCAGCAAGAGCGCTCCGACCCGTAAAATCGCCGAGACCCCTACCCGGTTTCACGTGGAGAATATCCCGGACGGTACCTCGATTCTTATACCGAAGGTTTCTTCAGAAAGACGCCGCTACATTCCCCTAGGATTTGTGACCCCTGACGCCTTCTGCAGCGATCTGGTTTTTCTTATTCCGGACGCTGGCCTCTACGAATTCGGGGTCCTCCACTCCCACATCCACAACACCTGGATGCGCCGCGTCGGAGGACGACTTAAGAGTGACTATCGCTACTCCGGAGGCGTTGTCTACAACGACTTCATCTGGCCCGAGGTCGACGACAAGCACAAGGCCCAGATCGAGGCGTGTGCCCAGGCAGTCCTGGACGCGCGCAAGGAGTACGAGGGCGCGACGATCGCCCAGCTCTACGACCCGGACAACGACTTCCTCTACCCCGCTCTCATGCAGGCGCACAAGAACCTCGACGCGGCCGTCGAACAGGCCTACGGGGTGGACTTCGGCGGCGACGAGCAGAAGATTCTGGAACACCTCTTCCAGCTCTACAACGAGGCCACCGCCGAAGACGCCTAGTAATCCAGCCTCCGCCGCCGTCCTGGCAGCCGGACACCGGCTGGGAGCGACAGGCTTGGAACGGCCGTCAACCCGACCATCAACAAAAGCTGACCGGGCCGATCACCTTCTGAGGATGATCGGCCCGGTCGGCGCTCAGGGCGATAATTGGGCTAAGACCCAACCACGTCTAGAACTTCTGGTTGATCCGGTGGTATACCGCGGTCCAGCGCAGCGACTGCTCGAAGTCCCTGACCGTCGTCTCCTTGTCGATGACGGCGAGCTCCACACCGGCCAGGCGCGCGAAGTCCTCCCACACCTGGACATCGATCTGGGTCGACAGGACGGTGTGGTGGGCGGCGCCGGCGGTCAGCCAGCAGGTGGCCGACGTGTTGAGGTCGGGGTGCGGCTCCCAGACCGCTCGAGCGACGGGCAGATTCGGAAGCGGCTCGTCGGGCTCAACCACGTCGACCGTGTTGGCGGTGAGTCGGAAGCGGTCCCGCAGGTCCGACCAGGCGAGCACAACGCCAGGGCCCGGGTCGGTGTCGAAGACCAGGCGCACCGGATCGTGCCGGTTGCCGATTCCCAGCTCGTGGATTTCCATCTTCGGCTTTGCCGAAGTCAGAGACGGGCAGACCTCCAGCATGTGGGCGCCCAGGATCTTCTCCTTGCCGGGGACCATGTTGTAGCAGTAGTCCTCCATCAGGCTGGCCCCGCCGGGAAGGCCGTAGCCCATGACCTTCGCGATGCGGATCAAGAGGCCGGTCTTCCAGTCGCCCTCCGCACCGAAGCCGTAACCGTCGGCCATCAAGCGCTGCACCGCCAGCCCGGGCAGCTGCTTGAGGGCACCGAGGTCTTCGAAGGTGTCGGTGAACGCCCAGGCACCGGCGGCTTCCAGGAAGCCACGCATGGCGATCTCCTGCTTGGCGGCGTATCGCAGCGAATCATGCCGGTCCCCGCCCGGGAGGAGCTCCTCCTGGATCTCGTACAGCTCCTGGTACTCCTCGATGAGCTCGTCGACGTCGGAATCCTTCACTTCCTCGACGGCAGCCACGAGGTCGTTGACTCCCCAGGTGTTGACGGAGGTACCGAAGACGATCTCCGCCTCCGTCTTGTCGCCCTCGGTGACCGCCACATTGCGCATGTTGTCGCCGAAGCGCACCATTCGAAGGCTGCGCGCCTCGCTGATGCCGGCTGCAGCACGCGCCCAGTTACCGATGCGGGCGGTGACCCGCTCCTCGGAGGCGTGCCCGACGACCGTTACGCGCGGAATCCCCATGCGCGTGAGGATGTAGCCGAATTCGCGGTCGCCGTGCGCGGCCTGGTTGAGGTTCATGAAATCCATGTCGATCGTGCCCCACGGCAGCTGCGCGTCATCCTGCGTGTTCAGATGCAGGAGGGGCTTGCGCAGGGCATCGAGGCCACGGATCCACATCTTCGCGGGCGAGAAGGTGTGCATCCAGGCGATGACGCCGATGACGTTGTCGTCAGATCCGGCGTCCAAGATCGTTTGCAGGATGGACTCCGAGTCCGTCAGCGTGGGCTTCCACACGATGCGGACGGGGATGTCCTCGGCCGCGTTGAGGGTCTCGACCACGTTCTGGGACTGGTCGGCGACCTGCCTGAGGGTTTCCTCGCCGTAGAGGTGCTGGGATCCGGTGAGGAACCAGATTTCCTTGCCCTGGAATGGGTTCTTCATTGTTTTCCTTTCAGTGTCGGTCAGGGGTCAGGTGAGTGTGGAGTTCCGCGACAGCTATTGGCCGTACACGTTCTGGTAGCGGTTGTAGAGGTGGTCGATCTTGTCCTGCGGAATCGGGACCTCTCGGCCGAGCTGTCGCGTCAGGTGCATGGCCCGCGCGACCTCCTCGACCATGACGGCGGCCTTGACGGCGTCCTTGCCGCTCTCACCGACGGTGAACGGGCCGTGGTTCTGCATCAGCACAGCCGGGGAGCGGGACTCCCGGAGGGTCTCCACGATGCCGCGGCCGATGGAATCGTCGCCGATGATCGCGAAGGGCCCCACGGGCACCGGCCCGCCGAATTCATCCGCCATCATGGTCAGGCCGCAGGGGATCTCCTCGCCACGGGCAGCCCAGGCGCACGCGTAGCTGGAGTGGGTGTGCACCACACCGCCGACCTCGGGCATGTGCTCATACACGTAGGCGTGCGCGGCCGTGTCTGAGCTGGGCTTTCGGCTGCCGTCGATGAGGTTGCCCTTGATATCGCAGACCACCATCGCCTCGGCGGTGAGTTCGTCGTAGCTCACACCGGACGGCTTGATAACGAAGATGTCCTCGGTGGAGGGCGTTCCGTCCTCGGCCACGACAACACGTTCGGAGACGTTGCCGGCGGTCCACACGACAAGCTCCCACCTGGGAAGTTCTGCGTGCAGATCAGAGACACGCTGTCTAGTGGCCTCAACGGCAGTCTGCACCCGTTCGGGGAAGGATCTGAGAGAAGACATGTTCACCTTTCTTTTCAGGCCTCTGGGGGATCGGTCTATCGGGAGGTCAGGCCTCCGGAACTCCTGTTTCGAGGGGAATGGCAGCAACGGCTGCACGTTGCAGGTCCAGACCCTTCTCGTACCGGGTTAGAAACTCCCGGAATCCCCGGACGTCCGTCTGATGCGGACGAACGATCTCCGGGTCCGTTTCGGGGAAGATCTCCTCGTCGAGAAAGTCGGCCAGTGGCCGCTCCGCCCCGGAGTCGAGGTACCGGGCGAGCAGGGCTATCCCCCAGGAGCCGCCCTCTGCAGCTGACGGCGCGACTCCGACCGGTGTGTCGAGCGCTGCGCTGAGAAGCCGCTGCCCGACTCCCTTGGTGCGGAACAGGCCGCCGTGGGCGTACAGCACGTCGATGTCGACGCCGTCTTGGCGCAAGATCCGCATCCCCAGCTCGAGCGTCGCGAAGGCGGCGTAAACCTGGGCGCGCAGGAAGTTGGAGATACTCAACGAGGACTGCGGACCACGGGCCACCATCGGACGACCTTCCGCCAGGCCGGTGATGGGCTCGCCGGAGAGGTAGTTGTAGGCCACGAGGCCGCCGGCGTCGCTGTCGCCGGCGAGCGCCTCGGTGAGCAGCACCCTGTAGACGTCGTCCATGTTGTCGATCTGTTTCGCGCCGAAGGCGACGGCGACCTGCGCGAAAAGATCCATCCAGGCGGACAGCTCATTGGTTCCGTTATTGCAGTGCACCATCGCCACCGGCGAACCGTCCGGTGTCGCCACCGGGTCGATCTCCGGGTGGACCTCCGGGCTCAGTTTGTCGAGCACCACCATCGCGAAGATGCTGGTCCCCACCGACACGTTTCCCGTGCGCGACCGCACTGCGTTGGTGGCCACCATGCCGGTGCCCGCGTCTCCTTCCGGAGGGCAGAAGGGCACGCCGGGGTGCAGATCTCCGCTGGGATCGAGCAGTGCTGCGCCGGCGGCACTCAAAGTTCCGGCTTGCTGGCCAGCCCGGAGAACGCGGGGCAGCAGGGTCTTGATCGGCTTGACCGTCGCCGATTCGGCTGCCACGGCATCGAATGCCGTGCACATCTCCGCCTCGTAGTCACCGGTTGCCGAGTCCACCGGGAACATTCCGGCGGCGTCACCGATCCCGAGCACCTGCTCGCCCGTCAGTTTCCAGTGCACGTAACCGGCCAAAGTCGTGAGATAGGCGACGTCACCGACATGTTCTTCGTTGTCGAGAACGGCCTGGAAGAAATGGGCGATGGACCATCGGAGGGGAACGTTGCGCCCGAACAAGTCGGTCAGCTGTTTCGCCGCTTGCCCGGTGTAGGTGTCTCGCCAAGTTCGGAACGGAACCAGAAGCTCGCCGTCGCTGTCGAAGGCCAGGTAACCGTGCATCATCGCGGAGACCCCCATGGCCGCGAAGGAGGTCGGCCTGTGTCCGGTCTTCTCCTCGTAGTGGACCGCCAGGTCCGAGTAGGCGGCCTGGATTCCCGCCCAGACCTCCTCCAACGAGTAGCTCCAGTGCCCGTCGACGAGCTTGTTTTCCCACTCGGACGAGCCGCTGGCCACGCTGCGCCCATCCGCCAGGACCGCACAGGCCTTGATCCGCGTCGACCCGAGTTCGATTCCGAGATACACCGGCTGAGTTGGACCGACCATCTCTGCCACCGACCTTCCCTTCAAATCATGTTATCGCTAACATTCTCGATGACACCATCATCCGTGACCGGAGCACAGCAAGTCAAGGAACCCCACTCCCCGGCGATAAATGTTATCGGTCACACACTGTCTACCTGGAGATTTTCCATGCACCCCGACTCAGCGCCCATGCCCGACGCAGCTCCCCGCCACCCCCGGAAGAAGCTGACCACCCCCAACCGCCACTGTGGAACGGAAGTGAATCTGCACTCCGGTCCCTGGCAGGCGACGCTGTGCACTCAGGGCGGCAGTCTGGTCGCCCTTCGCTGCGGCACAGACCCTCTGGTCCTACCATGGCCCACCGACAAGATGCGCCCCTGCTTTCACGGGGCCACTCTCGCACCCTGGCCGAATCGCCTGCGTGACGGGCGATACCGGTTCGGGGGCCGCACCCACCAGCTCGCGCTATCTGAACCGGAACTGGCCAACTCCCTGCACGGGCTCGTGTGCTGGACCGACTGGCGGCTCGACTCTGCGGACGCCAAGTCGGCGGCGATGTCAACCGCGATACTCCCCCAGCCCGGGTACCCGTTCCAGGTTGAATTGAAGGCGAGTTGGAACCTGCACCGGGAGGGTCTGACCTGGAGCCTCGCCGCCCGCAACACCGGCGAGACCACCGCACCGGTCGGCTTGGGGATCCACCCCTACCTCACCGCCGCCGGCGGAGGCGTCGACGCATGGGACCTCACGGTGCCGGCGGCTACCGTCCTGGACACCGGCGGCGCCCGTAAACTCCCGGAGGGTGCGGGGCCCGTATCCCGCGCGGCCGGGACCGATTTCCGGCGGGGCGGGAGCCTGAGCGGCGTGCAGTTGGACCACTGCTTCACCGACCTCCAGACGGGGAGAGTCACCGTCACGAACAGCGAGGGACGTGGTGCCGCGCTCGAGTGGAATCCCGCGCAACTGCCCTTCGTGCAGGTCTTTACGTCGGACCTTCCCGGTACCCGCTGGGACCGTTCCGGAGTCGCCGTCGAGGCCTGCAGCTGTGCACCAGACGCATTCAACACGGACCCCGCATCCGTCGCACTCGCTCCGGGGTCCACCCGTGAAGCGCAGTGGAAGTTCAAAGTTGCGTGATGCCCTAAGCTCACATGCCTGCACACGCACCACCCCGAAGAGGCCCATGAGTTCAGATTCCAGGCAGCCGTCCACAACCTCCCTCACCCCGGGTTCCAGCAAGAGCACCTCACCGGAGGGCCCCGCTCCGGGGCGGCGGTCCCGCCCGCCCACGATGGCGGAAGTCGCCGCCGAAGCGGGAGTGTCACACCAGACAGTCTCTCGGGTAATAAATGGTTTCCCCGGGGTACGACCAGCAACCCGTGACCGCGTCCAGGCCGCGGTGGACAAGCTGGGCTACCGGCGCAACTTGGCCGCCCGCGCGCTCGTGACCAAGCACTCGGGCCTGATCGGCGTCATCGCCGTCGGTTCCTTCCTGCACGGCCCCACGAGCACCCTGGCATCCCTGGAGCGGGCTGCGCGAGACCATTCCTACCTGACACTTATCGCGACAATCGCGGAGACAAGCGAAGCGCAGTTTCGGGCAGCGCTCGACGAGTTTCTGGAACGCTCCGTCGAGGCCGTAATCGTCATCGCGTCCCGGGAGTCACTGGTCTGGTTCGCAGGCACCCTGAAACTGGACATCCCCTTGATCATCGTCGGCCCCCGCCCGACGGACCTGGACGATCTGGTCTGCATGAGCGTTGATCAGACCGCCGGCGCCCGCCTGGCCATCGCCCACCTGGCAGAATTGGGACACCGCGACATCACACTGCTCGCGGGCCCCTCCAACTGGGTGGACGCACAGCGCCGGCTCGACGGCGCGCTGGCCGAATGCGCCGAGCGAGGGATTCAGCCCAGGCTCGCCCGCGGCGACTGGTCACCCGCCTCCGGCCACGCCGCCGGAGTACAGATCGCGGAGCTTCCCTCGGCTGCGCGGCCGACGGCGATCTGTTGCGCCAACGATCACATGGCCCTCGGCGCTCTCTCTGCCTTCCACCAGTACGGCATCGAAATCCCCACGGAAATGTCCGTGGTCGGCTTTGACGACCTTCCCGGCAGCGGGTACTACTACCCCGGTCTGACCACCGTGCACCAGGATTTCGAGACACTCGGCACCCGCGTGATCATCGCAGCCCTGAAAATGATCGGGGGCGAGGCGCCGGACACTGAGCCTGTCCCGCCGATCCTCGTGTCACGGGCTTCGACCACGCATCCCCGCAACTGACCACACAGATCGCAAGGGCTTCCTCCCGTCGTCCCATCGAGATTGCCGGCAGCTCCCGGGCCCGGCGCTCCCGGAGGGGACCACTGTCAACCCCGCTACACCCCCTTTCGAGGGAACAACGTCGCCCCATACCACGCGGCTCGGTCCGAGGCCCGGGGGTGGCGAGCTGCCTAAATGCCCATTTCTCCGAGCGGTGACATACCGCACAAATGTTAGCGTTGACATTTTTTCACCACTGAAGCCATACTCGCCGTACAAGGATGTTAGCGCTCACTTTGAGGCGCGCTACCCCACCTCCCTTCAGAGGCTAGGAGACCAAATGCCACCTGCATCGTCAGCACCTGCGAAAAAGATCCCCCGCGGGTTCATCTACTTTTTCGGAGCCTTCGGTGGAATCCTCTTCGGTTACGACATCGGGGTCATGACCGGAGCCCTGCCGTTCCTGCAGCATGATTGGGACCTGGCCGGCAACGCCGCCGCCATCGGATGGATCACCTCGTCGCTCATGCTCGGTGCCGTCATCGGTGGCGCGCTGTCCGGTCAGCTATCCGATCGGTTCGGACGCCGGAAGATGATTCTGGTCGCCGCCGTGATCTTCGCCGTCGGCTCCGTCCTCTGCGGCATCTCACCCGACCAGGGGACGATCTATCTCATCATCGTCCGCGTCTTCCTCGGCCTCGCCGTCGGCGCTGCGAGTGCGCTCGTGCCCGCCTACATGTCCGAGATGGCGCCCGCCGAGCTTCGCGGCCGCCTCTCGGGACTCAACCAGACCATGATTGTCTCCGGCATGTTGCTGAGCTACATCATGGCTTGGTTCCTTCAGCATCTCCCTCACAACTGGGCATGGCGGTCCATGCTCGCCCTCGCGGCGGTCCCGGCCATCATCCTTTTCCTCGGTGTCCTACGTTTGCCTGAGTCCCCCCGATTTCTGGTGAAGAACGGTCACGATGACGAAGCGCGACGGGTGCTCAGCTACATTCGCCCGGCGGATGAGATCGAGAGAGAACTGGCTGAGATCAAGACGAACGCCGAGGTGGAGCAGAAGGCCAATGCCACCAGTTCTTGGAGCATGCTGTTCTCCGGGCGGTACCGCTACCTCGTGATAGCTGGCGTCGGCGTGGCGGCCTTCCAGCAGTTCCAGGGCGCGAACGCGATCTTCTACTACATCCCGTTGATCGTCGAGGAGGCGACGGGTACCGCGGCTTCGGACGCTCTGCTGTGGCCCGTGGTGCAGGGTGTCATCTTGGTGCTCGGGTCCCTCGTATTCCTCGTCATCGCCGACAAGTTCAACCGCAAGACTCTGCTGATGATGGGCGGCTCCATCATGGCCGCCTCCTTCCTGCTGCCTGCGGTGATCAACATGGTGGTCGACAACGCGAACCCGATGATGATCGTGGTCTTCCTCTCGATCTACGTCGCGTTCTACTCGTTCACCTGGGCACCGCTTACCTGGGTCCTCGTCGGAGAGGTTTTCCCGCTCCTGATCCGCGGCCGTGCAAGCGGTCTCGCCAGCTCCTTCAACTGGATCGGTTCGTTTGTCGTCGGGCTGCTTTTCCCGATCATGACTGCGACGATGGCGCAGGACGCCGTCTTCGCGATCTTCGGTGTGATCTGCGTCGCCGGGGTCGTCTTCGTCAAGACCTGCGTTCCCGAGACCCGCGGGCGCAGCCTGGAGCAGATCGAGGCTCAGGGGGCCGCGAAGTAACGCCACCCTTCGAAGCAAGCTCCGCCGTCACCCCGAGGGTGACGGGGGCTTTCGCGTAACGGCGTACCCTCTGAGGCCGTGACCGACACCACCGCCCCCTCCCCGGAGCCCGCCCCGCGCCGGGGGAACTCCCCCGCCGCAGCCTCGCGCGGCATTGATCCCACCGTGCCGCCGACGGGCTTGGCCGGGCTCGTCCTCGGCGGCATCTCGGTCGACGACGCCGCGCGCACCGCCGTCACCGACACCGCCACCGGCCGGCAGGTCACCTACGGCGACCTGGCCGAGCGGGTCAGCACCACCGCCGCGGTACTGCGTGCGTGCCTCTCGTATGCCCCGTCGACCGACGCCGCGGAGTCGGGCGCCACGCCGGCGGCCGGTTCGCCCACGGCCCCGCGGTCGACCGGAGGCATCACCGTCCCGCCGGTGGTGGTCCTCAACGCACCGAACAGCCTGGGGTTCATCGTCGCCTTCTTCGCGGCGCTCGCCGCCGGGGCGGCGGTTTCGCCGGCAGGCGCGCAGCTCGGCGAGGCGGAGATAGCCGGCCAATTGAAGACCTCGGGCGCGCGGCTGATCCTCACCGCCACCGAGGCGGGCGCGGCGGCCGCCGAGGCCACCGGCATCCCCGTACTGCGCCTGGACCGCGACGGGTTGGTCGACCTCGCGGACGGCGAGGCGGCACCTCAGGCCCAGCCCCTCACCGCCCCCGAAGACCGTTCCCGTGAGCTGGCCGTCTTGCCGTTTTCTTCCGGCACCACCGGCCGACCGAAGCCGGTCATGCTCACCCACGCCAACCTGTGCGCCAACGTGCGCCAGATGGCCGCCGCGCTCGAGCGCTGCCCGGCGCCGGCGCACTGGACCATGACCGCTCCCCTGCCCTTCGCGCACGTCTACGGGCTAACCGTGCTCATGTGCACCACGCTGTTCCGCCGCGGCCACCTGGTGGTCTTCGACGGCTTCGACCCGGCGACCTTCCTCAAGCTCCACGAGCGCCACGCGGTGAACTTCAGCTGGGTGGCCCCGGCGATCCTGGCGCACCTGGTGCGCGACGGCGTGCCGGCGGGCGTGGATCTCTCGGCGCTGAAGGTGATGCTCTCCGGGGCAGACACGCTCTCCGGCGGGCTCGCCCGCCGCGCGGCCGAGGCGCTCGGCTGCGAGGTGATCCAGGGCTACGGGCTCTCGGAGGCCTCGCCGGTGACCCACGTGCACGTCCGCGGCGAGGACCCGGCGGGCATCGGCACGCCCGTGCCCGGCACCGAGGTCGCCGTCGTGCGCACCCCGGACGGCCAGGCTCCGCCGGTGGAGCTGAGTGACGCCGCGCGCGCGGAGCTGGTGCGCGCGAGCGCTGTCGGCGAGACCGGGGAGATGTGGGTGCGCGGGCCGCAGGTCATGGCCGGCTACCTGGGCATGCCGGAGGCCACTGCCGCAGCGGTCACGCCGGACGGTTGGCTGCGCACCGGCGACGTGGTCGAAATCGGCCCCGACGGAGTGGCGGACGGCCAGGTGACGGGCGCGGACCTCAGGGTGATCGGCCGGGTCAAGGAGATCATCAACTGCAACGGCTTCCAGGTCTCCCCCGCCGAGGTCGAGGAGAGCCTGCGCGCACACCCGTTGATTGCCGACGCCGCGGTCGCCGCCTGGCGCAAGCCGTCCGGCGGGGAGACACCGCGCGCGGTCGTGGTGCTGCGCGACGCCGCGAAAGGGGTGCGCACCGACGGGCAGAGCGAGACCCGCCACACTGCGCACACCGCTGGTTCCTCCGCGGAAGCCCCGGTCTCAGACCCGTCGGCGCTCGCGGAGGAGCTGCGCGAGTGGGTGCGCGCGGGCCTGGCCGCCTACAAGGTGCCGGTGCGCGTAGAGGTCGTGGCCGCGGTGCCGCGCACGGCCACGGGCAAGGTCGCGCGCACCCGGTTGAGCCGGCGCTGGAACAAGCAGCGGGACTGAAGGGTACGTCTCACCTGATCACGGATCAGCCGGGAAGTGCCGTCCGGAGCCATACCTTTTCACCAACCTATCCCCCCAGCCGACCCCCGAAACCATTCGAGTCATATGAGGCGCCGTCCGCCGCCGGTTTTCATTCAGGGTTCGCAATATACCCCTTCTAGCAGCAAAAACGCGGCCTTCGCCCCCCCCCGAACAACCCCTCTTCCCCTCGACGCCTTGCATCGACCTAACAGAATCCTGTATAGCACACAGGCGATCAAGAGGATTTTATAACTTTCCTGTACGTTTAGTATATTTATTTTCCGCTTAACCACTACCTGGAAAGGGCCTCATAACCAACGCGCAACAACCCGTCTACTACCAGCAGCAACCGAAGAAGCCCTGGTACAAGCGCGTCGGCTGCATCATCTCCATCGTCATCGTTGTCGGCCTATTCGCCATCCTGGTTGGCTGCACCGCACTTTTCGGTGCCGGGGTCAGCGAGGCGGACAAGCAGCTGAACGCCGAGCGCACCGTCACCTACCAGATTGACGGGGACGCGCAGGACGCTCTCGCGACCTACAACACCGGGGAATCCGACACCGTGCAGGAAAACGGCCTCCAGGCCGGATGGTCGAAGGAAGCCACCGTGACCGGGCTGCTGGGTGCGAGCCTGACCGCCACCAACGGAATGTACGACGAGGGGCAGATCACCTGCCGGATCCTGGTCGACGGCGAGACTATCGCCGAGAACACCGGTAGCGGCGCTGGTGCATCCGCCAGCTGCAGCGCCGACTCCAGCGAGTTGGCTGACGCCGCGAAGTAAACCCGTAAATCCCCTGGAACTCCAGGGGATTTTTTGTTACGCACACCGGATTCCGGGGCCCGTCCGCCTGCACGAGGAATTGGCACCGTCAGTGGCCGGGCCAGCGCGCGTCGGCAAGCACTCGGCGCAGCTACGCCCGCGGCTACAGCCGCCGCCTCAGCGCCCCGCCGCGCCCACCTGGCGCAACGCCGCGGTGGCGTAGAACTCCGCGAGGTCCTCCGCCGGATAGCGCCCCTCCGGGTCGAACCAGAGGGCCACCCCGATGCCCATGTCGATCAGGGCGTAGACGGTGATCTTGAGGTCGTCGACGTCGAACTCGCCGCGCTCGATGCCCGCGGCGACGATGCGCTGCCACCGGCGCACATACTCCTTGCGCAGGCCCGTCACCTCGGCGCGGGCCTGCGCGTCCAGCGAGTTGATCTCGTTGTTGACCACCTTGACCGCCCGCGCGTTGTGCGCGTGGAAGACCACGTGCGAGCACATCGCCGCGGCCAACGCCTCGGCCGGGTCCGCCACGCCCGCCACCGCGGTGTCGTGAACCTCCAGCAGGCGGCCCATCCAGTGGGTGCACAGCTCCGCGAGCACGCGCTGCTTGGACTCGACGTGGTTGTAGAGGCTGGAGGCGCGCATGCCGCACTCGCGGGCGATGTCCTCCATGCCCGTGCCGTGGTAGCCGCGCTCCGCGAAGAGCTTCATCGCGGCCTGCGCGATCTGGTCTCTGCGCCGCGTGTTTGCCATGGTTTTCCAGACTAGTTCGCGGTGGCGCCGCAGGGTGCGACGCCACCTTGGTGAGGGTGGCCGCGCCGGCCTCGGCGCCACCACCGGGGTGGGGCGGGGAGGCCCCGGCCCGTCAGTTCTTCCCCGTCAGTTCTTCAGCGGCCGACGGGTCTTGGCCATGTGCGCCGCGCGCTCCGCGTTGGCGGGCAGCACGAGCACCGCCGCGGCCTCGGCGGTCTCCCGCGCCGTCAGCTCGTCGGACGGGACCGCCTCCGGGTCGCCCTCGCCCGCGGTGTAGACGGCCGCGACCGCCCGCCCGATGCGCGCGTCCGTCTCCGAGCCCTCGGTCCACTCCAGCGCCGGGGCGTCCGCCGGGCGCAGCGGCAGGTCGCGCACGCCGGGCTCGGAGTAGTCCTGCCCGGCCAGCTCGCGGGCGAGCCCGAGGGCCTCGGCGATGACGTGGTCGGAGGAGAGCACGATGCGGTCGGCTGGGCGCAGCACGCCCTTGGCGCGTGCCGGGAAGGCTCCCGGGATCTTCTTGGCGGACATGATCAGCTCGAAGGCCGCGGCGTGCGGGTCCTCCGCACCCGAGTCGATGGCGCGCTCGAGGGTGCGGGCGGTGCCGCCCCAGGCCGGGAAGAGGCCGACCTCGCGCTCGGGGAAGCCCAGGCGGGTCTCGGCGTGCACGGCCGAGGCGTCGGTGTGCAGCAGCAGCTCGAGCCCGCCGCCGAGGGCGACGCCGCGCACGGCGCCGACGACGGGGAAGGGCGCGCGGCGCAGGGCCGCCAGGGAGCGCACGCCGTCGCGCATGAGGTCGGCGCAGGCCTCCTCCTCGCCGGCGGCGGCGAGCCCGGAGAGCACGCCGAGATCCGCGCCAGCGGAGAAGACGCGCTCGTCGTCGCCGGCGATGACCAGGGCGCGCACCCCGTCGAGCCCGGCGACCTCGCGGAAGACGGCGAGCACGTCCGGGTGGCAGGAGCTCATCGGGGTGTTGATGGTCAGCACGGCCACGCCCTCGTTCTCGCCGGTCAGGGCGAAGACCTCGGCCTTGTCGTTGCCGGCGATCCGCTCGGCGTCGGCGGTCAGCGCGGCGACGGTGACCACCCCGGCGCGCTCGAGACGCGCGGCGGTCTTCCCGGAGCCGTCGAGGACGGTCTCGCCGGTGGGGCCCGCCGGGTAGAAGCCGCCGGCGGCGACGGCCTTGCTCAGCAGCTCAGGGACGGTCTCGAAGTCTGCGGAGGCCTCGTAGGCGTCGACGAGGTTGTCCAGGCCGATGGCGTCGGCCAGGGCGAAGGGGCCGCGCTTCCAGCCGTAGCCGAGCTGGATGGCCAGGTCGATGTGCTCGACGGTGTCGGCGATCTCGTCGGCCACCGCGCAGCAGTAGGCCAGGGTGTGCAGGTAGACGTCGCGGGCGTAGCGGCCGGCCTCGCTGTCGGTGGCGATGACCCCGGCGGCGGTCTTCTCGCCGACGGCCGGGTCGGCGGCCGGGTCCGGCTTCTCGATTGGGCGGTAGTCGTCGGCGGCGAAGTCGTAGACCTCGCCGCGGCCGCGGTAGAAGCCGCTCTCCCCGGTGCGCCCGGTCAGCCCCTTGTCCAGCAGGGTCTTCAGCTCGGGCGAAGACGAGATGTCGAAGCGGTGGTAGGCGTCGGACTCCGGCAGGGCCTTGAGCAGGCTGCCCCAGATGGCGGGCACCAGCTGCAGGCCGACGTAGTCGAAGAGGCCGAAGATGCCGGTGCGCGGCACGCCGAAGGGCTTGCCGAAGACGGTGTCGGCCAGCTCCGGGCGCACCCCGCGGTCGAGGGCGAGCGCGGCGCCGACGGACATCCAGAAGTTGCCCACGCGGTTGGCGATGAAGCCGGGGGTGTCGCGGCAGTCCACGACGACCTTGCCCAGCTGGCGCTCGGCGATGGCGCGCAGGCGCTCGACGGTGCCCTCGGAGGTCTGCGGGCCGGCGACGAGCTCGACGAGGCGCATCACGCGCGGCGGGTTGAAGAAGTGGATGATGGCGAAGTCGCCGAGCAGGTCGGCGTCCATGCCCTCGGTCAGCTGGGCCAGCGGGATGGTGGAGGTGTTCGAGCTGACCGGGGTGCCGGGGGCGCGGTGGACGGCGATCTTGGCGAAGGTCTGGTGCTTGACGTCGAGGTCCTCGAAGACGGCCTCGACGATCCACTCGGCCTCGCCGAGGCGGTCGAGGTGGTCCTCGATGTTGCCCGGGGTGACGCGGACGGCGAACTCGGGGTCCATGAAGCCGCGCTGCTTGACCTGGCGCTCGACGCCGGCCCTGGCGCGGGCGTCGCGGTCGCCCTCGTCGGCGGGGATGTCGAGCAGGTGTACGTTGACGCCGGCGTTGGCCAGGTGGGCGGCGATGCCGGAGCCCATGGAGCCGGCGCCGATGACGGCGGCGGTGCGGATGATCTGCTGGTTGTCGGTGCTCACTGCGGTTCTCCTGAGTCTGTCGGTGTGGACTGGCGGGGCGGTGCGGGTCCGGGGCCCGGGCTACTGCGCCTCGACGACGACGGCGATGCCCTGCCCGCCGCCGATGCAGAGGGTGACCAGGCCGAAGCGGCCGCCGGTGGCGCGCAGGCGGTGGACCAGCTTGACGGTCAGGATGACGCCGGAGGCGCCGATGGGGTGGCCGAGGGCGACGGCGCCGCCGTCGACGTTGGTCTTCTCCGGGTCGAAGCCGAGCTCGTCCTGGACGGCGATGGCCTGGGCAGCGAAGGCCTCGTTGGACTCGATGAGGTCGACCTGGTCGAGGCTGATGCCGGCCTTGGCCAGGGCCTTCGGCACCGCGGAGACGGGGCCGAGGCCCATGTGGGCCGGGTCGACGCCGGCGATGCCCCAGCCGGCTACCCGGGCCAGCGGCTCGAGGTCGTGGGTGGACAGCGCGTTGTCGGAGGCGAGCACGAGGCCGGCGGCGGCGTCGTTGATGCCGGAGGCGTTCCCGGCGGTGACGGTGCCGTCCTTCTGGAAGGCGGGGGGCAGCTTGGCCAGCTGCTCGAGCGAGGTGTCCTTGGGGTGCTCGTCGGTGTCGAAGACGGTCTCGCCCTTGCGGGACTTCACCGTGACCGGCACGATCTGCTCGGCGAAGCGGCCCTCGGTGATCGCGGCGCGGGCGCGCTGGTGGGAGGTCAGGGCGAACTCGTCCTGGCGCTCGCGGGAGATGCCGAAGCGGCCGGCGATGTTTTCGGCGGTGCAGCCCATGTGGCCGTTGCCCATCGGGCAGGTCAGCCCGCCGGTCAGCCAGTCGGAGAGGTGGCCCTCCCCCATGCGCTTGCCGGCGCGCATGCCGTCGACGGAGTAGGGCGCCTGGCTCATGACCTCCACGCCGCCGACGAAGGCGAGCTCGCTGTCGCCGGTGTGCATCTGGCCGGCGGCGGTGACGAGCGCCTGGGCGCCGGAGCCGCACAGCCGGTTGACGTTGAGGGCGGTGGCGGACTCGGGCAGGCCGGCCTGCAGCGCGATGGCGCGTGAGGAGTAGACGTCGCGCGGACGGGTGGGGATCACGTTGGCGACCACGGAGGCGTCGAAGGCCTCGGCCGGGGCGCCGGAGCGGGCGATCGTCTCGCGGGCGACGATCTCGCCGAGCTCGATCGGGGCGAACTTCGACAGCGAGCCCATGAAGCTGCCGATCGGGCTGCGCGCGGCCGAGACGATGTAGGTCTCCTCGGCCTTGGCGAAGGTACGCGGGGCGGTCTGCGCGTCGGTCACGATGTTCTCCTCGGTTTTTCGGGTCTGAACTGCAATTACGAATGACTATTCGTGAGTGGTACCCGAGAGTAACCTACGCCACACTGCACCGTCAACCGGTTTGACGTCACCGATTCCGGTGTCACCGGGTCGGGCGCAGCCCGCAGCCCTCGATGCAGGAGCGCAGGCGGTTGAGCCCCGCGCACAGCCGATCCTCACTACCCGTGCCGATGCCGACGACCACGCCGGCGATCCCCTCCTGGCCGGGTGCGAGCCGCCAGTAGTCGCTCAGCGCCGTCACCCCGAGCCCGACCGCGCGGGCGGCGGTGACCACGCGGGACTCCACGCCCGCGCCGCCGCCGGCGAAGAGGAGCACGGCGTGCAGGCCGCCGTCCATGGGACGCGCGGTGACCGTGCCGACGGTCGCGTCGGCGGGCGTGCCGGTCGCCGCGCCCGGGGCGTCGAGGTAGTCGGCAAAGACGTCGACGAAGATGTCGCGGCGGCGCCGGTAGGCGCGGCGCATGCGGGCGGTGTGGCGGCGCAGGCCGCCCTCGATAAGGAAGTTGGCCGCGGCGTCCTGAACGATCCCGGAGACCGGCGTGCCCGCCTTCGCCGCGGCAAGCACCCCGGCGCGCAACCGCTCGGGAACCACCAGGAAGCCCAGGCCGAGGCCCGGCGACAGGCTCTTGGCGAAGGACCCGAGGGTGACCACGCTGCCGGTGGTGTCCAGCCCGGCCAGGGCGGGCAGCGGCTCGCCGACGTAGCGCAGCTCGGAGTCGTAGTCGTCCTCGATGACGACGACCCCGGCGCGCGCGGCCCAGCGCAGCAGCGCGAAGCGGCGCTCGGCCGACATCGCCGCACCCAGCGGGTACTGGTGCGAGGGGGTGACCAGCACGGCGTCGGGAATCGGGCGCAGCGTGTCGAGGGCGGCGAGGTCCACTC
Source organism: Corynebacterium sp. MSK006 (assembly GCF_030232385.1). Classification (NCBI taxonomy): domain Bacteria; kingdom Bacillati; phylum Actinomycetota; class Actinomycetes; order Mycobacteriales; family Corynebacteriaceae; genus Corynebacterium; species Corynebacterium sp. MSK006. The sequence goes on from NZ_JASPJZ010000002.1 coordinate 264,969, forward strand.
CCCCGGCGTTGACCCCGACGGGCACGACGCGGTGGCCGAGGCGCTCGGGCACGGCGCGCAGCGAGGGGTAGCCGGGGTTCTCCACGGCCACGGTGAGCCGGCGCGTCGGGGCGCCGGCCGGGGCATCGTCGGCGCCTCGGGCGGCGAGCGCGGAGAGCACCAGGCGCATGCCGTCGCGCGCGCCGGCGGTGACCACCACGTGGCCGGCGGCGATCGAGCGCGAGAGGCGGACGTGCTCGGCGATGGCGGCGACCAGGCGCGGCGAGCCGGGCGCGGAGTAGCCCAGGCAGGGGTCGGCGGCGGCCGAGCGCCAGGCCCGGCGCCACGCGGTGGAGGTCAGCGGCGCGGTGTCCGGCACGCCGGGGGTCAGCAGCAGCGGCGC